>CAZEPO010000160.1:0-4744 GCA_964514125.1 uncultured Lachnospiraceae bacterium
ATAGAATATTGTTTCAGTCCGCTTTTTGTGTTAGAATAACTCAGATATGGAGCGCACAATGCGGATCCATTTGATAAGTGAAGGATAGAAATGAAAGGATAAAACAATGGATTATATAGTAAGAGCAACGGCAGCCAATAGCCAGATTCGTGCATTTGCTGCTACAACAAGAGATATGGTGGAGACTGCGCGCAGCGCACACAACACAAGCCCGGTGGCGACAGCAGCCCTTGGACGTCTGCTGACGGCAGGTTCCATGATGGGTTCTATGATGAAGGGTGAGAAAGATGTACTGAC
This sequence comes from uncultured Lachnospiraceae bacterium, assembly GCA_964514125.1. Lineage (GTDB taxonomy): Bacteria > Bacillota > Clostridia > Lachnospirales > Lachnospiraceae > Choladousia. The sequence goes on from CAZEPO010000160.1 coordinate 298, forward strand.
GCTTCAGATGATGGGCAGCGGTCCGATCGGAGGCATCACAGTGACCGCCGATTCCAAGGCAAATGTCAAAGGTTATGTGAAAAATCCGGATGTCATACTTCCGCCAAATGCACAGGGCAAGCTTGATGTAGGAGGTGCGATCGGCATCGGTATCCTCAACGTGATCAAGGATCTCGGCATGAAGGAGCCGTATTCTGGTCAGGTAGAACTCAAGACCGGAGAAATCGGCGACGATCTGACCTACTATTTTGCAGTATCAGAACAGGTACCGTCCTCTGTCGGACTGGGGGTTCTGATGGAAAAAGACAACACCGTTCGCCAGGCAGGCGGATTTATCATTCAGCTGATGCCGTTTACTTCGGAGGAAGTGATCGACAAGCTGGAGGCGAAGCTGGCAAATGTCAAATCAGTGACTTCGATGCTTGACGCAGGCATGACACCGGAGCAGATCCTTGAGGAGCTGCTTGGAGAATTTGGCCTTGAGATTAATGATACAATACCGACACAGTTCCACTGCGACTGCTCCAAAGAGCGGATCGAGAAGGCACTGATCAGCATCGGCAAAAAAGATCTGAAAGAAATGATCCGGGATGGAGAAGATATAGAAGTGAACTGTCATTTCTGCAACAAAAAATACAAAGTGACAGTAGACGAGCTGGTGACGCTGCTGAACCGCAGTCAGCGATAGCGGCGAGAATGTATCGCGCTGGATAGGAGATTTCTGAAAGAGAGGAACAGAACATGAGAGATGGATTTGTAAAAGTTGCGGCGTGTACGCCGGACCTTCGAGTGGCAGACTGTCTGTACAATACAGCACGAATCTGCAAAGGGATCAAGGAAGCATATGATCAGAATGCAAGAATCATCGTTTTCCCGGAGCTTAGTATCACAGGCTATACCTGCGGAGATCTTTTCTGGCAGGAGGCCCTGCTGAAAGAAGCAAAACATCAGCTGATCCATATTCTGGCAAGGACAAAGGGCAATGATGCGCTGGTATTTGTCGGACTTCCGTGGGAAAAAGACGATAAGCTTTATAATGTGGCTGCAGTGATCAGTGACGGAAAGCTGCTGGGTCTTGTACCGAAGCGTCATTTGCCGAATTACAATGAATTTTATGAGGCACGCCATTTCACACCGGGCAACACAGAAGTAGAATGGGTCAAATTTGAAGGCCGTCCGGTTCCGTTTGGTACGAATCTTCTGTTCGACTGTGAATTTCCGAAGGGTCTCTGCGTGGCAGCAGAACTCTGCGAGGATCTCTGGGCACCGAATCCGCCGAGTACCGCACATGCGCTGGCAGGTGCCAACGTGATCGTCAATCTTTCTGCCAGCGATGAAGTGACCGGCAAAAAATCATACCGCCGTGATCTGATCGCCGGACAGTCTGCAAGACTGATCTGCGGCTATCTTTATGCAAATGCGGGCACAGGAGAATCAACCCAGGATCTCGTTTTTGGTGCGCACGATCTGATCGCAGAGAACGGACATATTCTGGCAGAATCCCGCCGCTTTGAGAACGAAGCAATCTACACTGAACTGGATATCAATCGTCTGCGTGCAGACCGCCGTAGAATGACAACCTTCGGTCCGTGCAGCAGCGCCGGATATGAACGGGTACGCGTGGCGATGGGTGAAGAAGATACACAGCTGACCAGAGCTTTTGATCCGGCTCCGTTTGTGCCGTCCGATGAGGCACAGCGCGCAGAACGCTGTGAAGAAATCTTTATGATTCAGGCACTCGGATTGAAAAAACGTCTGGAGCATACAGGTTCCAAGAGCGCAGTGGTCGGTATTTCAGGCGGACTGGATTCGACACTGGCACTCCTTGTCATGGCAAAGGCCTACGATATGCTCGGACTGGATCGCGGACAGATCACTGCTGTGACGATGCCGGGCTTCGGAACGACCGACCGCACCTACAACAATGCGTGTGAACTGACAAGACGGCTGGGCGCAGAACTGATGGAGGTATCGATCCGGGATGCTGTGCTTCAGCATTTCAAAGACATCGGTCATGATCCACAGGTACATGATGTGACCTATGAAAACAGCCAGGCGAGAGAACGTACACAGATTCTGATGGATATTGCGAATCAGAAAGGTGGTCTGGTTGTCGGGACTGGCGATATGTCAGAACTGGCACTTGGCTGGGCAACCTACAACGGCGATCATATGTCTATGTATGGCGTCAATTGTTCTGTACCGAAGACACTGGTTCGCCATCTGGTGCGCTATTATGCAGATACCTGCGGCGATGAGGCAATCAGCAGCATCCTGTACGATGTACTGGATACACCGGTGAGTCCGGAACTGCTTCCGCCAAAGGACGGCGAGATTTCACAGAAGACAGAAGATTTGGTTGGCCCGTATGAGCTGCATGATTTCTTCCTGTATTATATGCTGCGTTTCGGTTATACACCGCGCAAAATCTACCGTGTGGCACAGCTTGCCTTCGCGGGTGTTTATGAAAATGAAACGATCCTGAAATGGCTGAGAAAATTTTACTGGAGATTCTTTACGCAGCAGTTCAAGCGTTCCTGCGTACCGGACGGTCCGAAGGTCGGCAGTGTCGGTCTTTCTCCGCGCGGCGATCTGCGTATGCCGAGTGATGCCTGCATTGCGGTCTGGAAAGAAGAACTGGACGCACTGAAATAAGTTACAGAATGAATAAAAAATAAAAATGTGCAGATACTAAATCCTGAAACCGCTGGAGTCTGTTTAAAGTATGATCGGACAAGAGCAGATCAAAATGCCTGTCAGATTGAAAGCAGAATCTGCGGAAAATAATTTCAGGAGGTATGATTATGCCAGCTTTAGTTTGTGCCGCACAGAATTGTGTATATAACAATGCAATGTACTGCAGCAAAGGAGATATCAAGGTGGGCGGAGAGAATGCGACCGTCTGTCAGGATACCTGCTGTGAGAGCTTCCAGGAACGCCGCCATGAGAACGCCAAAAGTTCCATGGGTACACCGACCACAGAAATCGACATCAAATGCGAGGCAACCAATTGTAAATATAATAATTCCTGCGTCTGCCACGCAAAGCATGTGGATATTTCCGGCGCCGGCGCCTGCAAATGCGGCGAGACCGAATGTGTCACCTTTGAGGAAGAATAAAAGGAATCCCGTTTTGCTGACAGCGTACGGAGCAGCATTTTAGATGGAGTAACAGACTGATTTCTTATGGAACATCAGCAGAAACACACACTGCAGAATGTGAAAATTGGCGGTGTGTGTTTTTTTCGATGGGAAAGTACATCCTATCGGGCAAAAACGCTTCTCGAGAATATTTTTACAAAAGTATATGAATTTCAGCTTGACAGATGGATTGCCGTGTGCTAATATACTAAAGGTTATGATTAACAGGAAAGCAGAGTATCCACTCTCACCCTGGCACAGAGGTGACCAGCGGTTCATATCGGAAATAGTATAGCGCAGAAATTCTGATTTGTCAGAAAGGTGCGCAGCTGTGTGAAGATTAGGTGGATAACTTGCGTTGTCCACTTTTTTTATTAGATTCTATCAGTGTGGAGGTGTATACCATTAGCGAATTAATGATTAACGAACAGATCAGAGACCGTGAAGTCCGTGTGATCGGCGAAGACGGCGAGCAGCTTGGCATCATGTCTGCAAAAGACGCGATGAAGCTGGCAAAGGAAGCAGAACTTGACCTTGTTAAAATTGCTCCGACGGCAAAGCCGCCAGTATGCAAGATTATTGACTACGGTAAGTATCGTTACGAGATGGCGAGAAAAGAAAAAGAAGCCAGAAAGAAACAGAAAACGATCGAGATTAAAGAAGTTCGACTGTCTCCGAACATTGATGTAAATGATCTGAATACAAAAGTGAGCAGTGCGAGAAAGTTCCTTGAAAAGGGTAACAAAGTAAAAGTCAGCCTGCGTTTCCGCGGACGTGAGATGGCACGTATGCAGGCCAGCCGTCATATTCTGGAAGAATTTGCGGAAGCGGTTGGTGATATCGCAGTGATTGACAAGCCGATCAAGCAGGAGGGCAGAAGCCTTACAATCTTCTTGACGGAGAAACGCTAATTCCAGATATTTAATATAAGGAGGAACATTAAGATGCCAAAAATGAAAACCAGCAGAGCAGCTGCAAAACGTTTCAAAAAAACAGGTTCAGGATTATTAAAGAGAAATAAAGCTTACAAGAGCCATATCTTAACTAAGAAATCCACAAAGAGAAAGAGAAATCTTAGAAAGTCAACTGTTACAGACGTAACAAACGCTTCTAACATGAAGAAGATTTTACCGTACTTATAAGATCAGTCGAAGGAGGAAATAAGACATGGCAAGAATTAAAGGCGGCATGAACGCTAAGAAAAAACATAACAGAGTATTGAAGCTGGCAAAAGGTTACAGAGGAGCCAGATCAAAACAGTATAGAGTAGCAAAACAGTCTGTAATGCGTGCACTTACAAGCGCATA
>CAZEPO010000161.1:0-4734 GCA_964514125.1 uncultured Lachnospiraceae bacterium
ATGTACTCACCAAAGCTTGTCAGACTCATCACGGCTACATAGTGTTCTCCATTTTCCTGAAACAGTTCATATCCGACATTTTCCTGCTCGCTGAGTGCTTCCCGAATCCCATGCAGTGCCTGCAGCTCATGCTCCTGATAAAGAATAGTTCCCTCCGCGTCCAAAATCCGGATGCTTCCATTTTGGTTGTTTCTATGAAAGCTCTTGATCAGCTTTTTTAATGAAGTCTGCTCCCGCTGTTCTTCTGACAGACTGTGAACGGTCAGCTCATACGAATTTTGAAACATCTGATTTTCTACCTTGCACCGGTCAATCTCCTGATTCAGGCTGCGCTGAAAGCTGTCCTGTATCATCCACACCCCAAAAAAGGTCAGAAACAGCAGAAAAATTGGTGTTGTAATAAAAAACAGTTTCCACGATAATTTCATCTCTACACCACCAGACGGTATCCCACCTTATAAATTGCAACAATATGTTCTTCCAAGCCCAGTTTTTTCTTCAGACGCTGTACATGCAGATCCACAGTTCGTCCGGTTCCGCTATAGCTGCCGCCCCAGACACTCTCATAGATCGTCTCCCGGTACAGTGCACGATTTTTGTTCCGCAAAAACAGCAGAAGCAGTTCAAATTCCTTCACGGTCAGTTCTACTTCTCTTCTGTTTTGCAGAACTGTTCTGGACTCTACGTCAATCTCAATATCCAGCAGGTGCAGCTTGCGGTCCGCCTTGTGATAACGCCGCAGAACCGTCTCTACCCTCGCCAAAAGCTCCGGTATCTCAAATGGCTTTGTAATGTAATCCTCTGCCCCTGCACGCAGTCCCTTGACCTTTTGCTGTGTTTCTCCCATTGCAGTCAGAAAAATCACCGGAATGCCGACTGCATTCGCATATTCCAGCACTTCATAACCGTTCAGCTTGGGAAGCATCACGTCCAGCAGGATCAGATCATAACTGTTGTTCTCAATCTTATCGGCTGCCTCCTCACCGTCAAAAGCAATCTCACATTGATAGCCTGCTTTTCCGAGATTCATCCGGATCAGATTTGCGATCGGCTCCTCGTCCTCTACGATCAATATTTTCAGCATATACATCTTAGCAGAGTTTTAAATTCTGCTGCCTCATCTTCCTTCATCAATTTTTCCATCGTTTCCAAATTCAGGTCAGAATGTTCCAGTTCCCTCGAAAATCTCCATGCAATCTGCGCACGCTCTTCCAGCGTCAGCAGTCCTTCCGAAGTTTTTTCATCGCTTTTCTGCTTTTGACTGTCTGGCTCCGAATTTTCTGCCAGCTCTGCATTATCTCTTGCTGCTGCTTCAGCCAGTTCCATCTCCTGGATCAGCAAAGTACACACTGCCGCCAGCTTTACTTTAGAAAATGCATCGCCATCATAAACCGCGCCGCAAAAATAGGTAAACAGAAAATAAACCATCAGCTGCTCTGCCTCTGTCTCCAGCCATGGCATCTGTGCAGTATATGTTTCTCTTAAAGCCATATATCGTTCTGCACCAGAGCCGTAAAGTGTCTTTTTGCAGTTTCGCACCTGATCCGGCCACGAAAGATCCAGAATCTCCATCTCATACAGCAGATCCATCAGATTCTTTCGACGCTTCATTTGACTGTCATCTGAAAGATTTTCCACAGCTTCTTTCTCCACACAGACCGCTTCCTGCAGTGTTGCCGTTTTCAGCTGGTATGCCTCAAATTTCTTTTGCAGTATTTCATCCGCGCCCTCCCTCTGATAACGCTCCAATACCGCTTCGATCTCAAAGATCTTATCTGTATCGATCCGATTCTGTATATCATGGGCCAGTGCCAACACTTTGACGATTCGAAATGTGATCGGCTGCTCTCTATTCTGCAGGATCTCAAACATCTCGCTGCGGCAGTCCTGCAGGATAAAATACAAAAATTCATCGAATGATTCATCTTGTTCTTCCTGCTCTGTCTCGCGACTGATAAACTGAACCTTTTCCTGTCGATCCAGCAACATTCTTGCTACAACTGGGCAGGACAGTGACAGCGAAATCTCACGTTCATTTTCAAATTCTTCAATATGCCGCGGATAATTCCGACATGTTCTGCAGAAGTACTGTTCTCCTGCTTCCGTATAGATATCGCACAGATTATGCTCATCCAAAAATGCACATCGGCCATCGTACTGCAGAAACGTTTTATTCTCCCAGTCGATCGAATTAACCAGTCGGCTGCCAAATGGCTGTCCTCCCTGCTTTTTCATCACCGGAATTCCCTTTCTGACACGCTTCACACCTGCCATATCCATATATTTCTTCAATGCAGCATCATCGATCACAATCTGCCATCCTGCACAGCAGGTTGCCGGACACTCCCCTGCAATGCACCGAAACTTCTTATAATAATCCGGTATCGTATATCGCATTTAACCCCTTCTCTCTCATCCCAAAATTTTCATCTTTACCAGTCATACTACGATACTTTTCCAGCTTATTCAACCGAAACATTTCTTAAGAATATGTCTATTTCAGCTTACCAAGCAGGTATACGATCAGCATAATGACTGCAACCGCTACAAAAATCCCCAGCATTCCTTTCCACATAATTGCCAATGCCATTCCTACTTCGCTCATGTTTTCGTCCTTTCCAGGCATCTCTTTCTTCACTGAAACTCATTTAGTCCTTTTTAAACCAGATCTGCCTTTTCTGTATCCACATTTATCCTATTCTACTTATCCAAGAAATCCGGTTACAAGGTTGATCACAAGACCTCCTGCGATTACTGATGCAATCTGTCCAGAAACATTTGCTCCGGCTGCATGCATCAGGAGAACATTGCCCGGATCTTCTGCCATTGCCATTTTCTGTACTACACGGGAGGACATTGGAAATGCGGAAATACCTGCCGCACCAACCATCGGATTGATTTTTTCTTTGGAAAACAGATTCATAAACTTCGCAAGCATAACGCCGCCGATTGTATCAACCACAAAGGCAAACATACCGATCACCATGATCAGAAGTGTATCTACTGTAACAAACTGTTCCGCCTTCATACTGAAAGAGATTGTGATTCCGAGCAAAAGTGTGATCAGATTTGCCAGCGTATTCTGTGCTGTCTCTGACATCGTATTGGTCACACCACATTCACGGATCAGGTTGCCAAACATCAAAAATCCTACCAACGCTACGGAGGACGGAGCCACCAGACCAACTACCATGGTTACTGCGATCGGGAAAATGATTCTGGTCTTCTTGCTTACCGAAGACGGTTCGTATTTCATACGGATCAATCGTTCTTTCTTCGTTGTCACCAGTTTGATTGCAAATGGCTGGATCACCGGCACAAGTGCCATGTATGAATATGCCGCTACTGCAATCGGGCCGATATAATTTGATTTCAGAATCTGAGAAACCAGAATAGAAGTCGGACCATCTGCCGCACCAATGATTCCGATTGACGCCGCATCTTGAATATTAAAACCAAGCAGCACCGCAAGCAGGATTGCTGCAAAAATACCAAACTGTGCACCTGCTCCAAATAAAAACATCTTTGGATTCGACAGAAGCGGTCCAAAATCGATCATCGCACCAATTCCAATAAACAACAGAACCGGCATAGCCTCCGATGCCTCAATACCCACTTCAAAGAGCCATTGAATAATGCCATTTGTCTCACCTACGCCTTCCAAAACCTGATTCAGTACGCCGGAAGCCGGAAGGTTTACAAGAATCGCACCGAATCCCATCGGCAGCAACAGTGAAGGCTCATATTCTTTCTTCACTGCAAGCCATATGAGCAAGATACCCATTCCATACATTACCACCTGCTGCCAAGTCAGGGCAAGCAATCCTTCTGTTAAAAATTCCATACCACTCTCTCCTTTCTTTCGCTGAAGCACCTGCCACACAATCTTTCTGCTGCTCTCTTACGCAGCTGCAGAAATCGCATTCTCCTTTGAATCACCGCACTATTCAAATAGGGTATAAAAAAAGACCTCTACCACAGCATCTAAACTGTGGTAAAAGTCTTGCTATTTCAATCCCTGACGAATAGTCTGCGCTATTGTACTGACGACCAAGGATACACAAAATCGTGCCAGCTACTCCCTCTTACCGATAAAACACCTTTGTTTTATCCACTTATATGTTTATATTACCATCTTGCGGCATTTGATTCAAGTTAATTTTTCTTAGCCATATGTAGAATCTGTTCTGACTCAAAATTACTTGACTTGACGCAGCTTATTTTTAATTATAGAATAAAGAAAAACTTATACTTCAGGAGGTCTTTATGGAAACATTTCAGGAATACGATACCGTTATGATTCCCCTGTCAGATGGAACAGAACAGGAATTCGCAATCATGGAAGAATTTGATCTTGACGAAAAGCACTATATCGTTGTGTCTCCGGTCATGAACGATGAAATCCAGGAAGGATTCTATATTTACAGTGCCGTTGCAGCCGGAGAAGAATTGGAAATCTCTAAAATTGAAAATGAAGAAGAGTTTGCACGCGTAACCGCACATTTCGAAACACTTTAATTTCTGTAAATTCTTGAAATCAAAAAATCCTTGATTACTCAAGGATTTTTTGCTGCCGGCAACCGGACTCGAACCGGTACGAAGTCGCCCTCGAGGGATTTTAAGTCCCTTGCGTCTGCCAATTCCGCCATGCCGGCATATTTAATTATTTTTGAATGAAAAAGTGGGGCCTACAGGGCTCGAACCTGTGACCCTCTGCTTGTAAGGCAGATGCTC
>CAZEPO010000162.1:0-4722 GCA_964514125.1 uncultured Lachnospiraceae bacterium
CTAAATTACAGCCCTGCTGAGCCATAAATAATGCGGCCTGATATCCTATTCCTCTGCTCGCTCCTGTTATAAGTGCCCATCTTCCTTTTACATCAATCATTATATGGCCTCCTTCGTTAGTATTTTGTCCAATTATATACCTAAATATCAGAAAATACGAGAACTTTGACAAAAATACAAGCTATTATCCTGCTCATTTTGCAAATCCACCCTGCAAATTAAAATTGTGCATCATCGGCCCGCTGCCTTTTCCCAAGTCCAGCATGGCTGCCAATGCACCGGAAATATAATCTTTCGACCGTTTTACGGAGTCAGCAAGAGAATAACCCTTCGCCAGATTAGAGGCAATGGCTGAAGAAAGGGTGCAGCCCGTGCCGTGGGTGTTGGAGTTGTTGATTCGCCTGCCCTCAAACCAGCGCAGACTGCCGTCCGCATAGAGCAAATCATTGGCGTCATTGATGCTATGACCGCCTTTCAAAAGAACCGCACAGCCATATGTATCTCCAATATATTTTGCCGCTCTTTCCATATCTTCTTTGCTGCGAATAGACAAATCGGACAGGACTTCCGCTTCGGGAATATTGGGTGTAACCAATACAGAGAGCGGCAGCAGTTCTGATGCAAGCGTCCGAACTGCGTCGTTCTTGATCAGAGAAGAACCGGCAGTCGCTACCATAACGGGATCAACCACAATGTTCTTCGCTCCGTAGTGCCGCAGTCGATCGGCAATTACGCAAATCAGCTCACGGGAAGATACCATGCCGATTTTCACAGCATCGGGATAGATATCTTCGAACACTGCGTCTAGCTGCTCTTTCAAAAAAACAGGCGTTGCTTCCTGAATTCCTCTCACGCCGATGGTGTTCTGTGCTGTGAGTGCGGTGATCGCACTCATGGCATAAACACCGTTCATGGTCATTGTCTTGATGTCTGCCTGGATCCCGGCACCGCCGCTGCAATCACTCCCGGCAATAGTCAATGCTGTTTTCACTTTCATGTAAATACTCCTTCCTTCTTTTACATAGTCCCAGCTCTTCCGACCGCTCTTTCAGTTCTAGCGCTGCCTGTTTCGGATCATCAGCTTTCATAATAGCTGACACTACGCAGATACCGGCAATGGGGATTCCTTTCAAAATATCGATATTGTCCTTATTCAGACCACCGATTGCATTTGCCGGGATTGGGACGGCATCACAAATATCACGCAGGGTTTCTGTCGATGTCAGTACTGTTTTGACCTTTGTGGTGGTGGGATAGATGGCACCAACACCGAGATAGTCTGCGCCCTGCTCGTAGGCTTCCTTTGCCCACGGAACGGTTTTTGCCGTTGCTCCCACAATTTTATCTTTGCCCATCAGTTTTCTTGCCATGGCAATAGGCATATCCTCTACTCCCACGTGCACACCTTCCGCATCAACAGCAAGTGCTACATCCACACGGTCATCAATGATCAAAGGAACACCGCAGCGTTTAGCAATCGCATGTACTTTTTCTGCAAGAACAATATAGTCTCGTGTACTTCTGTTCTTTTCACGAAGCTGAAGCAGTGTTACTCCTCCTTTGAGTGCTTGTTCTACACGATCAAGAAATTCCTCCTCGGTGTAGTTCGTGCTGTCGGTTATAAAATATAAACTCGGATCAAATTTTTTCATTCACTTTCCCTCACACATATAGATAGTCATTCAGGACAGGCTGCAAGCCTTCTTCTGCGATGTCCTGATACATCTTGTCAAGACTGCGAGTGTCGTCGATTTCAAATTGCTCATCACCCTGCGGTGCATTCGTTTCATTTCCGTTGTACTTGCTGTCATGATCTCCGATTCCCGTAGATACACCGGCAGAAACCTTGGTAGCCGCAATTTTGACAATGCCATTGCGGAAAGCAGCACTTTCACGGGAAGATACCGTAATACCTACATAAGGCAGAAAAATCCGATATGCACAGATGATCTGACAAAGCTGCTTTTCATGAACATCCATGGGACTGATCTTATCGTTGTTGATGATCGGGCGCAGTCTGGGACAGGACAGGCTCATTTCCGCATGGGGATATTTTCTCTGCAAATAGTAGACATGAAGCGCACTTGCAAGGGCATCCCTTCGAAAATCGGCCAAACCGAGAAGTGCAGAAAATGCCACACCACGCATACCGCCCTTGAGTGCCCGTTCCTGTGCATCGAAGCGATAAGGCCAGACCCGTTTGTGTCCCAACAGATGAAGCTGTTCATATTTATCAGTGTCATAGGTCTCCTGAAATACCGTCACATAGTCTGCTCCGCATTCGTGCAGATACTTATATTCATCGGTATTGACCGGATAGATTTCAAGACCCACCATCCGGAAATACTTTCGAGCCAACTTACAGGCTTCTCCGATGTACTCCACCGGACTTTGCCCTCGGCTTTCACCGGTGAGAATCAGCACTTCCTCCATACCGGAGTCGGCAATGACCTGCATTTCATGCTCAATCTGCTCCAGATTGAGTTTCATCCGACTGATGCGGTTATAGCAGTTGAACCCACAGTATACACAGTAGTTTTCACAATAGTTAGCAATATACAACGGCGTAAACAGATAAACAGTGTTGCCGAAATGCCTGCCGGTTTCCGCACGGGCTTTTTCTGCCATTTGCTCCAGAAACGGTTCTGCCGCAGGGGACAGCAACGCCTTGAAATCATCCAGCGTACAGTTTGCATGCTCCAATGCCTCTTTGACCTCTTTTGCGGTATAGATTGCGGGGTCATAATCCTGCATCTGTGACATGACCTTTTCGCATACATCCGACTCTATGATCTCCATTCCCGGCATATATTCCATGTGACTCGTTCTGGAGGAGGGTTCTGTTTCCAGCCGATGCTTCTTTGCCAACGCTTCCGGTGATAAGAACTCAGAATCAATCAAAAATTGATTTTCCATCGTTTTCTCCCCCTTAATCACGCAAAAATCCAGTCAGTGGATCGGATGCAGATGCGCCGCGGGTCAAAACTCTGCCAATCCCTGCAAGATAGGCTTTTCGTCCGGCTTCAATTGCATCTTTGAAAGCAGATGCCATCATAGGGAGATTACCCGATGTGGCGAGTGCAGTATTTGCCATAATAGCAGCCGCGCCCATTTCCATAGCTTCGCATGCCTGTGAGGGCTTTCCGATACCGGCATCTACGATAATGGGCAGATCGATTTCATCGATCAGGATTTGAATAAATTCCTTTGTGGCAAGTCCCTTGTTAGAGCCAATAGGTGAAGCCAAAGGCATCACGCTCGCCGCACCGGCACTCGCCAGATCACGGGCAGCATTCAGATCAGGATACATATAAGGCATAACTACAAAACCCTCTTTTGCAAGGATTTCCGTTGCCTTGATGGTTTCCTGATTGTCGGGAAGCAGATATTTTGAGTCACGCATGATCTCGATTTTGACAAAATTGCCGCAGCCAAGTTCACGCGCCAATCTTGCAATACGGACAGCTTCCTCGGCATTTCTTGCTCCGCTGGTGTTGGGTAAAAGTGTAACACCTTCAGGGATGTAATCCAGAATACTTTCCTGCTGTTTGGTATTGGCACGCCGCACAGCGAGGGTGATGATTTCTGCTCCGGCATCTTTGACTGCCGCTTCAATAAGCTGCATGGAGTACTTTCCAGAACCTAGGATAAAACGGGAGCTGAACTCATGTCCTCCAATCACTAATTTATCATTGTTCATTTGCCTGTCCTTCTTTCAATAAAATTTGTAAAACCTTGTGGGCCTGATGTGCAGCGCAGATCATCACTCTGGGTGCAACCAGCCCCATCCCGTCTGCCACATCACTGACCTGATCACCGCAGAGATAAAAATGTTCGGTGATTCTCCTTGTCTGTATGGCATTGGCATCTTTAAATCCGGCCATGCCCGATGCTGCTATCAGATACTTTTCCGGCATTTTTTCCAGCACAAGATTGGTCAGCATTGCCTTCGACTCTGCATCATCGAATGCTTCACAGATGATGTCTGCGTTTCTCAGGAGCCTCTCTGCGTTTTCTTCCATTATTCTGACCGGATGTGTTTCCAGTTCGATATACGGATTGATCTGACGCAGATTGGCAGCAAGTGCGTCCGTCTTGAACAATCCGATTTGAGAAGCATTGTACTGTTGACGGTGTAAATTCGTCAGTTCTACCTGATCAAAGTCAATCAAAATCAGCCGTCCAATACCGGCACGAGTAAGTGCGATGGCGATATTAGAACCAAGTCCACCCAGACCGCAAATGGCTGCCGCAGCATTCTGAAAGCGTTTCTGATTATCTGCTCCATGCCGCTTTATAAGTGCTGTCATCCATTCTTCTTGTGTCGGAACCATATCACCCTCCTCCTACAAAACTTACTATTTCTAGTACATCACCATCTTTCAAAACAGTGCTGTCGTATTGGGACTTAAATACAATCTCACCGTTTCGCTCTACGGCAATGCGTTTGGAATCATAGCTCGTAGATGCCAGATATTCTGATACTGTTTTCCCAGCTATGTTCATCACTTCGCCATTTACCTTAACCAAAGAAATCACCTCCTTAACCTACACAAAATACGCCCTAAATGGTGTGCCACTGACAGTTTCTTTTGGATACATGACAATATAAAAACACGGTAAACACCCGCTTGGGATATTCACCGTGTACTTATCACAAATCCCTACGTTGGCATTATCCAAATCAGGTTAAAGGGTCGAAGGTCACACCTTCCTCTCAGC
>CAZEPO010000163.1:0-4694 GCA_964514125.1 uncultured Lachnospiraceae bacterium
GAGTATATTAAGATATAATAAATACGAATTTATTATTGTATATTATGCACAAAGTGATGCAGTAATATACAATATTAGGGTTGCGGGAGGGACATTTTGAATGTCTCTTTATTTATGAAAAAAACAATAAATCATGCGGAGGTTATTTGAATGAACAGTGGATTATGCGACGTTCACTGCCATATACTTCCTGGGATAGACGATGGTGCGAGAGATATGGAGGAGACCATGCAGGCGCTGCAGACGGCTGCGAGACAGGGAATCCGTGCGGTGATCGCCACCCCACATTATTATCCGGAAAAGTACGAGACGGATCCGGAGACGATCCATGCACTGTGTCAGGAAGTCAGGGATCGCTGCAAAGCAGAGGGACTGCAGATTCGAATCTATGCCGGACAGGAGTGTTTCTACCACTCCGATCTGGCAGAGAAGCTGGACCGAGGAGAAGCACTGACGCTGGCAGGCAGCCGGTATGTGCTGACCGAGTTCTCACCGAATTGTCTCTATTTGCAGCTTCAGCAGGGATTGATGCAGCTTCAGCAGAGCGGCTACCGTCCGGTGCTGGCCCATTTTGAGCGTTATGAATGTCTGGAGAACCCGGATCGTCTGCAGGAGCTGAAGAGCAGGGGAATCCTGCTTCAGATGAACCTGGACACGATCCTTCAGAAGAAAGGTCTGTTTCAGAAGACACAGTGGCAGAGGCTGCTGCAGAGCGGCATAGTGGATCTGCTCGGCAGTGACTGTCATGGCACACATTTCAGACCCTATCATGCCGACAAGAGCATGAAATGGCTTGTGAAACAGGTCGATCAGGAGATCCGAAGAGAGATGCTGATCACCAATGTAAAAAATATACTGAGAAAAAGATGATGGGAGAAACGTATGGAAAACACAATGCAAAAACAGCCTGCCGGTTATAGACCGCAGGAAGAAGAAATGGAAATTGACCTGCTTGAGATCTTTTATCTGCTCAAGTCCAAATGGAAAGAAATCTTTCTGGCAATCCTGGTCGGCGCACTGATCTTCGGTGCATACCATGTATTTCTGGTGAAGCCGTCCTACCAGGCAGACGCATCACTCTATATCACGAACACCGACTCTGCGATCACATTTTCTGATCTGCAGCTGTCATCTGCTCTGACCGATGACTATGCGAATATCATCAAGAGCCGTACTGTATTGAACCGCGTGATCGATGAGCTGGAGCTGAACCTGGATTACAAAGAACTCAGTGAGCTTGTCAATGTCGTGAATCCGGACTCTACACATATCGTAGGCATCCAGGTAACCTGTGATGATCCGGAGATGAGCAGAAATATCACAAATGCACTGCTGAACATCAGTGTGAGCCAGATCTATCAGGTCATCGGCAGCAGTGAACCGACAGTGATCGATTATTCCGTAGCAGAAGCAGTACAGGATGTGACACCGAGCATTTTCAAATATATGCTGATCGGCGGTATGCTGGCAGCATGTGTCGTATGCGCAGTATTCATCCTCCGTATGCTGATGGACGCTACGATCAAGACAGAAGACGATGTAGAGAAATATCTGCACCTGCCGGTATTGGCAGCCGTGCCGTATTACAATGAGAAGAAGAGAAAGTGAGGCACACAACTATGGAACAGCAGCAGAAGTGGGGAACCACTCCGAAATACAAAAAAATAGTCCCGCAGATGGAAGAACTGCCATTTCAGGCAAAGGAAGCAATCAATGTGCTTCGTGGAAATATACAGCTCAGCGGATTTGAACTGAGAACGATCGCCGTGACCAGTGCGCTGCCGAACGAGGGAAAATCCTCAACTGCATTCCGTCTGGCCAAGAGTATGGCGGGACTTGGTACGAAGACCGTTTATCTGGACTGCGATATCCGCAACTCCGAGGTTATGCGCCGTTATAAGATCAATGACACTGTACAGGGACTGAGCGAGTTCCTCTGCGGTCAGGTCGTGATGAACGATATCGTATATCATACTGATGACCCAAATATGGATATGATCTTCACAGGTGCAGTTGCACCGAACCCGAGTGAGCTTCTTTCCGGACCGTTGTTCGGACACCTTCTGGAAGCACTGAAGAAGAACTATGAATATGTGATCGTCGATACCCCTCCGGTCAATCCGGTCATCGACGGTGCCCTGATCGCGAAGCAGTGTGACGGAACTGTTCTTGTCGTAGAGTGTGGGCAGAGCGAGAAGGTACAGGTCGTACGTGCAAAGAATCAGCTGGAGTATGCCGGTGTACGTATTCTCGGTGTCGTTCTGAATAAGGTAGGAAAGAGCCAGAACGGCTATGGTTATGGATATGGCTATGGTTACGGATACGGCGAGCAGAACACTGATAAGAAAAGGAAATAAATATGAGCAGACATCATCACAGACACAGCATCTGGTATCGGATGCGCAGATGGCTGCGTCATAACCGTAAGGCAGCGGCAGGCAGTGCTGTGATCATCGCAGCAGCTGTGCTCGGCACAGGAGGCGTTTTTTATCACTCCTGGCAGGAGCAGTCCAAACGCCATGTGACAGCGGGCAACTCTGTGGATATGAAGAGCGGCTATCGTACCAGAACCTATGAGGGCAAGGAATATCAGTACAATACACAGATCACAACGATCCTGTACGCTGAGATCGATTCCGAGGGCAAGATGCAGGCAGAGACGGTCTACGGAGACAAAGCACTGGCGGAAACCCTCACCCTGAGCATTCTGGATGAGAAAAAAAACAAGATCAGTATCCTGACACTGGACGGGACGACACTGTCCGAGATGCAGGATTATGACAGCAGTGGCAAAGAATTGGGCACCAGCGCTGGAACACTTGGCGAAGCATACAGCCGAGGCGACGGAGGCGAGGTCAGCTGCATGAATATGAAAGAAGCTGTGGAGCATCTGCTGGGAGATATCACGATCAATGAATATGTGGTAGCCAACCGTTCCTCCAAGGCAGAGATTCATGCACTGGCCGACGGACTGATGGCCTACATGGGAGAGTTCGCAGAGCTGCTTCAGAATGATCCGGGACTGGCAGAGCAGGAGGAGCAGATCATGAAAGAGAATCTGCAGACCAGCATCACCAGAAACAAATATCAGGGTCTTGCCCAGGCAATCGACAAGACATCCGAAGGCATCATGGACTATTATCAGCTGAAGGGCGAGATGCGGCAGGAGGACAGCAGAACCGTATTCGTACCGGCCGATCAGGAGCTGGAACAGCTGATCATCGATTTATTTTACGAGGAAATCTGAAGAGGGAGAGATTATGTCAAAGAAACATGAGTATGGACAGCAGAGCAGTCCAATGAAATTACTTCTTTATTTCATAGCAGTTGTAATCCTGCTCGGCGGGATCGGCTATCTGATCAAATGCACGAGAGCCAAACAGGCTGCATTCAAAACACAGATCGAGCAGCTGGAAGCAGGTGAGAATCAGGGTCAGACTGAAACCGAGTTTGAGCTGAGCACAGAAGCACTGAAAGCAGCCAGCGCGTGGGACAGAGTCGGACAGACTGAGGCTGTGACAGAGACGGAGAGCGAAACGGAAAGCGAGACAGAAACCGAGCTGCCGGAGATCATGCAGAAGAAAATCCTGGTACTTAACGGAAGCGGCAAGGACGGAATCGCAGCGAAGTGGGAGAAAAAGTTGCTGAAGGAAGGATATGAGGACGTATCAATCGCTAGCTATCCGGCATCTGCGATCGAGCATACACGGATCTACATCGAGAACGAGGAAGATGCAGAGCTTCTCACAGAGCTCTTTGACGATCCGGAAGTGACAGAGGATGAATTCACAACGAACATCACGATGGAGGACGGGTCCAAACCGAAGGACATCGAGGTATATATCATCATCGGAAAGGCAGACGGAGAAGCGTAAGTATTCCGGATATATACAGAGAATAGGGAGGGGAAAAGAGAAAAATCTATGTATAAAAAACATTCAGATGGTTGGCTTAAGCATGCAGACTTTATTTTGTTGGATATGATCTGCCTGCAGATTGCATTCGTACTTGCATATGGATTCAGCGGTTATGGATATAATCCGTATGGACAGCTTCTGTATCGGGGTGTGGCTTTTTTTCTTGAATTGGCAAATCTTGTTGTGATTTTTGCATACGATACCATGAAAAATGTTCTGAAACGCGGTTATTATCGTGAATTCCAAGCCACATTGAATCATTCGATCATGGTAGGCGCGTTGGTGATCCTCTACCTGTTCCTGATTCAGAAGGGGCAAAATTTTTCCAGACTGACTATGATCTTTACGGTATGTATTTATACCTTGCTTACATATATTGTCAGAATAGGCTGGAAAAAATTGCTCAAAAAGAAAAGAAAAACCTGGATTGACCGCAGATTGCTGGTTGTCACATCTGCGGATATTGCGGATCAGGTTATTCGAAATCTACAGCCGAAAGCCTACGACAGCTATTTGCTGGCGGGAGCAGCTGTCGTCGGAGCAAATTGGAAAGGGAAAAATATCAATGGAGTTCCAGTAGTGGCTGATGAAACAGAGATTCCGATGTATGTCTGCAACGAATGGGTGGATGAGGTACTGCTTATAATATCAGAAGCATTTCCATATCCGGAGAAGCTGATCGAGCAGCTGACACAGACCGGAGTGACGATTCACCTGAACCTCGCAAAAATCACAAATATACCGGGAAAACGACAGTTCGTTGAGAAGATGGGAGGG
>CAZEPO010000164.1:0-4690 GCA_964514125.1 uncultured Lachnospiraceae bacterium
CACCTCTGTTTTAAAATATAGGAGAATTTTCTCCTATAATAATATATGGAAAAGAATCGAAGCAGTGTATCAGGTGAGGCAGATATGGAAGAAGAAAAGCAGATGCAGCAGTTGTGATCAGATTATTCGCTTGCTTTGTCTTTGGCGGGTAGGTATAATAGGAAAAACACTTAAAGCTGAGGACGAAGAAATGAGTTATTTTGGAACGTTATATTTGGACAAGGACAAAGATATTATTGTGCGGCTCGACATGGAACGAGCCGTACTGTCGTATACGATCTGGGCAGCGAATCACCAATCGGACAACCTGATCAACAATCTCGCGGCCATTACCGGACAGAAGACGGAGCTTCGCGATGGACGGAAGGTAATCGTTGGAGAGATTCCGGCCTACATCAAGGGCGATGGACAGCGCGTTTATATTTTCCGGCTCAATGGAACGAAGCTGGCCAATATCTATCCAGACGGCAAGATTGAAGTGAATTCTCTGATCCCGGCGATTGCCAAAACGCTGATGAGTCAGACCAAGGACTACAAATATTCTTTTCGGGAGACCGTGGTCAAGTCGTATGTGCCGGAGCGAGTCAAGCTTTCGACCGACCTGCATACCCATGGCAATGCCAACCTGAATGCGGATATTTTGATTGCGCTGGCAATCATGCATCAGATCCGGTATCCGCTGTATTATATCAAAAAGCTGCAGCTGACTGTCTCACCTGCGCAGCATCAGTTTTTGGAAGAACAGCGGGATGCGGTCAAAGATACGCTGGATCTGACCGGACTGACAGGCAAGCATCTGGATCGCCGGATTGATGATCACACTTATATCAATTTTGCGGACCTGATTTTGCATAATCCAGAGTATGCGGCAGAAAATATCAACAGGATCCGCAATTCTTTATCGATTCTGAAGGATTCACAGGCTGTATTCACGAACCTGGAAAAGCTGTATCTTTACCGCTATGTATTTACCAAAGGTGTTGCGGCAGACTATCAGATTGAACTGCCGGAACAAACAGAAATCGAGGATCGCGATATCTGTGCGTATCTGGAACAGATGCGCCGTGACAGAGCGCAGCCGGAGTATGCCGAATTGACTTTGTATGAGGATACATTGCTGTGGATTGGACGAGAATATCAGAAACGTCATATTTGTTATGTGGAGATCAGTGATACGACACTGGTCAAAAAAGACGGCTCAGCAGCAAAGATGCTGGAGCAGATCCATCATATTCTTCCGCTGGTCAAGAAAGAGACCGGTGTAGATATCCGTTTTCTGGCGGCTATCCGACGGATTCCGCTGACGCTGGTGAAGCAGGAAATCGTATCAGACAATTATCTGACCAATGCAGTACAGGCACTGAAGGTCGTATGCAAAGATCCATATGTGGTGGGCAGCGATTTTGTCGGCGAGGAAATCAGCGATATTTCCGAACTGAAGGCGGTCATTCGCGAGATTGTGACCAAGATTGCCAGCGAAGACCGCAACTGGACAATCCGGGTACACGCAGGGGAGAATGACACGTTAAGAAGCAATATGGCCAAGGCAATCCAGCTGGTTGAGGAATCACTGCTTCCGGGACAGGCATTTCCGCATATGCGTATCGGTCACGGACTGTACTGCGCAAACTTAAGCAGCAAGCTTGGAAAAGAGCTGATGGCGAAAATCAAGGAGCACCACATTGTGCTTGAATTCCAGCTGACCAGCAACGTGCGTCTGAACAATATTATCGACCTGAAAAAGCACCCGCTGAAAACGTATCTGCAGAACGGCATTTCATGCGTAATGGGAACAGACGGATACGGTCTGTACGGAACCGACAGCATTGATGAGCAGCTGGCACTGGCGAACTTTCTGAAGGTTACGGAAGAAGAATTTGAACAGATGAAACAGGTGGAAGACGCAATCATCACCAGACAGACCTACAATTTCTATTATAAATCCGGTGCGTTTGCAAAAGCGCGTGGGGAGCGCAGTGTGGAGCAGTATTATCTGGATGAATTTGAAAAGCCGTTCCATGATATTCCGGAAGTGAAGTTTGAGATCAAAAAGCAGCCGTCTTATCCGGTGTTCAAGGAGAAAGTAATTCCGCTGCCGTGGGATAAATACCCGATCATCATTGCAGGCGGAAGCTTTACCAGTGATAATGAGAATGTGAAGCTCAGCGAGCAGGAAAAAACGGTGCTTGACGCTCTACTTCAGCAGCTGGATCCGGAGAAAGTCTTTTTTGTGACCGGACATAAGGTATCGGCACAGGAAAAATATCTGATTGAACAAAATGAACGTTTCGATGTTTACAGTATTATTCCGGCGCTGATGAGTCCGAACCAGATCCGCAAACTGCGAAAGGTCAATGTAAAAGGAATCCGCATTTCCACGGAAGCGCAGGAGATGGGCATTTACAAATCCTTTAATTATGAAATATTTGAACGGCGCAACTGTGTACTGATCGCATTTGACGGCAATTCGGCAGCGGCCAATCTGGTACAGGAGGCGCGCAACGGCAAAGGACGTGCATGGCTGTTTTTGTATCCGCGTTCTGCGATGCTCAAGGCCAAGGCAGATTCGCTGCAGGGCTATGTGACGATCAATGCTCCGGCAGAGGAGGTCGTTCAGAGAATCCGTCTGATCGAGGATAATATCGGAACAAGGCTGTAAAATCCGGTGATTTTGAGGCACAGAAGAGGAAGAATGGTAAAATTTTAAATTGCAGTCGATTTTGAATTGTGATATAGTAAAAGGCAGTGCGCTTTGCAGGCGTAACTAAAATAAGGAGAACTCATATGACAAAAACAAAATCAACGAAAAAAGTCAGCCTTTACAATCGCTGGCTGAATGGGATTGAAGCCATTGGCAACCGACTTCCTCACCCTATCGCGTTATTCACTGCTTTGGCAGCGGCAATCGTTGTGATTTCTGCCATTTGCTCCGCTCTTGGAATTTCTGCTACAGGTGAACTGATCTCCGGCGGTGAACTGAAGGAAACAACAGTTACGACCGTCAGCCTTCTGACAAAAGAAGGACTTACTTATATGCTGACAAATGCAGTCAGCAACTTTACCTCCTATGCACCGCTTGGTATGGTACTGACAGCGATGCTTGGTGTAGGTGTTGCAGAACAGTCCGGTCTGATCAACACAATGCTCAAAGGTGCAGTAAAGGTTACACCGGCGAAGCTGATCACACCGATGGTTGTATTTCTGGGCGTTATGTCCAATGTAGCCAGTGATGCAGGCTATGTAATCCTGATTCCGCTCGGAGCGATGATCTTCCGTGCATACGGACGTCACCCGATGGCAGGACTGGCAGCTGCATTTGCAGGTGTATCCGGTGGATTTTCAGCCAACCTTCTGATTGGTTCACTGGATCCGATGCTTGCAGGTATTTCACAGACTGCCGTTTCCATCCTTGATCCATCTTATGAAGTATCTGTGATGGGCAATTACTATTTCCTGTTTGCATCAACCTTCCTGATCACCATTCTTGGAACAATCGTGACAGACAAGATCGTAGAGCCGCGTCTGGAAGCCTTTGATGGTGATGTGATGGGAGAGGAAGACGCTGCACTGACCACAATCACAGAGACAGAGCGCAAAGGTCTGCGCAATGCAGGAATCGTTGCACTGATCTATGTACTGGTGATCGTAGCAGCCTGCATTCCGTCTGATTCTTTCATGAGAAATGAAAATGGTGCGCTTTTCGGAAGCCCGACTTCCCCGTTCCTCAGCGGAATCGTAATCCTGATTTCATTTCTGTTTATGCTTCCGGGTATTGCATACGGAAAGACGGTCGGCACCTTTAACAAGGAAAACAGTGCATGTGATGCAATGTCAAAATCCATGTCTTCTATGGGATCATTTTTGGCACTTGCATTTGTATCTGCTCAGTTTATCAATTACTTCAGCTATACAAAGCTTGGAACGATCATTGCATTAGCAGGAGCCAATTTCTTCAAACGCATTGAGATCGGTCTGATCCCGCTGGTAATTATCTTTATTCTGTTTTCTGCATTTATGAATCTGTTTATGGGATCTGCATCAGCGAAATGGAATATTCTGGCACCGGTATTTGTACCGATGTTTATGCTGCTGGGATACAGCCCGGAACTTTGCCAGCTGGCATATCGAATCGGTGATTCCTGCACCAACATCATCACACCGATGATGACATACTTTGCAGTAATCATCACTTTTGCACAGCGTTACGACAAAAAGGCAGGAATCGGTACGATCACTGCAACAATGGTTCCGTATTCTGTCGTATTTCTGATTGGATGGACACTGATGTTCGTGATCTGGCTGGTAGCAGGCCTGCCGATCGGAATCGGAACAGGACTTTTCTATCCGATGTAAGCTGATTGGGAATATACCTTTTGATAAACAGGACGCCATGAACATAACAAAAACTATGTGTTGTTAACGAGTTCAGAAGGACAAGAAATTTTAAGCTTTACTGAATATTTGCTAAAACCAAGAAAGCCAGACTATAACTTACTGCTGCGCAGTTCGAACAATAGTCTGGCTTTCTTATCGCAAATATCCAATAAAGCAAAAATTTTAGCCCTTCTTCACAGGTTAGGCAGCACATAGTTTTTTTATGTCTCATGGCTGTCTATGACAGTTTCCAAATATATAACACGATATTTAGTTGCCTTGGCAGGTACCAAGCTATCGTTGAAAATTTACTAAT
>CAZEPO010000165.1:0-4676 GCA_964514125.1 uncultured Lachnospiraceae bacterium
TAACAGCCTGTGTACCAACGATCTGGGATGACGGTGTAACCAGCGGACACTCACCGAGGTCTTTACGAACACGCGGTACTTCTTCCAGTACTTCATAGTACTTGTCTTCTGCACCGAGGTCTTTCAGCTGAGAAGTCAGGTTGGAGAGCATACCGCCCGGTACCTGATACAGCAGAGTCTTGATGTTAACACCAAGGTTCTTCGGATTGAGAAGGCCTGTCTCAAGTGCTTTGTCACGCATCGGTCTGAAGTAGTCAGCGATCTCATCGAGAAGTTTGGAATCAAATCCTGTGTCGTACGGTGTGCCCTTGAAGGTCTCAACCATAACTTCTGTTGCCGGCTGAGATGTACCAAGTGCAAACGGTGACATAGCTGTATCGATTACGTCTACACCTGCTTCTACTGCTTTCATGTATGTCATGGAAGCAACTCCAGATGTATAGTGTGTATGCAGCTGAATCGGAAGATCTACTGTCTCTTTCAGTGCTGTAACAAGTTCTGTTGCCTTGTACGGAAGAAGAAGACCAGCCATATCCTTGATACAGATGGAGTTTGCACCCATATCTTCGATTCTCTTAGCGATCTCTTTCCAGTAATCCAGTGTATAAGCATCGCCAAGTGTGTAGGACAGAGCTACCTGAGCATGTCCGTTTTCTTTGTTGGCTGCTGTAACTGCTGTCTGAAGGTTGCGAAGGTCGTTCAGACAGTCAAAAATACGGATGATATCGATACCGTTTGCTACAGATTTCTGTACGAAGTATTCTACTACGTCATCTGCATACGGACGGTATCCAAGGATATTCTGTCCACGGAACAGCATCTGAAGCTTTGTATTCTTCATGCCTTCACGGATCTTACGAAGTCTCTCCCACGGATCTTCCTTCAGGAAACGCAGGGAAGCATCGAATGTAGCACCACCCCAGCACTCTACGGAATGGTATCCAACTTTATCAAGCTTTTCAAGAATCGGCAGCATTTCTTCTGTTGACATTCTTGTAGCGATCAGAGACTGATGAGCATCACGCAGAATGGTCTCTGTAATTTTGATCGGTTTTTTAATCTGTTCTGCCATTTTTTCCTCCATATATATTGAAAACTCTATTTCACCCTATAAAATCATGATCTGGCAAAAATGTCTGCAAGCAGCCATTTTGCCGTCTCACAATTTTGCACTGTTTATTATACACCGAAAATAGCCATGAATGTACCGGCACATACTGCAGTACCGATAACGCCTGCTACGTTCGGACCCATTGCATGCATCAGCAGGAAGTTTGTCGGGTCATACTCGGCACCAACCTTCTGAGATACACGAGCTGCCATCGGAACGGCAGATACACCTGCGGAACCGATCAGCGGGTTGATCTTGCCGCCAGTCAGCTTGTACATTACTTTTCCAAGCAGAACACCGCCGGCTGTACCAAATGCGAACGCGATCAGACCAAGCACTACGATTTTGATCGTATCCATGTTCAGGAATGCTTCTGCACTTGTTGTAGCACCAACTGATGTACCAAGCAGGATAACTACGATGTACATCATTGCATTGGATGCTGTCTCTGTCAGCTGTCTTACAACACCTGACTCTTTGAACAGGTTACCGAGCATCAGCATACCTACAAGCGGAGCTGTGGACGGAAGAAGGATACAAACAACGATTGTGATAATGATCGGGAAAAGGATCTTCTCCAGCTGAGAAACCGGACGAAGCTGTTCCATTTTGACTTTTCTCTCTTTGTCCGTTGTCAGCAGCTTCATGATTGGCGGCTGTATGATCGGAACGAGAGACATATAGGAATATGCAGCTACCGCGATCGGTCCCATCAACTCTGTCTGTCCAAGCTTACCAGCCAGGAAGATTGATGTCGGGCCATCGGCTCCACCGATGATAGAAATAGCTGCTGCTGCTTTTCCGTTGAATCCAAGAAGGATTGCAAAGAAGTAAGCAAGATAAATACCAAGCTGTGCTGCTGCACCGAGCAGGAAGCTCTTCGGGTTCGCGATCAGCGGACCAAAGTCTGTCATGGCACCTACACCCATGAAGATCAGTGACGGAAGAATACTCCATTCATCCAACACGTAGAAATAGTGAAGAAGACCACCTGCATGCTCGATGCCGTTTGCATCTGTGTACGGCTGTGCCATGATATCCGGATAGATATTTACGAGCAGCATACCAAATGCGATCGGAACGAGAAGCAGCGGCTCAAATCCATGTCTGATTGCCAGATACAGGAACACACAGGCTACTGCGATCATAACATAGTTGCCCCATGTCAGACTCATAAAAGCTGTCTGGTCCAGTAAGTTGGCCAATGTATTTGTAATATAAGCCATTTTTTAACCTCCAGTTCGTATTCTCAGACCATGTCTGTCAAAAACGATTAGCAATTCTTAGTTCATGGTAGCGAGAACGTCACCAGACTCTACTGCCTGTCCTACTGTTACGTCGATGCTTGCAACTGTACCATCCTGCGGAGCTACAACCGGGATCTCCATCTTCATAGCTTCCAGGATTACGATTGAATCGCCAGCTTTGACAGCCTGTCCTACGCTTGCTTCTACCTTGAATACTTTACCCGGTACAGAGCCTGTTACTTTGACTGCGCCAGCGCCGCCTGCTGCCGGTGCTGCTGCTTTTGGAGCTGCCTTCGGAGCTGCTTTCGGTGCTGCCTTCGGAGCTGCTGCCGGTGCTGCACCTGTGCTTGTGCCTTCTTCTACGGTTACATCATATACGTTGCCATTGACTGTGATTGTATAAGTTTTCATGAATGATTCCTCCTGTACTTAGGCTCTCTGCCAATTCTTTTTGTTTGCTTTTTTGATGGAACGAACTACAAATCCATCGCTGGAAGTATTTTCAGATGCTGCGATTGCTGCTGTGATAACCGCTACAAGCTCCAGATCATCTACATACTCTTCTTCCTCAACAACCGGTGCTGGTGCTGCAGCAGGCGCTGCTGCCGGTGCCGGTGCTGCTTTTTTCTTCATTCTACCCTCGATAAAATCCGGGATATAGTGAAGTTTGGAGATCAGGAATGCCAGGAATATAAGTGTTGCAAACACAATAACAAGACCCATCAGGGTATTCAGGCCTGCCTGCTTAAGCAGAACGCTCATCGGATAATCAATATCCCATTTGATGTTTGCTGTACCTGTCTCAGCATTTACACTGTATGTAACCGTTACGATTGTATTATCTTCAATCTTTTCGTACTTAGCAGTACCAACGATTTCAGTACCCTCTGCATTCATGGAAGCCTCTGTCACTTCTACAAACGCACCAAGCTCTGATTTTACAGAGTTCCAGTTTGTCGCAATTGCTTCGCTGGAGAGATCTCCGCTTGCCAGCATTGCATCAAGCTGCTCATCTGTCATAGCAGAAAGCTGTTCCAGATTGGAAGCGAGAATGACTTTGATCTGATCCTCGATGCTCATTGCAGCTGCTGTTTCTGCCGCTGCTGTCTCTGTCTCTGTTGCCGCTTCCTCTGCTTCAGTCACTGCTTCTGTTACCAGCTCTGTCGCTGCTGTCTCTGTCTCTTCCGCATATACGCCCATGGAAAGAGAAGATACTGTCAAGCCCAGAGCAAGCAAAACTGCACTTAATCTACGTTTCATATGATTCACCTCGCTTAGACTGTTCCGTGTTTTTTGGACGGGCGATCATCTCTCTTTGTAAACAGCATCTCGAATGCGCCGATCACATATTTTCTTGTGTCTTCTGCTTCGATGATGTTATCAACATAACCTCTCTTCGCTGCTGCCAGAGCACTTGACTGAAGTGCTGCGTACTCAGCTGCTTTCTCATTCATTACTTTTGCATCTTCATTTGCGTACATGATCTTCGCTGCAAGCTGTGCATCCATCATACCGATCTGTGCATTGCTCCATGCAAATGTCATGTCAGCACCGATTGCCTTGCTGTTCATTGCAACATATGCACTGCCGAATGCCTTACCGATGATCACATTTACCTTCGGTACGGTTGCGTTTGCAAATGCATATGTCAGTTTGCCAACTTCTTTTGCGATTCTCTTTTCAGAGCATGTGCATGCCTTGTAGCCTGTCACATTGGTCAGGGAAAGTACCGGAATCTCAAATGCATCACAGAATGTTACGAATTCTGCTGCTTTGGAAGCGCCTTTTACGCTCAGTGTTCCGTCAAACTTCTCTGCTACTTCACCGTCTTCTCCATACACTTCTGTACGGTTGGCAACTACACCAACTGTAGTACCGTTCAGACGGATAAAACCTGTCACCATATCTTTTGCATATGCTGCTTTTACTTCTACGAAGTTGTTGTCATCTGCGATGTTGGAGATCAGGATTGCTGTATCTCCTGCTGCGTTTGCAAGATCCTTGCATACACGGTTCAGATCATCATTGCAGTCCTCGTAGGACAGATCATCTTCGTTGTTTGCCGGAAGCATACATACGAGTTCACGGATCTGAGCCATGATCTCATCTTCTGTACCAACGAAATCAACCAGACCTGCTTCTTCGCTCTGGAATGCAGCAGATGCTGTATCACATTTGTCTTTGCTGTTGCCAGCGATCGCATTCGGTGAATTCACGAACAGTTCTGCTTTCTTGCCTTCCATGAAAGTGAAGTCTGTCAGTGCCGGTACCAGTGCCAGTCCGCCGCCGCATCTTCCGAAAACAGCTGTAATCTGCGG
>CAZEPO010000166.1:0-4662 GCA_964514125.1 uncultured Lachnospiraceae bacterium
CCAAGTCATACACCATGACCTTCTGCGGTTCTCCATGATCCAATCCGTAAGAAAGTGCTGCACTCGTCGGCTCATTGATGATACGGAGCACATTCAGACCAGCAATCCTGCCAGCATCTTTGGTTGCCTGACGCTGAATGTCATTAAAATAAGCCGGAACGGTAATCACCGCATCCGTCACCGGTTCTCCAAGAAATTCTTCTGCATCTTTTTTTAGCTGAAGCAGTACCATAGCACTGATCGTCTGTGCTTTGTACTCTTTGCCATCGATCCGGGTACTCCAGTTCGTACCCATATGACGCTTCACAGAACTGATCGTACGATCCGGGTTCGTCACTGCCTGTCTGCGGGCACCTTCACCAATCAGCCGTTCGCCATTTTTGCTGAATGCTACAATACTCGGTGTCGTAGCTCCGCCGCTGCCAGACGGAATGATTACTGGCTCACCATTTTCAATCACTGCCACGCAGCTGTTTGTTGTTCCAAGGTCTATTCCAATTGCTCTTCCCATTGCAAAATTCTCCTATCTTTTCCGTTCTTGCCGGAAATATACTCTGCCAGATAGTATAAACAATCCCATAAAGATTCTCAATGAAAGAGCTGTGAATTATTCCTAAAATATTTATAAACAGCACCGCTTTTCTGCGGTGCTGCTGTTTCTTCCTCTATCTGTAACGATTCCGAGTCAAGCAAATTTCATAGAACGGACGTAAAATGCTTGCATTTTTAGGATTGTTTTTGAAATGTTCCCATTTATTTATATTGATCAACGATCTCACACATCTTTTCGAACTGTTCTTCCATCTCTTTGACCAGACGGAACTGTGTTCTGGCGCGCACAAGATTATGTTCCGGATAAGCAGTCTTGAAATATACATCTCCCTGCAGGAAATCTGCCAGAAAACGCATACCACATTCCAATGTCATCAGCCTTGCTCCCCAAGGCAGACTTGCAATTTCTTCCGGCGTAAGTACATCTTTTGCCATCTCCAGATAGCCCTTCGCATAAAGTTCATACAGATGCAGATCGAAATGCACTTTATCGAGATCCTTCTCGTCCTCCTCTGCAGTAGATGCACCAAAACGAATCGAATCACCAAAATCATTTGCCGCCAGACCAGGCATGATCGTATCCAGATCGATGATGCACAAGCCTTTGTCTGTCTCTGCATCAAACAGAATATTGTTCAGCTTGGTATCATTGTGTGTCACACGCAGCGGCAGCCGTTTTTCTTCAAGCTGCTTCATCAGCACACCACAATCCTGCTCACGTTCAAGTGCAAATGCAATCTCTGGACGGCACAGACGTGCCCGGTTCTTGACATCTTTACGCACTGCCGCGGCAAAATCACCGAAACGGCTGACTGTGTCATGAAACTTCGGAATCGTCTCATGCAGGCTTTCAGCCGGATAATCGCCAAGCTGCTTCAGAAAATGTCCAAAACTTCTGGCTGACTGATAAAACTGTTCTGGTTCTTCTACTGTCTGATGACAAGTTGAATTGGCTACATAATGCAGGCAGCGCCACGGCTGCCCCTGATCGTCTTCAAAATAAGTATCGCCGCTTTTCGTCTTGATATACGAAAGTGTCTCTCTGTCGAGATCGCCGCCTTCACAGCGGATCACTTCACGCAGGTATTCTGTCACGCCAAAGATATTTTCCATGACCTGTGCCGGATTCTTGAATACATGGATATTGACACGCTGCAGTACATAAAGCGGCATATCCATACCATTTTCTGTCGGCATATACACTGCATATGTCTCATTGATATGACCTTCTCCAAACGGTTTCACATAACTGCACTGCTGTCCGAATCCAAACGCATAGATTGCATCTTCCAGACAACGGCTGTCAGCACCTTCAATCTTTCTTCTCGTTGAAAAAACAACCTCACCAGCTTCAACCTTGCTGCCAGATTCAATCGTACAGTTTGCTTTTACAATACTGCCCAGACAAACATGAGCTCCTGCACACACAACAGAGTCATGATCGACAATTGCTCCGCTGTTGATCAATACTGCGCGCTCTATCTGCGCATGTGTATTGACCACAGCACGCTGCATAATGAAACTTCCCGAACCAACCACGGCACTAGGACTCACAACTGCAGTCGGGTGTACGATCGCAGGTACCTCATATCCCGCTTCCAACAGCTTGTCTGTCCACAAAAGACGTGTTCTGTTGTTTCCGAACGCTGCTACTGCTGTTGTATATTCCTCATGTTTGAGAATATAATCACAGCACATGCCAACAATATCTTCTCCTTTAACAGCATCGTCAAGGAAAACCACTTTTTCATATCCTAATTCCAATGCCGTTTCTCTTACCATCTGTCCGAAGCCGCCGGCTCCAAGAATCAATAAACTTTTCATTCTTATCCCTCTTTTTGATCTTTCACATACATTCAGGAACCTGGCAGCATATCCGGCCAGGAAAGAATTTCTTTGACAATTGCTGCTTCGTAATCGCCCTCCAGATCCTGGCTGCGTCCTACATTGTAGATGTTGGTCTCTGCGCCCCAGCCTCCGTCATAATATTCCCATACATGGAAGGAGAGTCCGCGGAACAGAAAGTCCAGACTGCCGCAGCCGTCCTCCTCGGTATATTTGTATTTTGTGATGTTCTTTTGATGCAGTGCATCGATCACTCGCTCTAAACGCATCGCTGTTCCTCTTTCACTGTTCCGTTTTATTTCAAAAATCCGTTGACGATCTGCTCTTCTGCCTCTGCCTCGGTCAGGCCAAGGGTCATGAGCTTGATGATCTGCTCTCCGGCGATCTTGCCGATCGCTGCCTCGTGGATCAGGGATGCATCGAGGTCATTCGCCTCCAGCTGCGGGATTGCGAGGATCTTCGCCTTGTCCATGATGATCGCGTCGCACTCGGTATGACCGCTGCACGGTGCATTTCCGACGATACGGGAGTCGAATTTCTGATAAGAGGTATCTCTTGCTACAGATCTGGATACCACATCTGCGCTGGCACCCTGGCCATTCAGCACGACTTCATAGTTGCTGACTGCAGTCTGTGCGCCGTGTGTCATCAGACGTTCCCGCACAACGAGCTTCGCACCTGCTGCCAGCTCTGCCTTGGTGTCGCGGATCGTTGAATCAACACCTTTGATCTGTACCATTTCCATCTCCATGACGCTGTTTTCGTCCATGTAGACCTCGGTACCCGGATTCAGGATACGCTTACCGGTTCCCTCACCGGCACCGTAATGCTTCTCTACGTATTTGACACGGGCATTTTTTTCGATATAGAAGCGGTGAAGTCCGTCATGCTCGGAGTCCTGATTGCCGCAGTTGTCGATGCCGCATCCTGCGACGATCACGATGTCGCTGCCTTCGCCGATGTAGAAATCATTGTATACAGTCTCCTTGATGCCGCTCTGGCTCAGTACGACCGGGATATGTACGCTCTCATGTGTCGTACCCGGCTTAACACGGATCACGATACCGCTCTTGTCTTCTTTGGAGGAAATATCGATATTCGCAGTGGTATTTCTGCCTGCCAGTTCTCCGTTGGCACGGAAATTGTAGGCGCCCTCCGGCACTTCATGAAGATCAGCTACCTCTGCGATCAGTCTTTTCTGGATTTCATCTAACATTCCTGTTCCCCTCCTGCTGTAAATTTGCTGCATACAGATGCGACGTTGGAGGTGCCGAGCAGTGTCGGAAGCACGTCCTCCTTCGGTCCTTTGTGCAGGATATTGCCGTCTGCGATCACAACGATCTCATCTGCAATGTTCAGAATCCGCTCCTGATGTGAGATGATCAGGATCGAGCTGTCCTGGATCTTGGACTGCATCCGCTCAAATACCTGGATCAGGTTCTGGAAGCTCCAGAGGTCGATTCCTGCCTCCGGCTCATCAAATACAGAAAGGCGTGTACCGCGCGCCAGTACGGTCGCGATCTCGATACGCTTCAGCTCACCGCCGGAGAGGCTGGCGTTGACTTCACGGTTGATATAATCCTTCGCGCACAGTCCCACCTCGGAGAGATAGGTACAGGCATCGGCCGGACTCATCTTTTTGCCTGCTGCCATGCGGATCAGGTCGAGCACCTGAATGCCCTTGAAACGAACCGGCTGCTGGAATGCATAGCTGATGCCCATTTTGGCACGGTCTGTAATGCTCATATCTGTGATATCTGTCCCATCGAACAGGATCTGTCCAGAGGTCGGCTTCTCGATACCAGCGATCAGCTTCGCAAGCGTAGACTTACCGCCGCCGTTCGGACCGGTGATCACCACGAATTTGTTCTCATCAATGGTCAGATTGATATTATGCAAAATTTCTTTTTCTTCCTTCTCTTGACAGACACCGAAGGAAACGTTTCTTAACTCAAGCATCTTATTTCACCTTTTTCTATTTAAACTTCAAGCACACTTTCTGAATGCTGCAGCAAGTATGCGTTGTGTACATTACGCTTTTGCCCCCTGCGTAACTCTGCATTTTATTATAACAGAAAACTCCGTTTCATCAAGTACTTCCTGAGGAACAGATACCGGATGAAACGGAGCCTTTGATTAGGTACGCGTATGTTCGTTCACATACTTTGCCTTGTATTTGGAATAAAGGATCGTCTGTGACTGATACAGACTGTAATTGCCTGATACAGCATAGCTGACGACGATCGCGATGAGGAAGAAAGAAAC
>CAZEPO010000167.1:0-4631 GCA_964514125.1 uncultured Lachnospiraceae bacterium
TATCCAAAAACAGTACTTGCTATGCCGGATAAAGAGGTTCTGGTTGATTACAGGGACTATTTTACAGAGGAAGAGTTTGAACAGTTCATGCCGGAATTTCTGAATGAAGGTGTGATTGATGACCGTCAGTTGATTCTTCCGGTAGCAAAGTCAACAGAGGTAATGTTTATCAACAAAACAGGATTTGACCGTTTTGCGGCAGATACCGGAGTACAGCTTTCGGATCTTCAGACATGGGAAAAACTCTATGAAGTAGCGGAAAAATATACAGAGTGGAGTGACGCGCAGACACCGGATATTCCAGATGACGGCAAGGCCTTTTTTGTACATGATTATCATTTTAATTATTTTCAGGTCGGTGTGGAATCCTTTGGCGAGTCATTCTTTGATGGAGATACAATCGCGTTTGGCGATGACTTCCGCAAGGTATGGGAGCCATATGCCAGAGCTGCGGTCAAAGGTGCGGTATGGCTGTACGAAGGATATGCGACAGAACCGCTCAGAACAGGTGATGCGATTGTTTCGGTGGCTTCTTCTGCCAGCATCTTGTATTATTCTGATGTGGTGACCTATGAAGACAATACATCGGAAGAGATTGAGATCATTGCACGTCCATGTCCTGTTTTTGAAGATGGTGAAACCATGGTAATGCAGCGAGGTGCAGGCATTTGTACGGTGAAATCAGAACCGGAACGTGAAAAAGCAGCCTGTGTCTTTTTGAAATGGCTGACAGAACCGCAGAATAACGTGCGTTTTGTGACACAGACAGGGTATATGCCTGTTTCGAATGAGGCATTTTCAAATAATCTGCCGGAAGCGATCGAGAATCTGGACTCACCCAAATATGTAGAATTGTACAAGGCATATATGGATACACAGAAGGAATATCAGTTCTATACGGCTCCGCTTCTGGATACCTATCTGGAGCTGGAAACAAGTTTTGAAAAGGGTGTGCGCCTGCAGCTTAGTATTGAAAGAAACGCCTGGCTGAAAGATGGTGCGAAAGAAGAAACGTTGGAGACGGCTGTGGATCAGGCATTTGAGAATGTAAAAGCTCTGTATGAATAGATTTTTGGACAGGAGAGAAAAATACTAGATGTTGAAAGAAATAAAAACTATTTTCAGAGTGACTGCAGATCTGAAAAGACAAAGCGTCAGTATGCGCCGCAAGCTGATGTTTTATTGGTGTGTAATGATTTCGATGGCAGTTGGTCTTTTTATGTTTCTGCTCAGTATTGCCGGCGGCTTCTCTGATCAGAGGCAGAAACTGCAGGAAAATCTGAACCTGCATCTGGAGCATACCAGCAGCGAATTGTCGCAGCATCTGGATCACTTGATGGCACAGAGCATCACGCTGTCAGAACAGATCAGTTATGAAATTGAAAAAATGTTTGTCGTGAATGGCAAAAGCGTTTCCGATTTGAACGATTCGCCGGAGATGTTGCTTGAACTTCAGGACAGTCTTTATGAAAAACTGTACGCAATCCTGATGACCAGTGAATGCAGCGGTGCCTATTTTGTTCTCGATGTTACCACAAATACACAGGCCAAAGCGTCGGAAAATTCAAGAAGCGGCATGTATTTGCGCTTTGCGAATCTGAATACCAAGAATTCAGCGACGCAGGATATCGTATATTTCAGAGGAATACCGGATATTGCACGAGAAGAGCGGATTGAACTGCATAACCGTTGGAATCTGGAGTTTGATAAATCTGTTTTTCCGGAATATGATCAACTGATTAAGCAGCAGGTCGATGATTTGACCCGAACAAGCTATTGGACAGAGTGTTTTCGATTAACTGATACCTGGGAAGATGTCATGCTGCTGGCTGTTCCAATTTTGGATAATAATGGAGCAGTCATAGGTCTGTGCGGCGTGGAGATCAGTGAACTTTATTTTTATCTTTCCTATCCGGTGATCACAAGTCCGTTCGGCAGCATGACAACGGTGCTTGCACCGATGGGGACGAAAGGGATTGAACTGGCACAAGGAATCATTGCAGCTTCGGATGATACCTATATGGACAGTTTTACAGATCTGCAGATCAAGACGAATAAGAGCTACAATGTTTATGAAACGCAGAATGAAACTTATCTTGGCAAGCATGAAAAGCTTATGATCAATACCGCTTCTGAGCGGAGCATGAGTGTAGCGACTTTGATAAAAAAACAGAGCTACGATGATGCGCTGCATCTTCATCAATACAAGATGATAACTGTCTTTCTTGTATTTTTCCTCTTTATGTTTGTACTGTCTGTGATTATGACGAACCGGTTTGTAAAACCAATAGCGGTAAGTTTTCAGGCGATTCAGGAAGATACGATTTCAGAAGAAAGCAAGACGGGTATATCAGAGATAGATATGCTGATGAACTTTTTGAAAACGAAGCAGGCCAACCGGGCGGTCCAGGAAAGCGATCTGCCGCCGAATATTGCGGAATTGTTTCGGACGTTTCTGGAACGCGTAGATACGCTCACAGCTTCGGAAAAGAAAATTCTGAATTTTTATATTGAAGGACTTGATGCTGCGGAGATTACGGAAAAAGCATTCATCAGTATGAGTACCGTCAGAAAACATAGCGGAAATATTTATAGAAAACTAAATATATCATCGCGAGATGAGCTGATGCTGTATGTGGATCTGTTCAGAAGGTGTGATCAGCTGGAAGAACTGCTGAAACAGAGTAAATCACCCTTGTAACGCGGTGAATTACCCTTTTTGGAGGGATTACCCCTGGGTATTACCCCTTTTTTGGGCGTAAAGCAAGTGGTACTGATTCTACTTTTTCGAAAAAAGTAGAGTTAGTGCCATTTTTTTTGTGCGATATAACTGGTATAAAAGAAACAACAGGAAATAGATCTGGCAAAAAAACCAAAGGAGGAAAAATTTATGAAGAAAAGATATGCATTATTACTGGCAATGGCATTTGGTATGGCAGTAACTTGTAACGGAATGGCAGCAGAGGAAGTGGCAGGAGAATGGTACGGAAATATGTATGGAATGTCAATTACACTGACTCTGGATGAGAGCGGTGAGTATTCGATGGCCATGGATGGAGAAGAGGGAGATACCGGAACTTGGGAACTGGACGGTGAAATGTTCTATATGGATAGAGGAACCGACGGTGAAGTAGGTCTTGCATACGATGGCGAAACCTTGTCGATGGAGGAAGAAGGCATGGAACTTATGTTCAGCCGTGATCCAGAAGCAGCAGCAGGATTTGTGCCGGCAGAAGCACGCATCGACTCTGAACTGGAAGAATTTGCAGGGTACTGGACGGCAACTCAGGTATCTGCATTTGGTATGACAGCTCCTTTGGATCTGCTGGAGATCGAGAAGGTGGATCTGGAAATTGCTGACAACAAGGTAAATTTCATGATGGCAGGTGGTGATCTGTTCGGCGAATTGGAAGCGGCAGAGCTGGAAGGCGAGCTGACAGATGGTGTGCTTACCTTTGCAATCGAAGCAGGAGAAGAGGATTCGGAAGATTCGGAGACCTGGGCTTGGGCTGCACAACTTTTGGAAGACGGAACAATGAGTCTGACAACAGAGATGATGGAAGAACCGCTTGTTTTCTATCTGGAGGCGGGAGAAGCTGTAGAAGCGGAAACAGAAGCAACAGAATAAAAATATAGAATTGCAAGTTTGAACCTGCGCTGATTAGGGTAATGGTTTGCTGAAAGGCGCGGATGAAATTCCGCGCTTTTTCAGTTTACAGCTGGATAAAGTATGAGGCAAAAAGGAGATAAAGTATGGGATTGTTAAAAGCAGGAATGGGCGCTGTCGGAGGTGTATTGGCAGATCAGTGGAAAGAGTTTTTCTATTGCGAAGCATTAGAGAATGATGTGCTGGTGACAAAGGGAAAAAAGAAAACCGGAAGCAGATCTTCTAATACAAGAGGAGAGGACAACATTATCACCAGTGGTTCAGTAATTGCAGTAGCAGATGGCCAGTGTATGATGATCGTGGATCAGGGCAAGGTTGTGGAACTGTGTGCGGTGCCTGGTGAGTATGTTTATGATACCTCTTCGGAACCAAGCATTTTCAACGGAAATCTGAGTGAAGGTATTGCAAAAACATTTGAAAATATAGGAAAGCGATTTACGTTTGGCGGTGATGCGGGAAAAGACCAGCGAGTTTATTATTTCAATGCAAAAGAATTGATGGACAATAAGTTCGGCACTGCCAGTCCGATTCCGTTTCGTGTTGTGGACCGCAATATCGGTTTGGACATTGATGTATCTGTAAGGTGTAACGGTGTCTACTCTTATAGAATCGTAGATCCGATTTTGTTTTATACAAACGTATGCGG
Source organism: uncultured Lachnospiraceae bacterium (assembly GCA_964514125.1). Lineage (GTDB taxonomy): Bacteria > Bacillota > Clostridia > Lachnospirales > Lachnospiraceae > Choladousia. The sequence continues at coordinate 4,314 of CAZEPO010000167.1, forward strand.
AAATGTGGCACAGGAATTTACGCGAGATCAGATTGACAGCCAGCTGAAAACAGAATTTCTGACAGCACTTCAGCCTGCTTTTGCGAAAATTTCAGAATTGGAGATTCGCCCAAGTGCACTTCCTGGTCATGTGATGGAGCTCGCCGATGCAATGAATGAGGCATTGACGAAAAAGTGGTATGAATTGAGAGGGATACAAATTGTATCTGTGGGCATCAATCAGGTAACACTTCCGCCGGAAGATGCAGAGATGATCAAACAGGCACAGCGTTCCGCAGTCATGAGAGATCCGAATATGGCAGCAGCAGCTCTTGTGGG
>CAZEPO010000168.1:0-4621 GCA_964514125.1 uncultured Lachnospiraceae bacterium
CCGCTCTCTCCGACACCGCCAAATCCCATTTCGCTGGTCGCCAGATGGATCACTACATCATTGATACAGCCGCCTCCATAAGAAAGCTCTGTATTGACCCGGCGGATATGCTGCTGATCAGAAGAAAAGAGATACAGTGCCAGTGGCTTTGCTTTTGTTTTGAGCTGTGCAAGCAGTTCTTCAAAATCTTCAAAAGTCAGGATTGGCAGAATCGGACCGAAGATTTCCTCTCCCATAACGGCATCTGTCTCTGTCACACCGTCCATGACGGTCGGTGCGATCTGACAGGTCTCTGCCTTTGTCTCGCCGCCAGCCACAATCTTTGCTGGATCGATCAGCCCGCACAGACGCGCGAAGTGTTTCTCATTGATAATCTTTCCATAATCCGGATTTTCCAGCGGGCGTTCGCCGTACTGCAGCCGGATTTGTTTTTTGACCTCTGCGAGAAACGCATCTTTGACTGAGGATTCACACAGCACATAGTCCGGTGCCACACAGGTCTGACCGCAGTTCAGATATTTACCGAACACGATCCGCTTTGCTGCAAACTGTAAATTTGCACTTTTATCTACAATGCAGGGACTTTTGCCGCCAAGCTCCAGCACTGCCGGAGTCAGATATTCTGCCGCATGACGGAGCACTTCTTTCCCCACTGCCTGACTGCCGGTAAAAAAGATCAGGTCAAATTTCTGTTCGAGCAGAGCTGTATTCTCTGCTCTGCCGCCTGTCACTACTGCAACATATTCCGGTGCAAAACATTCGTTGATGATCATTTCCACAATCCGGCTGGTCTCCGGCGAATAGGCACTTGGCTTGACGATTGCTGTATTGCCCGCTGCGATCGCATCGACCAGCGGATCCATGCTGAGCAAAAACGGATAATTCCACGGACTCATGATCAGTGTATTGCCGTAAGGCACCGGCTGACAAAAGCTGTGCGATGCAAACTGTGAAAGCGGTGTATGCACCGTTCTGCGCTTCGCCAGTCGTTTTGTGTGACGGATCATATACGAAATTTCCGAAAGGACAAGTCCTGTTTCACACATAAAACTTTCATACGGACTCTTGCCAAGATCAGCCTGCAGAGCCTCACTGATCTCATTTTCATATTTTTTTACTGCTGCATACAGCTTTTTCAGCTGTGCGATCCGAAATGATACCGGAATCGTAGCACCGCTTCTGTAAAACTGTCTCTGCTGCTCCAGCAGCATTTTGATTTCCTGTTCCTTCATCTTCATTCAGCCTTTCTATTCATGCTTTCTTCCAATCAGCGATCTTCTCATAAAAATGCTTCAGCTCATTTCTCGTCATCAGCTTCGGCACCGGATAGAGCGGGTTCGCTTCTCTTGCCGCATGTCCAGCCATTTCATCAATATCCTCCCTGCGGATTCCGCTGATCTTATCTGGAATATTCATGTCTGCATTTAATTTACGGATTGCTGCAATAAACTTTTCGGCTCCTGCTTTGTGCGTATCCTGTTCTGAAGCTACACCGACACAGATTCCCAGTTCATGCAGTTTTCGTTCTGCACTGCTTCCATATGCGTCCAAAACATACGGCAGAAGCACCGCATTGGCCAGTCCATGCGGTGTACCATACCGCCCGCCCAGCGAATGCGCGACAGCATGAACATAGCCCACGTATGACTGAGAAAATGCAACACCTGCCTTGTAGGCGGCGTACAGCATATGCTCTCTTGCATCCAGATCCGATCCGTTCTGATACGCCTTTTTTATATTTTCAAATACAAGCTGCACAGCCTCGCGCGCCAGCTGTCTTGTCAATTTGGTGGTAGAACGGCCAATATACGCTTCTACCGCATGTGTCAGTGCGTCCATACCTGTCGTCGCAGTCAGATGCGGCGGCAGCGAACAAGTCAGTCGCGGATCCAGGACTGCATACCGCGGAATCAGCGGAAAACTCATCAGTGCATATTTGTGATGCGTAGCCGTATCCGTAATGACAGCTGCCAGTGTCACTTCACTGCCTGTCCCTGCCGTTGTCGGAATCGCGATCAAAAGCGGCAGACGACGCCATACCCGCAGCACACCCTTCAGCTGCGCCAGTGAGCACCTTGGGTGTGCACATCTTGCACCAACCGCCTTGGCACAGTCCATCGAAGATCCCCCGCCGATTGCGATCAGACTGTCACAGTGATGTGCATGATAAAGCTGAAGCGCTTCCTCTACATTTTCAACCGTTGGATTTGGCTGTGTTTTGTCATAAATGATATAAGATACCTGTGCCTTCCGCAAGGTCTTTTCCAAAGATTCCGTTAATCCTTTTGCACGAATCCCTGCATCTGTCACGATCAGCACCGATCTGACCTTCTCTTTTTTCAGAACACCATACAGATTCTCACAGCTGCTGATAATCTTCGGCTCCCGATACGGCATAAATGGAAGTGCAATGCGAAATCCTGTCTGTATCGTACGGCAGGCTATTTTTTTCAGAAAAAACATATGTTACCTCCTCTCTTTCACAATCTTATCCAGTCCTTCACTGATGATCGAAAGGCTTCGATAAAATACCGCCCGTTCTTCCTCTGTCAGACTCTCACCGATCTCCTCCAGAACATCATCAATCTTTTCTGCGATCTTCGCTGCAGTCGTGTTCCCTTTTTCAGTCAAAAGAAGCGGACTGCGGTACCGCTTTTCCGATTTTGTCTCACAGCGCAGGTATCCGTTTTTCTCCAGATATTCCAGCGTTCTTGAAATGGTCGCCTTGTCTTCCTCACATCGCTCACACAGTTCTGATGCCGTCAGTCCATCTGACTGATACAGATAGTATAAGCAGGAAATATGTGCACTTTTCAGATTGTATTCTTTCATTTCCAGATTTTTGAGCTTGCGTATATTTCGGCTGATCCGATTGATCAGCACCGTAAATGTTTCAAATCGTTCTTTCATATCTTCCTCCACTTGTTGATTTTTCAACATTCCAGAAGCATACCATAATCTTGTTGATTTTTCAACATCTTTTTTACCACAAAAAAAGGTGCTTTCGAGTCATCACTCAAAAACACCTTTTAATAGTTTCTTACTCGTTCATCTTCGCCAGCTTCGCTGCCTGGTCTGCTGCGATACAGCTGTCAATGATTTCCTGAATATCTCCGTTCATGATCTTGTCCAGCTTGTACAGTGTCAGGTTGATACGGTGGTCGGTTACACGGCCCTGCGGGAAGTTGTAGGTACGGATCTTCTCGGAACGGTCACCGGTACCGATCTGGCTACGGCGCAGCTCTGCCTCTGCATCGTGTGCTTTCTGCATCTCGATATCATACAGCTTGGCACGCAGAAGTGCAAATGCTTTCAGCTTGTTCTGCAGCTGGGATTTCTCTGTCTGGCTGTATACCACAATACCAGTCGGATAGTGTGTCAGACGTACTGCGGAGTCAGTCGTGTTGACACACTGACCGCCATTACCGGACGCACGCATAACATCAATTCGGATATCCTTGTCGTCGATCACAACATCTACGTCCTCTGCCTCCGGCATAACTGCTACCGTGATCGTAGAAGTGTGAATACGTCCGCCGGACTCTGTCTCCGGCACACGCTGTACACGGTGTACACCGGATTCGTATTTCAGTACAGAATATGCACCCTGTCCTGTGATCATGAAGTTGACATACTTCATACCGCCGATGCCGATCTCCTCAAAATCCATCGTCTCGACACGCCAGCGTCTGCTCTCTGCATAATGTACATACATACGGTAGATTTCTGCTGCAAACAGAGCTGCCTCATCACCGCCTGCACCGGCACGGATCTCGATGATAACGTTCTTGTCATCGTTCGGGTCCTTCGGCAGAAGCAGGATTTTCAGTCTGTTCTCCAGCTCCTCGATCTGTTTTTTGGCATCACTGAGCTCTTCCTTCAGCATCTCACGCATATCTTCATCGGACTCTTCTTCCAGCATCATCAGGCTGTCCTCAATCGTCTCTTTGCATTTTTTGTATTCGGTATACGCATCAACGATCGGCTGCAGGCTGCCCTGCTCCTTCATAAGCTTCTGGAAACGTGACTGGTCTGCGATCACAGACGGATCATTGAGCAGATTCAAAAGCTCTTCAAAACGTATCAGCAAATCGTCTAATTTATCAAACATGAACTTCCTCCTTATTTTTTTACATACAAACACTGATCTTCAGCGATCAGTCTAGTTCTTTTCCCAACATTCTTCCATATACAACACGGTCCAAGCCGGCAAGATCCGGTACGACCGCAATATCTGCAAAACCATTTTCTGCCATCAATCGGCTCACCGCTTCACCCTGGTCATAGCCGATCTCGAAAAGCAGCCAGCCGTTTTCGCTCAGATGCGCGCTGCTCTCCCGGATGATCCGGTCATAAAAATACAGGCCGTCTTCCTTGCCATCCAGCGCACCGAACGGCTCATGCAGACGCACTTCCTCGGAAAGCTCCTCGATCACAGAAGTACGGATATACGGCGGATTCGATACGATCATATCGTAGACTCCCAGCTCTGCACATTCTGTCTGAGTCGTGCAAATATTAAAAAGATCACTGTGGAACAGCCGAACCGGAACCTCCAGTCTCTCTGCATTCTTCTGCGCCATTTTCAGCGCTTCTTCTGAAATATCAGCACCGTCCACGC
>CAZEPO010000169.1:0-4586 GCA_964514125.1 uncultured Lachnospiraceae bacterium
ATCAGTATAGCTATTATCTGTATGTCACAGCAGATGAAAGTGCCGGTACAGCTGCCGCAGCAGAGTCGGAGACAGAGGCACAGACTGAGACAGAGCCGGAGACAGAACCGGAAACAGAAGACCCGCGTTATGTCAAAGTGGATCGCGATACAATGCAGGCAGCTTCTGATACAGTGGAAGCACTGAAAAAAGAAGTGCAGGATTATCGTGACAGACTTGGAATGATGATGAAGATCCTCTATGGACTGATCGCGTTCTGTGTGATTCTTTTGTTTGCAGTGATCAATCTGATCCTGAAGAAAAAAGATCTCAAGAAAGAACTTGAAAATTATATGGGCTACGGACAGCCGGAATATAACAATGGCGGCTATGACGGACAGGGATATGAGCAGTCCTATAGTCAGGATTATGCACAGATGTATGAACAGCCGGAATACGGCACAGGCTATGATCAGAACTATGAGCAGCAGCCATACAGCCAGAACAGCGCACCGGCTACAGCAAAAGAGCAGCCGCGTGAACTGCAGTGGGAGCCGCAGGTATCTACACCGGATCCAGTGATAAATGATGATCCGCAGACCGTTCCGAAGCCGTCTAAGGCACGCAAAAAAAATCGCCGGATGCCGGAATACGAGCAGCGGAACACGGAAACAGTTTCCAATGCTCCGCAGGCGACACAGCAGTCCAGAAAAGGAAAATCATCTGAAAATGTAGAAGTTACGATGATTGATCTGTAGAATCAAATGAAACAGTTCAGCCAGAAAATATTTGGCTGAACTGTTTTTAAAAAAAATAAAAAAAGTGTTGACATTTAAACAGAAATGCGCTATGATATCAAAGTCGAAAACAACTGAAGAAAATATGCGGGTGTAGTTCAATGGTAGAACACCAGCCTTCCAAGCTGGATACGTGGGTTCGATTCCCATCACCCGCTTTTTTGCTGCACAAAAACAGGCATCGGATTTTCCGATGCCTGTTTGAATATTAACATTTAAATCCTATGATTCACCATCCAGGATGGTCTTCAGTTCATTGATCATTTCTTCGTCCTTCAGACTGAATTTAATCTCTACGCGTCTTGACGCATCCATATTGATCTCTCCATCTTCGTTGTAAACAGGATTGCTCATAGAATGTCCGTTGACAGTCAGCTTGCTGCGAAGATTGGTTTCCTCGTCTTCATTTAGAAAATTACCGGAGGATGAGAGTAAACAGTCTGCGACTGCCAATGCACGTTCCTGAGAAAGCTGCAGATTATAAAGATAGTCACCGGAAGTATCTGTATATCCATCGATGCGGATTTCGGCGAGATATTCTTGATATTCGTCCGTCATAAGGACTTTGCAGTAGACTGGCAGCAGCTCATTCAGCATATCAGTACCCTCGTCAGTAAGGATATTTTCATTGTAACCGAATAAAATATTGGAATCCAGTGCAATGGAACCGTCGGCTTCGTCAATGCTGACATTCAGATTCTGAGCTGTGAATTCTTTTTTTAGGGCAGAGATCAGATCAGCTTTGACTCCGATGATCTGCTCGATTTTTTGCTGCTGCTGAGTCATAAGCGCTTCCTGCTCATCAAGAACAGCCTGCTGCTGGAGCATAAGGGAATTCTGTTTTTCCAGTTCAGATTGCTGAGAGAGGACCAGAGCCTTTTGACGTTCCAGATCCTCCTGCTGACTTGCAAGAAGAGCGTTCTGCTCATCCAGACTGGCCTGCTGGCTTTCCAGAAGCTGACTTTGTTCATCGAGAGTGGTTTGCTGAGAGGCGACCTCTTCCTCACGGGCAGAGAGTTCGTCGAGCAGCTGTTCTTTGGTCAGCTGGTGCGCAGCTTCTTCAGAAAGCTTCTCCTGATAATTCTTCTGTGCCTGCATGAAAGAGATACACATAACAAGTACAAACAACAGGAGAAGACCAGCCATCATGTCCGAGTAGGAGCGCCAGATATTATGTTTTTCATAAGTCTTTTTCTTTTTGGAATACATGGCGCCTCCTTATTTTTTATCTGTTTTTTTGCTGCGCCGTCCGCGGAACAGCGATGGAGCAGATACAATATCTTCCAGATCATCCAGTTTACGCAGGGTATTGCGCAGCATGTCGGCAATATCTTCTTCCAGAGTGTAATCTTCTGACATCATGGCGACACGCTGATGCTTCTCGATTGTCTGAAGACGGCCGGAGATGAGCTGCAGTTCTTCTTTCAGTTCACGATTAAACTGAACCGGTCCAAGCTTGGCAATTTCGTCCGAGTATTCTTGCAGCTGTCGGCTGTTTTTCTCCCATACTTCCGAAAACTTTTCAATCGAATCATACATAAAACGAATATAATCCTGGTAGGCTTGTTTTTGTTCCTGTGCGGTTTGGAGTGCATCCTGATGCGCTGCATTCAGCTGTGCAAAGGAATCTGTACTCTGTGAGCTGATCTGACTGACATTCTGTTCTGTTGCAGTCAGAATCTGCTGAAGCTGTCCAAGTGACTGTTCAAGAAAAGCAGTGTAAGCATGCTGAGACTGATCCATAAATTCTGTATAGGCGCGCTGCGTCTGTTCCATAGTGTTTGCATAGTTTTGCTGAGCCTCTTCTAATCGGGAGACAGTATCCGCGATATGCTGCAGTTCTGTATGAACTTCGCTGCGCATTTGTCCGATCAACGTCTCGCAGATGCGTGAGACCGCCTGCTCCTGTCGGGAGGTAAAAGTATCGGTCACCTGATTCAAACCGTCTGTCATTCGATTGAAGGCTGGTGTGAGTACCTGTTCGAAGCTCTGTACCATCTGATTGACAAAGAGACTGTTGAGCTCCTGCTGCATATCCTCCTGCGATTTTTGGTGATCGAGCAGTCTGGCAAGGGAATCAATTTCATAAGGCGGACGTATATGCAGATAATAGGTATCCAGAAATTCATCCATAACGTGTGTAAGATTGCCGAATTCACTGCGCAGATGGAAGGAAAAAGCAAGTGAAAGTGCAATTCCGTAAATGGAAGTAATGAATGCGACCTTGATACCGTTGATCAATGGTGTGATGGATCCAGCCATCTGGGCATAGCCGGAAGGATCGAATTCCCGCAGTCCCATGACGAGACCGACAAAGGTGCCGAGAATACCAAGACTTGTCAGAATGTCCGGAATCAGTTCGAGAAGACCGCGGTGTGCATGATCTTCGATCACTTCTTCATTGAGAAAGCTGCGGATATCACAGGAGGCATCCGGATTGCTGCGGAGCATATGACAATACTGGTGATAGCAGCTGTCCAGAAACTCCTGATGGAATACAGGCATGGATTCATCAGCGGCAAAAAAACGTTCTCCTTCGCCGTCTGAGATGGCGCGGGCGGCTCTTTGAAGGCAGCTGCAGTCCTGGATCAAACGCCGTGTGCCAATCAGGCAGGCTGCCAGGATGATAAGCAGCATCACAGCCAAAAAGACAAGATTGAACAGCAGCGTAGTCTGTGTCACGTCCCGGCTGATGTAGGTGATAAAACCGCAGACAGCGATAGATAATGCTGCGGCCAGGACAGAAATCGTTCGTCGGATATACAAGATAAGTCCCTCCTTATTAGATTAGATTTTTATTGCACACGTATAAAGGAATTATAAGAAATCAGAAACAGAGAGTAAAGCAAATCTAAAAAGATTAAGAAAAAAAGTTGTCAAAAAGAGAAGAAAAAAGAGAGAAAATATGTGCATCGGTTGACAAAGTTCTGTAAATGGTCTACACTACTTTAGTACGTTAAAAAAGTAAAAGAGGAGGAAGAGAACATGATCAAACAGCTTGCAATTTTTATTGAAAATCAGGAAGGCTGCCTGCGCAGAGCGACAGAAGCACTGCATCAGGAGGGAATTTCAATTTATGCGCTGTCTACAGTAGATTCTCCGGAATTCGGAATTCTGAGAATGATCATCGATCAGCCGGAACAGGGAAGAGATAAATTGGAGCAGTCTGGATTTGTTGCAAGAATCTGCGAAGTAATTGCAGTAGAGATGGAGCAGCAGAATACCATGGATGAACTTTTAAAAGTAATTCACGAGGGAAATGTGAATATCAATTATATTTATTCTTCTTTCTGTGGACAGAACGGAAGACCGGTTCTGATCCTTCACGCAGATGATATGGATGAAACAGAAGCAATGCTGCAGACACATGGATTTGCATGCCTGGATAAAGTCGGCGCAGCAAGAATTTAAATAGACGGTCAAAAACGAAAGGTGACGATTATGGAAGAACTGATTATTCTTGGCACTGGAAACGCCAATGCGATTCGCTGCTACAACACCTGCTTTGCCCTGCGAAAAGGGGAAGAGTACCTTCTGGTAGATGCCGGCGGCGGAAATGGGATCATGCGCCAGCTGGAGCAGGCAGAAATTCCCATGGAGAAGATCCACCATATTTTTCTGAGTCATGAGCATACTGACCATCTGCTGGGCATGGTTTGGATGATCCGGATGATCGCTGCCAAGATCAAACAGGGCAAATATGAAGGTATACTTCATCTGTATATGCATTCTGATCTGATCGAGCCATTGCTGACGATCGTACGTCTGACTGTACAGGGCAAATTTGTGAAGCTGATCGGAGAAAAAATC
>CAZEPO010000170.1:0-4586 GCA_964514125.1 uncultured Lachnospiraceae bacterium
CGGCATTACTTCAGCAGCCGTAGACGGAATCCGTGTTGCAGAAGCGATTCTGCACAATTACGAAAATTTTTAAGAGTCTGGGTGTATACTTTGGAAAAAAAATGTGTTAGAATAATTTGATGATTCAGTCAGTCAGGTTGGGGGAACGTATCGAAAAAGATATGACGGACATTACAAAAACTGAATTACCGGCAGCCGCAGGCCGAGCTGCCACAATGAAAAGTATACCAAAAGAAGAACGTCCCTACGAGAAGTGTCTGGAAAAGGGCGCTGAGAGCTTAAGCGATGCTGAGCTGCTTGCTGTGATACTTCGCACCGGGGCGCAAGGGGAGTCGGCATTGGATTTGTCCAGAAAGGTTCTCTCTCTGCAAAAAGAGGGAAACGGGCTTCTGGGCATTTATCACATGTCGATTTCTGATTTAATGAAGATACGCGGGATTGGTTCTGTCAAGGCAGTTCAGCTCAAATGCATCGCGGAGCTGTCCAAACGGATTTCCCGCAGCCATTTTTCCGAAGGTGTTTCCTTTCATGATCCTGCATCTGTAGCAGAATATTACATGGAAGAGATGCGGCATCTGGAGCAGGAAGTACTGATTCTGGTCATGCTCAACACCAAGGGCAGACGAATCGGAGACCAGATTATTTCCAAGGGAACGGTTCGGGCCTCCCTGATCTCACCGCGTGAGATCTTTATTGAAGCGATCCGCGCGCAGGCCGTCAGCATTCCGAGCTGCCACAATGAAAAGTATACCAAAAGAAGAACGTCCCTACGAGAAGTGTCTGGAAAAGGGCGCTGAGAGCTTAAGCGATGCTGAGCTGCTTGCTGTGATACTTCGCACCGGGGCGCAAGGGGAGTCGGCATTGGATTTGTCCAGAAAGGTTCTCTCTCTGCAAAAAGAGGGAAACGGGCTTCTGGGCATTTATCACATGTCGATTTCTGATTTAATGAAGATACGCGGGATTGGTTCTGTCAAGGCAGTTCAGCTCAAATGCATCGCGGAGCTGTCCAAACGGATTTCCCGCAGCCATTTTTCCGAAGGTGTTTCCTTTCATGATCCTGCATCTGTAGCAGAATATTACATGGAAGAGATGCGGCATCTGGAGCAGGAAGTACTGATTCTGGTCATGCTCAACACCAAGGGCAGACGAATCGGAGACCAGATTATTTCCAAGGGAACGGTTCGGGCCTCCCTGATCTCACCGCGTGAGATCTTTATTGAAGCGATCCGCGCGCAGGCCGTCAGCATTCTGCTGATACACAATCACCCCAGCGGAAATCCTGATCCGAGTCCGGAGGACATTGCTATGACCAGACAGGTCAAGGCAGCCGGAGCTATGCTTGGAATCGAGCTGCTGGATCACATCATCATCGGAGACCGCCAGGCCGTAAGTTTGAGGGAACAGGGCCTATGGCAAACTGATTTATAAGGGGAATTATCAATGCTATTTCAAAAAGTATGCGGTCTGGATCTCGGTACAGACACGATCAAGATCAGAGACAAAAACGGCAAGCATTTTCTTTACAGCAAAAATGTCATTGCCATGCGGCAAAACGGAACACCGCTGGCCATGGGAGATGCTGCTTTTGATATATACGAAAAAAATCCAGAGAATATCCGTGTTGTCTGGCCGATGGTCAACGGCGTGATCGCCAACCTGACCGAGATGGAGCTTTTGCTCTCGCACCAGCTGAAACAGTTTCACGGACTGCTTCGCCCTGGTGTTTCGCTGTGCATTGCAGTGCCAAGCGATATTACACAGGTCGAAAAGCGGGCATTCTTTCATGTTATGAGCGGAACGGTCAGTACCGGACGGATCCGTCTGATCGAAAAGGGACTGGCCGATGCTGTCTGCGCCGAGCTGCCGATCCTTTCTTCACGCGGTCATATGATCGTCAATATCGGTGCCGATACAACCGAAATTTCTGTAATCTCATCCGGCAAGGTGATCCTGAGCCAGACCTTAAAGCTGGGCGGCCGCAGACTGGATGAAGATATCAGCACTATGGTGCGCCGCAAGTTTAATCTGAATATTGGCCAGAAAACAGCAGAATCTCTGAAGAATAATCTGGCATTTATGATCAATGGACCTCGTCTGGAGCAGAAAGTATTCGGCATCCACACACTTTCCGGACTGCCGAAATCCGAGATGATCCCATCTCTTGCAGTCAGCGTAGCGATCATTGACACGATTGATACGATCGTAGAAAGCATCAAAACAATCTTCAATCGTATTCCGCCTCAGCTGATGAAAGATATCACACGAGAAGGAATCTATCTGAGCGGCGGTGTCTCTATGATCCTGAATCTTCCGGAGTATATCCGCAAGGAGATCGGTATTCCGCTTCACCACATCCAGGATCCCAAGAACAGTACGATCCGTGGTCTGGTAGAGATTCTGAACAACAAAGATTTAAGACAGTGTACGTATTCACTGAATGATTTGACAGGAATGAGATAAAGGCAGGTTTGATATGAGAAAAACAACCAATGAAAATCTGAAAAACAAATATCTGCTGGCAGGCTTAAGCATATTCTGTGCAGCATTGATCGTTGTTTCCTTTTTGGATAATGATCTTGTCTCACCGGTAAAACAGGTCAGCGGTTTTCTGATCACACCGGTTCAGAAGGGCATCAACGGCTTCGGCTCCTGGCTGTCAGGACTGACGGACAACTTTGATGATGCCGTGACTCTGCGTGCCGAGAACGAAGAGCTGCAGGCAAGAGTTGATACACTTACCGAAGAGAACAGCCAGCTGATCCAGGACAGAGAAGAGCTGCTTCGTCTGAGAGAGCTGTTCGATCTGGATGCACAGTACGACGAATATGAAAAAACCGGAGCCCGCATCATTGCCAAAGAATCCGGCAACTGGTTTCAGCTCTTTACGATCGATAAGGGCTCCAATGACGGAATCCAGAAGGATATGAATGTTATTTCCGGAGGCGGTCTGGTCGGCATCGTCACAGAAGTCGGTCCGAACTGGTCTACAGTCCGTTCAATCATCGATGACAACAGCAATGTATCTGCCATGATCTCCAATACTTCTGACCAGTGCATCATTGCCGGTGATCTGAGACTGATCGATGAGGGATCTCTGAACCTTGTCAAGCTGACCGATGCAGACAACAAGGTACACGTAGGAGATAAGGTTGTCACCTCTTACATAAGTGAAAAATACCTTCCGGGCATTTTGATCGGATACATCAGTGAGCTGAACAATGACTCAAACAACCTGACCAAATCCGGCTACATCACTCCGGTCGTAGATTTCCGGCATCTGCAGGAGGTTCTCGTGATCCTGGAGCTGAAGGAAACGAATACCCAGTAGAAAGGAGCCGCTTATATGAGACGCAAATTTACAATGGCGATCCTGATCCTGGTAAGCATCCTGCTGCAGTCTACTGTCTGTCAGATGATCTCTATTGCATCGATCAAGCCAAATCTTCTGATCATTCTGACCGTATCCTTCGGTCTGATGCGAGGACGCAAAGAAGGAATGATGACAGGCTTTTTCTGCGGACTGCTGACCGATATCTTCTTTGAGAGTGTGATCGGATTCAATGCGCTGATCTATCTTTGGGTTGGCTATTTCAGCGGATATTTTTACCGCATTTTCTATGATGATGATATCAAGACACCACTGTTTCTGATTTCTGTCAGCGACCTGGCATACGGTATCATCCAGTATGGATTCATGTTTCTGCTGCGCGGAAGAATCCATTTCTTTTACTATCTGGGACGCGTGATCCTGCCGGAAGTAGTCTATACACTGATTCTGACGATCATCTGTTACCGGATCCTTTACAACATTAACCAGCAACTGAGTTCAACAGATTTAAAGAGGAGTTGACAGCCTTGTTTGACCGAATGAAAAAAAACATGTCAAAAGCAGTAAATTCCAGACTGATCGTTCTGATCCTTGTATTTGTGCTTCTGGCATCCCTTTTGATCCAGCGTCTGTTCCAGCTTCAGATTGTAAATGGAGAATCTTACCAAAATGACTTTTCCCTTTCAATCCTGAAAGAGCGCACGCTGAAAAGTACACGCGGCAATATCTATGACCGCAACGGCAAACCAATCGCCTGGAATGAGCTTTCCAACTGTGTCACGTTTGAAGACAGCGGAAGCTACACCAGCACCCATATCAAGAATCTTTCGATTAACAGTACCCTCTATCATGTCATTAAGCTGATCGAAGAAGAGGGCGACTCCGTTGATTCGGTAGTCGATGACTTTCGTGTAACATTGAATGAAGACGGAACGCATTCCTATACCGCTTCCGGTTTTACGCTGAACCGTTTCAAGGCAGACCTGTTCGGCGAATCATATATCGACGATCTGTCGCCGGAACAGCTGAACATCGAGGCAGATGCTTTGATCACGCTGCTCTGTAGTGAAAAATACTATGGAATCCTTGATCCTAAGATCACTGCGGAGGAACGAGAAGAGTATGGTCTTCCAGCCTCCTATACGGATCATGAGATCCTGCAGCTGACTGCACTGCGTGCTGCGATCGCCGCTTACAGTTTCCAGCGCTACAAGGAGGTTATCATTGCACAGGGGGTCAGTGACAAGACAGTTGCCCG
>CAZEPO010000171.1:0-4497 GCA_964514125.1 uncultured Lachnospiraceae bacterium
GGCAAGTTCGAGCAATTCAAGATCAGTCATTTGTAATGCCTCCATAAGTATATTTAAATATTTGACAACTTATCTAGTTACTTAATGTTCTCTATTTATTGTAAGATCTGTCATGTACAAAAAGTACAGCAGATGTCGTATGAATGGTAGCTAAGAGAAATCGGTGCGATCTCTCTTTATGAGCCTAGCACAGACAAAAGAGAATTTCAATGAAATTTTGTATTTGTGGAAGCATGCGTTTGCAGAAGCAGTTCGACAAAAAATGAGTCGAACAGTTGATTTTGTCAGGAAGGCAGGATATACTTTACAGATAATAAAAATATTGAACAGAGATAGATAACAGGAGGATATTATGTGCAAAACAACACCGGAATTTTCCGCTGTTTTGTTTGATATGGACGGCGTGATATTTGATACAGAAAAAGTGGTGATCGAAACGTGGCAGAAGGTAGCCGACGACCATGGGATTCCGGATATTGAAAAAACGCTGAGATGCTGTCTTGGGGTAAATCCAACAACAACCAGGCAGATCTTTCTTGAACGATACGGAGCAGATTTTCCATATGATCAGTATAAGGCAGAAATGCGGGACTTGTTCTTTGGTCCCTATTATGAGAAATGTCTGACTCTGAAAAAAGGAGTTCGGGAGATTCTAACGGCGCTGCAGGAGCGGGGAATCCCGGTTGCATTGGCAACCTCTTCACCGGAAGCCAGTGTACAGAAGGAATTGAAGGATGCAGGAATCCGGCAGTATTTTGACTGTGTGATCTGCGGCGATATGGTCACCAGGAGCAAACCGGATCCGGAAATCTTTCTGAAAGCATGTCAAAGCCTTGGTGTGGAGCCGACAGAGGCAGTTGTGATCGAAGATTCCTATAATGGGATCCGTGCTGCACACGCAGGCGGAATGATGCCGGTCATGGTGCCGGATCTGCTGCCGCCGACGGAAGAGATTCGGACGCTGACAGTGCATGTGTGTGAGTCATTGGTGGAAGTGAAAGCATGGCTTGGGCTGTAGGTTCAGGCAGAAAATTCTTTGACGGCATTTAGAGTAGGAACGAAGGAATAGAAATGGAGGCCGAATATGGCAAAGCAAACGAACTGTGAGATGTGTGCTTATTATACATACGATGAAGATTATGAGTGCTATGTCTGCGACATCAATATGGATGAGGACGATCTGATCCGTTTTTTGTCAGACAGCCATGCGAGCTGTCCCTATTACAGAAATGGGGATGAATATGCAGTGGTGCGCAGACAGATTTAAGCAGCTGCAAATTTTCGAATTGAGGGATTGCAGATTCCGAAAACTTGTAGTACAATCGACTACAGAAAAGCAGTTTTGTTGTACCGTGTATAACAGAACCGCAAAATGAAAACGGGGAGGCCTGGGGCCTGAGAGTAAACCGAACGGTTTTGACCCTTTGAACCTGATGCAGATAATGCTGACGCAGGAAAATAAGCAGCGGATCAATTGAATATGGATATGTTAGGGTATCCATATTTTTTTCTGTCATATAGCCAGTAGTAGGCGGTGACAGACATGTCTGAAGCTCATGGAGATGGGCGGATCATTTGGCAGGCATGAGCAGATCTGTTATGAAAATTCAGGCGTCGGTAGAAGTACCGGCGCCTTTTTACGCAGTAAATAATGTATAAAAGCGTTGATCGATCGGAACTATTGAATAGTATGAAGCAGCCTCATGCACAGGGAAGCTGCGGCGGCAGATGAGCCGTTTGATTTGGAGGAGAATATATGAAACAGAAAGAAAATCTGGCGCCTGCAGCAGTGGTTGCAGGACTGTTGCTGATCTGGGAATTGCTTGTGCGGCAGTTGGAAATTCCATTATATGTGCTGCCGGCACCAAGTGATATGCTGATTACGTTTGTGTCTGAATTGCGTGAGCTGGCTGGACATGGACTTGTGACGATGGCGGAAGCACTGGCAGGACTTGCCATATCACTTGCAGCAGGTATTGCACTTGGCATTTTGATGGATGCACTTCCAACTTTCAAAAAATGCATTTATCCGATCCTTGTCGTGACGCAGACTGTGCCGACGATCGTGCTGGCTCCTATTTTTATCATCTATATGGGATTTGGCTATGCACCGAAAATACTGACCGTTGTATTGATGTGTTTTTTCCCGATCGTGGTCAGCTTCAGTGATGGGCTTGGTGAGATGGAGGAAGGATATCAGAACCTTGTGCTGACCTATGGCGGGACGCGTGCACAGGTCTATCGGCTGGTCAAGATTCCTGCAGCGATGATCTCACTCCTCTCAGGCTTGAAGGTGGCGGCGACCTACAGCATAAGCGGTGCAGTAGTAGGAGAATGGATCGCATCCCAGAGCGGACTTGGATATTATTTGATCCGTGCCAAAAATGGCTATATGCTGGATAAAGTATTTGCCTGTGTTCTGATGATCATCCTGCTCAGTCTTCTGATGAATGGGATTGTGAAGCTGATCGGGTATGCAGTGCTGCCCGGAAAGCAGAAAAAATCATAAATCAAAGTAAACTAGCATCCGTCGAAACAGGCGGGGAAAGGCGCAAAAAGATGAAAAAGAAATGGATATTAGCGATGGCAGTGATGACGATGACCGGTTTTTCTGCGACAGCAGAAGCCGGGGAAAAAGTGACGGTTATTCTCGATTATGTACCGAATACGAATCACACGGGGATGTATGCTGCTCTGAAAAACGGTTATTATGAGGAAGAAGGGCTGGATGTAGAGATTATCGAGCCGACGGATGGTGCAACCGCAACGCTGGTTGCACAGCAGAAGGGTACCTTTGGTATCAGCTATCAGGAGGATGTGACCATTGCATTGACAGCCAAAGACCCGCTTCCAATTAAGGCAATCGCAGCACTGGTGCAGCACAATACTTCCGGTTTTGTCAGTCTGGCAGACAGCGGTATTATTTCGCCGGCCGATTTTGAGGGCAAGACCTATGCAGGCTGGGCCGGACCAGGAGAGGCGGCAGTATTGGAAGGCTGTATGACACAGGCAGGTGTTGATTTTTCCAAATTAAATATGGTGATTTCGGATGGAAGCGGGTTTGAGGCACTTGGAAAAAGCTGTGATCTGATGTGGTTTTTTGAGGGCTGGGACTGCGTTCAGGCAGAAATGAATGGCTGTGAGCTGAATTATATGGCATGTCGCGATCTGGACGAGCGACTGGATTACTATACACCGATTGTAATTGCATCAAATGCAGTTTTGGAGGAAGAGCCGGAGATGGTCAAAGCATTTCTGCGTGCGACAGAAAAAGGCTATGCAGATGTGATTGCGGATCCGGAGGCAGCAGCAGAACTGCTCTATGAATATGTACCGACCTATGATCTGGAAATGCTGAAAAAATCACAGAGCTATCTGGCACAGAAATATATGGAAGACACAGATGCGTGGGGCAGCATGAAAGCAGAGGTGTGGAACAATTATTCCGCATTTTTGGCAGAATACGGTGTGATCGAACTGGCACCGACAGCAGAGATTTGTTTCACGAATGAATTTCTTCCGAGTGAAAACCAATAAAAATACATCGAATGTACACAGAGTAATGAGGAGTCAGTGATGAGATTAAGTGTAAAAGATTTAACGTTTTCCTATGAGGACAAAAATATCATACGGAACCTGTCGTTTGAAGCAGAGGACGGGGAGTTTGTGAGCATTCTTGGGCCGTCTGGCTGCGGCAAATCAACACTCCTGAATGTACTTGCAGGAATCCGTCAAGCTGAGTCTGGCGAGGTGCGTATTGACGGGGAGAAGGTCACCGGAATCAACAGCCAGTTTGCGTATATGCCGCAGAATGATCTGCTTTTTCCTTGGAAAACCATTCTGGAAAACGTCTGTCTGTATGGTGAGATCCATCATTGCAAGGAAGAAATGGTGAAAAAAGCACAGGAGCAGATGGTACATTTTGGTTTGGGCGGCTGTGAACACAAATATCCGTCCGAGCTTTCCGGAGGTATGCGCCAAAGAGCAGCCTTTCTGCGGACCACGCTCTGTGACGCAGGGATTTTTCTGTTGGATGAACCATTTGGTGCACTGGACGTGATCACAAGAGGGGAGATGCAGGACTGGCTGCGGCAGCTCTGCAGTGAGTGGAAACGGACGATTCTCCTTGTGACGCATGACACCGATGAGGCCATCTATCTTTCCGACCGGATTCTGATCTTCGGTGAGGCAGGAGAAGGAATCCGTGAAGAAATCGTGATCCGTGAAAAAGAACGCAGCAGAACCTGGCTTTATGGACAGAGCGAGCTGCGAGCCAGAATCCATCGGATTATTCAGGAGCAGAAGAGAGCATGATGGAATGGGTGTGGAAGCGTTTTTAAAGTAGAGCAGACAGAATGGCAGCAATGCCTGTTGCAATCAACAGCTGTTTTCGCTTATAATCAGAAGAAACAATTCGCCAGGAGGGAAACGAACAGATGATAAATCCAATGAAATTGATGCAGTTAAAAGGAATGGGAGAGCGTTTTCAGAAAAATC
>CAZEPO010000172.1:0-4488 GCA_964514125.1 uncultured Lachnospiraceae bacterium
GCAGTTATGAATATATCCATAAGAAAACAGCTGACCGTGATCTTTGTGGGACTGATGTCCATTATGTTTTTGGCGAGTTTTGTGGTCAATACCTTTTTTCTGGAAGATTTTTATTATGTGCGCAAGGAAGAGGTGCTGATGAATATGTACAGCATCCTTAATGAAAATATCAGTCCGTTGGGCCGTCTGGAGGAAAGCGAAAAACATGAGCTGGAACAGCTCTGCAATGCGAACAATATTTCGTTTGTCGTGACGGATCAGAATTATCAGAAACTGATCTGGGCAGACCAGAGCTATCTGGAGATTACGCTCGCGCGTCTGAACGGCTATGGAATCGGAATCGACTTTGGACAGGATATTCTGGTCGAAAATGAAGATTATACGATCCAGAAAAAATATGACTCCCAGATCGGCATCACGTTTTTGGAGATGTGGGGCAGACTGGATCAGGGATTTCCATTTATCATGCGGATCAATGCCGAAAATATCAGCGACAGCGTCAGCATTTCCAATGAATTTTTGAAGTATATCTGTCTGGTTGGAATCGTACTTACCATGGTTATGGTCTGGTTTATTTCCAGTCAGGTGACCAAGCCACTGCGGGAGCTGACGGAACTCTCCAAGCGCATGGCAGATCTTGATTTTGATGCGAAATTTACCGGAGGCGGCAATAATGAGGTCGGGCAGCTCGGCGCGCATTTTAATATGATGTCCGAAAAGCTGCAGACTGTCTATTCACAGCTGCTGACAGCCAACAATGAGCTTCAGAAGGATATCGAGAAAAAAGAAAAGATTGACGATATGCGAAAAGAGTTTCTTTCGAATGTATCGCATGAACTGAAGACTCCGATCGCTTTGATCCAGGGATATGCCGAAGGACTGCAGGAATGTGTCAATGACGATCCGGAGAGCAGAGCATTTTACTGTGATGTCATCATGGATGAGGCAGCCAAGATGAACGGTCTGGTACAGAAACTTTTGACACTGAACCAGCTTGAATTCGGCAATGATCAGATCACAATGGAGCGATTCGATCTGGCGGGACTGCTCAAAAATAAGATTCAGTCGGTTTCTATTCTGGCGCAGCAAAAAGAAGCGCAGATCAGCTGCGATTGTCCGGATACAGCCTTTGTCTGGGGTGATGAGTTCAAGGTCGAGGAGGTTCTGACGAACTATTTGAGCAATGCACTGAATCATGTATCAGGAGAACGGAAAATCTGTGTGACGGTGGAGCCGCGCGGAGAGCAGATCCGTGTGACTGTATTCAATACAGGTGAGTGTATTCCGGAAACAGATATCAGACTGATCTGGGAAAAATTTTACAAAGTGGACAAAGCCAGAACCAGAGAATACGGCGGAAGCGGTGTGGGTCTTTCTATCGTAAAAGCAATCATGGAGTCATTTCATCAGAAATATGGCGTTGAGAACCGCATAGATGGAGTGGCATTCTGGTTTGAACTGCAGAGCGGCAGCAGTACTGGAGAGCAGAAGATTGAACCGTTCAAAGGGAATTCTGCCGATTCGAATGTGTAAAGCATGAAACGGCGGACAGCAAACTGATTTTAGGGAAAGAGGAAAATATGAGTCATGTAGTAGTGATCGGAGGCGGAGCAGCCGGTATGATGGCGGCGATTGCGGCATCAGAATGCGGGCATAAGGTCAGCCTCTATGAAAAAAATGAGAAACTTGGGAAAAAAATCTATATCACCGGAAAAGGCAGATGCAATCTGACAAACAACTGCGAGGTGGAAGATCTGCTTCGGGCAGTCTGTACGAACCGAAAATTTTTGTACAGTGCATTTTATGGCTTTACCAGTCAGGACGCGATCGATTTCTTTGAAAACGAAGGAATGCCGACCAAGACAGAGCGCGGCAACCGTGTCTTTCCGGTCTCAGATCATTCATCCGATGTGATCGCAGCACTGACACGCAAAATGAAAAAGTGCGGCGTACAGATTCATTTGAACGAAGAAGCAGCGGAAGTACTGTTGAAAAAGACTGCAGCGGCAGCAGAAACAGATATTTCAGAGCAGGACAAGGAGCAGCAGAAGAAAAAAGCGAAAAAGAACGAGAAGGTTCCGACGCAGCAGGTATCCGGTATTCGGCTGAAATCCGGCAGAGTGATCGATGCAGATGCAGTGATCGTAGCGACCGGAGGCATTTCTTATCGGACAACCGGTTCGACCGGCGACGGATATCGGTTTGCAAGAGAAGCAGGCCTGGAAGTGACGGAATGTTCACCGTCACTGGTACCGATCGACACCGCAGACGGCTGGGCACAGCAGATGCAGGGGCTTTCGCTGAAAAATGTGGAAGTGACGATTCTCGACGGCAAAAAAGAGCTGTACCGGGAATTTGGTGAAATGATGTTCACACATTTTGGTGTCACAGGCCCGCTGATCCTGACTGCCAGCAGCCAGATTCAGAAAAAACTGAAGGATCATCCGCTTCAGCTGTTGATCGACCTGAAGCCGGCGCTCTCAGAAGAACAGTTAGATGCGCGGATTCTGCGGGAATTTGAGGCGGCCAAAAACAAACAGTTCAAAAACAGTCTGAACAGTCTGTTTCCGTCCAAACTGATCCCGGTCATGATCGAGCGGTGCGGAATCCTTCCGGAAAAGCCGGTAAATGAAATTTCCAGAGAAGAACGAAAAAATCTTGTGACCTTTACAAAGCACTTCCCATTGACACTTCTTCGTTTGCGCGGCTATAATGAAGCAATCATCACGCGCGGTGGAGTCAGTGTCAAAGAGATCGATCCGGCTACGATGGAATCAAAAAAAGTAAAAGGACTTCATTTTGCAGGCGAAGTACTGGATCTGGATGCGGTGACAGGCGGATATAATCTGCAGATCGCATGGTCGACCGGTGTGGCAGCAGGCAGAGGAATCGGAGGAAAAGATGAGTTTTAATATTGCAATAGACGGTCCGGCAGGTGCCGGCAAAAGTACGATTGCCCGTCGGGCAGCAAAGGAACTTGGATTTATTTATGTAGATACAGGTGCGATGTACCGCACGATCGCACTCGGACTGCTGCGAAAAGGTACAGATATTTCAGACGAGACAGCGCTTCTGGCAGCACTGGACGAGATTCAGGTGACGATCGGATATGAGGCAGGGGAGCAGCAGGTGTATCTGAATGGAGAAAATGTCTCTGCACTGATCCGTTCTGAGGAAGTCAGCAGTATGGCGAGCCAGTCTTCCGCTAAGCCGCAGGTGCGTGCCCGACTGACTGATCTGCAGCGCGGTATGGCAGAACGAGAGGACGTATTGATGGACGGACGTGACATCGGAACCGTAATCCTGCCAAACGCACAGCTGAAGGTATTTTTGACCGCAAGTGTGGAAACACGTGCAAAACGCCGTTTTCTGGAGTTTCAGAACAAAGGTGTGGAATGTTCACTGGAAGAAATCGAAAAAGAGATTGCAGAGCGCGATTACCGCGATATGAACCGTGACACAGCTCCGCTTCGTCAGGCAGAGGATGCCGTATTGGTAGATTCCTCTGATATGACGATTGATGAAGTAGTAGATCGAATCGTATCACTGGCAAAGGAGCGTATGTAACGATGGAAGTAATTGTAGCAAAAACAGCGGGGTTTTGTTTTGGCGTAAAGCGTGCGGTAGAGCAGGTCTATCAGCAGGTGGAGAACGGCATCAAGCCAATCTATACCTATGGCCCGATCATTCACAATGAGGAAGTGGTGCGGGAACTGGAGGAAAAAGGTGTTCAGATCATCAACGGCGAGGAAGAACTGGCACAGATCAAAGAAGGTACGGTCATTATCCGGTCGCACGGCGTGGCAGAGCGGATCTATCGGCTGATTGAAGCGAAGCAGCTTCATATGGTCGATGCCACATGTCCTTTTGTCAAAAAAATCCACCGGATCGTCAGCAAAGCAGGTCAGGAAGGCGCTTCGGTTATAATTATCGGCAACGACGGGCATCCGGAGGTCGAGGGCATCAAGGGGTGGTGCAGCGGACCAGTGACTGTGATCGGCAGTGAGGAAGAAGCGCAGCAGTACCGGCAGGAGACTGGAGTCCCTTTGTGCATTGTTTCGCAGACGACATTTAATTACAAGAAATTTGATAAATTAGTTGAAATTATTTCAAAAATGAGTTATGATAAGGTGGATATTTTGAATACCATATGCAGTGCCACGGAAGAACGCCAGTCGGAAGCCCGTGAGATTGCGGGTAAAGTGGACAGTATGATCGTCATTGGGGGCAGTCACAGTTCCAATACCAGAAAGCTATTCGAGATATGCAAAAAAGAATGTGCAAATACTTACTATATACAAACACTTAAAGATTTGGATATTCGGCTATTGCCATCCAGGGGTTGCGTAGGTATTACAGCAGGGGCATCGACCCCAAATAATTTAATTGAGGAGGTTTCAAAACAATGTCAGATATGAGTTTTGAACAAATGCTGGAAGAATCATTAAAAACAATTCATAATGGAGAGGTAGTCGAAGGCACTGTTAT
>CAZEPO010000173.1:0-2037 GCA_964514125.1 uncultured Lachnospiraceae bacterium
TTGCAGCCGGAATATAATGCTTTGTGCAGATGATAATTTGTCACAGAATGCAGTGTCCCTTCATTGACCCAGCGATTATAATCGCCATGGATCACTTCACCCATGAGCCAGAAGTCCGGCTTCACTTCATTGGCCGTCTGACGCAGTGCCTGCATATAACCAAAGTCAAGCACATCCGCTGCATCTAATCGGATTCCGTCTATATCAAACTCCTTCACCCAAAACCGGATCACATCACAGATATAATCTCTGACTGCCGGATTATGCTGATTCAGTTTGACCAACAGATTGTATCCGCCCCAGTTGTCATAGGAAAATCCATCGTTATACTCATTATTGCCCCAGAAGTTGACATTACAGTACCAATCCCTGTACGGAGAATTTTCGCGATTGCGTTTGATATCCTGAAATGCAAAGAAATCGCGCCCTGTATGATTAAATACGCCATCGAAGATTACGCGGATCCCCTGCTCGTGGCACGCTGCTACAAATGCAGTCAGATCCTCATTTGTACCCAGACGGCTGTCCAGTTTTTTGTAATCAGTTGTCTCATATCCGTGTCCCACTGACTCAAACAGCGGTCCGATATAAAGTGCGTTGCAGCCAATTTCCTTTATATGTGAAATCCACGGGATCAGTGTATTAAGCCTGTGCTCCGGCTCTCCATATAAATTCTGCATCGGTGCACCGGTCAGTCCCAGCGGATAAATGTGATAAAATACGGCTTCGTCATACCATGCCATGTCGTTCTACCTCCAGAAGTCATACTTGAATTTTCTTTCATCCTGTCAAAATCAGCTATCCATTTCCAACAAGACACATGATTTATCATAACACAGTTCTTCTATTTTTTCACCTATTTTTCTAAAAAATCGTGTTTTCAAAGTTGTTTTTTGCTATTTTTGCACAAAAATACACTGTGTCTACACGATACGAGACTGGTCTTTTTGCAGGTATTATGATATGATAAATTTAATTTCAGATTCCTAAAATCCACGAAACACGAATCCCCGGCGAAGGCTTCTGTCTCTGCCGCACTTTTACAGAACAGGAAAAACAATGAGTTCAGCAAATCATTCAAAAAGAAAAGAACCAACCCTTCGTTCCACCAAGGAGCCTATTTTATTAAATCTAAAGGACACAGAGTATACAGCCAAGGTCTGCAAGGCACTTTCTTCCCAAACTCGTCTTGAGATTCTGCGCTATATCACAACTGCTTCTTCGACGATCAGCCAGCTCGCAGAAACCTTTATGCTTCCGATGTCCTCCATGTGTCTGCATATCAAACTGCTCAAAGATGCCGGTTTGATTGAAACCTTCCCGAAACCCGGTCTCCACGGTACCCAAAAGCTCTGTGCGATCGTCGCTTCTAAAGTAACGCTTGATTTTTCTGCACACTTTGATCTGCAGGACGAAACAGCCTCTGTTTATGTCGAAATGCCAGTTGGACATTTCAGCAACTGCGAAGTCACCGCTCCCTGCGGTCTTGCCGGAACGGATTTCTATCTTTCTGAGGAAGACTCTCCTTACGGCTTTTTCTCCGCAGAACGTTTCAAAGCAGGTCTGATCTGGTTCACCAACGGAGTCCTGGAATATAACTTTTCCAATGAAACCTTATCCAAAAATCCGTTGAAGCAGATTGAACTTTCTTTTGAAATCTGTGCAGAAGCCCCCGGATATAGCATGGACTGGCCGTCCGATATTGATCTGGAACTGAATCACAAATATGTGACGACTATTCATCTCAAAGGTGATTACGGTGGCCGCCGCGGCATCTACAATCCAGCCTGGTGGAGTGATACCAACTCCCAATACGGTGATTACATTGTACTGCGCATCACCCATGACGGCTGCTACATCAATCAGGACAAAGTTTCTGGTGAAACGATCAACAGCCTAGAATTAACGAAAGGCTATCATTTTTCTTTTCTTCTGAAATGCAACAATACAACCAGTTCCTATACTGGCGGCGGCATGAATCTTTTCGGAAGAAATTTCGGCGATTACGATCAGGGAATTGTCATGAAAGTAGATTAT
>CAZEPO010000173.1:2137-4467 GCA_964514125.1 uncultured Lachnospiraceae bacterium
TTTTTATAACATCAATGCTCTCCAGTATCCTACTCTTCGTTCATTGATCTCTTTGATGATTTGCGGTTCAATCTTAAAGTTACGGTCAATATCCATCAGACCATTGATCTCCTGCTGTACGTCTGTCACCTGCGTATAACAGAAACCACATACATATGGGATTTCTTTTACCGCAGTTGTGATACGGTCAAAACGGTCAATGAAGGCTTCTTTGGTCGCTACTGTATTTCCGTAGCCCCATGCACCTTCTGCTCCGCCGGAAAATGCAATTCCGCCATATTCACTGATGATGACCGGCTGTCCTTTGTAGCTATATCCATTTGCAAAGGCACCATGATGACCGCAATGGTAAACCTCATTTGTCATGATCTCATCCTTGCATTCTGTATAGCGCGCTTTCAACATTTCTCCATACTCTTCATAATCATGAAGTGTAATAATATCAGATATTGTATGTACCCAGCCGTCGTTCACAATAACCGGACGCATCTTGTCTACTGATTTGGTCAGATGATAGAGCGCTTCTGAGAAGTGCTGTTCCATTGCTTTGGTCTGGATCTGGTTCATTCCCCATGATTCGTTCACTGGTGTCCATGTGATAATACAGGTATGGTTGTAATTCTGATTGACGACTTCCATCCATTCTTCTGCGAACTGTGTCACTGCCTTGTCTGAGAACCAGTAGGAAGACGGCATTTCACTCCACACAAGCATTCCTTTTACATCACACCAGTACAGAAATCTCTCATCTTCTACTTTTTGATGCTTGCGCAGGCCGTTGTAGCCCAGTGCATGAATCTTATCGATATCTTCGATCAGTGCCTCCTCGCTCGGCGGTGTCAGATGTGAATCTTTCCAATAACCCTGATCCAGGATCAGACGCTGATACAGCGGCCGGTTGTTCAGGAGGATATTGGAGCCATCGATGCGGATTTCTCGCATACCCACATAGGAACCAATCTCATCGAGAACCTCGCCTTTATTGATCAAGCGGAACTCTACATCATAAAGCTCTGGTTCCTCCGGTGTCCAGATTTTCACTGACCATTCAAAACCTACATTGCTCCGACCGCCAGAACGATCCACCATATCGATCGTTGTTCTTACACAGTCTGAATTAATACCGACATAATTTCTGGCAATGAAGGCATCCTTGTAGGTAACCAATGTCTCAACCAGAAGATCTCCTGTATGCAGAGCTTCCGGTGCATTCACTTTTACCTCAAGTTCCAGCGTATAATCTTCCATATTCGGTGTCATCTTCACAGACTCAAGACGTACCTTCGGCGCATACTCCATCCATACGGTTTTCCAGATTCCGGTTGTCTGTACATACCAGCAGTTGAAGTTTTCATCTCTCCAGCGCTGCTTGCCGCGCGGCTGCTGCAGATCAAACGAATCTTCTACTTTTACAACAATATCATTCTTACCATCTTTTACAAGGTTTGTAATATCAAAGCTGAATCTGGCATATCCGCCTCTGTGGCTGCCTGCATACTGCCCGTTGACCCAAAGTTTTGTCACATAATCACTGCCCTCAAAATGAATCAGCAGATTATTTTTTTCCAGTTTTGCAGCATCAACTGACAGCAAGGTATGATACCAAACATTATCATGGCGGCTTTCATTTCCAATACCACTCATTTTCGTTTCATAAGTAAATGGAACAATAATCTTCTGGTCTCCCTTAAAAGTCTCATACCATCTTTCTTTTTCACCTGCATTCGCATCATCAAATGCAAAATCCCATACGCCATTCAGATTTTCCCAGTCTTTTCTGACAAACTGTGGTCTCGGATAATCTTTGATATAGCATTTCATAAGGTTCATCCTCCTGTAATCATTTATTTAAATCATTTGATCAGCCTTTGATACCATCCATTGCCACACCCTGTACGATCTGTTTTTCAAAGAAAAGATAGATCAGGATCATCGGAATCGATGCGATCATATTGGCTGTCAGCGGTACAACATAATCCGGACGCTGGATCGTCATAAGAGTCGGGATACCAATCGGAAGAGTAAACATTTTCTCGTCATACAGACAGAGCAGCGGCCACAGATAGTTGTTCCAGCTAGCAATAAAGGTCATGATGCCTACTGTCGAAATAATTGGTTTGGAGAGCGGAAGTACAATCTTGAAGTAGATTGTAAGCTCACTTCCTCCGTCAATACGCACCGCTTCCAGCAGCGCATCCGGCAGACCTTTAAAGAAATTCATTGTAATAACAAGTGTCATCGCACCCGCAACACCTGGAAGAATCAGTCCCAAATCGTAATGATCTGTCTTCCTTCATGCTGCAGTGAAACAAACAGTGCCCACACGATTG
>CAZEPO010000174.1:0-4453 GCA_964514125.1 uncultured Lachnospiraceae bacterium
GCGTAGGCATTGCACAGCTCCAGATTGGTGACACCCTCTGTGATGCCGCCGAGCGCAAGCGGCTGGATCACATCGGAAGCAGTGCCGGAGGCCGTTTCATAGGATTCGTGGAGGGTGGAAATGCCGAACCGACGGGCAAAATCAAAGCCTGCCTGCGGTGTGATCTCAGTCAGGCATTTGACCGCGATCACATTGATCGAGCGGATGATCGCTTCGCGGATCGTCTCCGGGCCGGAGTAATCGGTGATATCCCAGTTGCTGACTGCTACGCCATTTTCATATTGATATGGTTCGTTGTCGTAGAGTGTGGCAAGGGTTTTGCCGTAGGATTCGAGCGCGGGTGCATAGGCAGTCAGGATCTTGAACGTAGATCCCGGCTGCCGTTTTGTTTCGGTCGCACGGTTCAGCGTCAGACTGGCTGTTTTTGGACCGCGCCCGCCGACGATCGCCTTGACAGATCCGGTCTGCTGATCAATCAGGACAAGAGAAGCCTGCGGCTGCGGCAGGGAAGCTGCTGTGTCAGAAAAATTGTCAGTGAGTGCACCAAGTGGATCATCGGTGACATTTGCCGGAAAGTTGGCCGGATTCGCAAACTCTTCATCGCAGATCTGCTGCAGCTGCAGATCCTGTGCCGAATAGATCCGCAGTCCGCCGCTGTAGATTGCCTGATAGGCTTCATCGGTACTGCACTGAAACTCGGCGATCAATGTATCGGTGACCTGATTGATCAGTGCATCTTCATAATAAGTATAGGCAGTGTCGAATGTATAGGAGGCATCAAAGGCCTGAATGCGGGCATAGACATCATCTTCCTGTGCCGCAGCAAGCTCCTGATCGGTAATAAAGCCCTGCTCCAGCATATAATTTAAAATAATCGTCTGCCGCCGCTGATTCGCTTCCGGATAGCGGATCGGATTATAGCCGCTGGGGTTCTGCGGGATCGCAGCGAGGACAGCCGCTTCCGACAGCGTCAGGTCGCTCACGTTTTTGCCGAAATAACGGCGCGAAGCAGCCTGCACCCCATAGCAGCCGCTGCCGAAATTGATCGTATTCAGATAATCCTCCAAAATCTCATCCTTGGAAGCCTGTTTTTCCAGCCGGAGTGCCAGATACTGCTCCTGGATCTTGCGCCGGAGGCGATCACCGAACGAATTTTCCTGCGTCCACTCGGTAAAGATATTGTTTTTGATCAGCTGCTGTGTGATCGTGCTTGCACCCTCTGAGAAGGAGCCATGTGTGATCCCTTTCCAAAAAGCGCGCATGATCCCGTGCAGATCGATCCCGTTGTGCTCGTAAAAACGAGAATCCTCGATTGCGATGACTGCCTGCTGGAGCGTAGTTGGGATCGTATCGAGAGAGACAATGTCGCGGTTGGAGGTGGACATGGTCAGCTTGCGCAGATAGGTGCCGTTTTGATCGCAGATATAGGTCGCAGATGCAGCAGGAGATACTGCGTCCGGTGTGATCTCAGGCGCAGAGGCAATCAGCGACCAGATAAAAAGAAAAACAGCCAGAAAAAGTGCGGCGCAGACACCGCCGCTGATCCAGAGGATCTTTTTCCAGGGCAGGGATCGGAAGTTCATATTGCAGAGTCTCCTTTCAGGTGGCAGCGATAGCAGGTTCAGTGGGTTCCTTTTTGCACATGAACTGCTTTACCAGATAGTATGACAGACTGCGCAGAAAATTATTCCTGTTTGTAAATGATAATCGTTTATTTATATAGGAAATCTTCTGGGAAAATTGCTGACATTGATAATTTAGGTCGCCTGTGATATAGTTGTAGGAGTGAAAACTCCGGCAATCAAATACCCCGCTGCAAGCAACAGGGTGGAGTGCCGGAAGAAAATGGAGTATGCGGAAATACGCAGAGAATAAAAAATGAAACAGATGAAGATTGTTTATAAAGGCGGCGAAGGTGAGCTGATCGAGAAAAAATCACGCTTTATCGCGACGGTGGTTCCGGTAGAGAGTGAGGAAGAGGCACTGGACTTTATCGCTGCCATGAAAAAGAAATATTGGAATGCGACACACAATTGCTCGGCATTTGTTGTGGGCGAAAATTATGAGATCCAGCGCTGCAGTGATGACGGAGAGCCGCAGGGAACGGCGGGACGTCCGATGCTGGATGTGCTGCTCGGAGAGGAGATCCACAATGCGGCTGTCGTGGTGACGCGCTATTTTGGCGGTACACTGCTGGGAACCGGCGGACTGGTTCGGGCATATTCCAAGTCAGTGCAGGAGGGACTGCGCCAGAGTACGATCATTGAGAAAAAGGTGGGTGCTCTGCTGACGATCCAGACAGACTATAATGGAATCGGCAAGATCCAGTACATTCTGGGACAGCGCGGGATCACGATCACGGATTCCGATTATACCGATGTGGTCGTGCTTCAGACACTGGTGCCGGAGGCACAGATTCAGGAAGTACGCGAAGCGATCACAGAGGGGACGAACGGACGCGCCTCATTTTTGGACGAGGAAATGGTGACATTTGCATTTTTGGACGGAGAACCGCTTCTTTTTTAAGCGAGGAAGAATAGATTTACATCTGGTACAGAGACTGTCGAGCAGAGGCATTGTCAGATGGTAAGAGAGCAGGAGTGATTATGAATAAGGTAGAGATCAGTTCCGCACCGATCGGAGTCTTCGACTCCGGTGTAGGCGGACTTACGGTGGCGAGGGAGATCATGCGCAATCTTCCGAATGAGCACATCGTATATTTTGGTGATACGGCGAGAGTGCCGTACGGAAGCAAATCGAAGGATACGATCATCCGGTATTCCAGACAGATCATTCGATTTCTTCAGACACAGAACGTCAAGGCGATCGTGATCGCCTGCAATACCGCCAGTGCGCTGGCACTTGACGAGGTGGAAAAAGAGCTGGATATTCCGATCATCGGCGTGATCAAATCTGGTGCGCGTGCTGCGGCGGCAGCGACACACAACAAGCGTGTCGGTGTGATCGGTACAGAGAGTACGATCAACAGCCGGATGTATGATCAGTTTCTGGGTGAGCTGGATCCGGAGATTCAGGTATTCGGTAAGGCGTGTCCGCTGTTTTGCCCGCTGGTAGAAGAAGGCTGGCTGAAGGATCCGGTGACTGAGGAAGTAGCCAGACGCTATCTCGATGAGCTTTTGAAGCAGGATATTGATAGTCTGATCATGGGCTGTACGCATTATCCGCTGCTTCGTACGCTGCTGCGCGGCATCGTCGGCGAGCAGGTGCAGCTGGTGAATCCGGCTTACGAGACAGCCAAGGAACTCGAGCAGCTTTTGCAGGAGAGAGGCATTGCGAATCAGGGCGAAAAGCGTCCGGTCAAAGAACCATATCGCTTTTATGTCAGCGATCTCGCAGAAAAATTCCAGAATTTTGCCAACTCGATCCTGCCGTATGACATTGAGACAACGATCAAGATTGATATCGAGAATTATTGATTCGGTACAAAGTATTTTCGAGGTTGACTCTGAAGCGTTGTGATTAGAAATAGAAAAGGAATAGATAGATGACAGAAGAAGTTTTGATCAGCGTGACAGGACTGCATACGCTGGATACAGAAAATGAAGATCAGGTAGAGGTGTTTTCTGCCGGAAAATATTATTTCAAAAACGGAAAGCACTATATTTTTTATGAAGAGGCAGATGAGCATGCCGGTGCGATGGTGAAAAATCGTATCACACTGGAGCAGGGACGCATGGAGGTCAAAAAGACCGGTGCACTTCAGGCTCAGCTGATTTTTGAGGAAAAAAATAAAAATACCAGCTGGTACAACACGCCGTTTGGGCCGCTGATGACCGGAATCCAGGTACAGACCATGCAGATTACAGAGCAGGAGCAGCAGCTTGAGGCATTGATCGATTATAAGCTGGAGCTCAACGGAGAGCAGGTCGCAGACAGCCAGATCAAGGTCAAAGTGATGAACAAGGACAGTGGACTGTTTCGGTTGAAATGATGACTGTGTCAGGGGGCTATCTGTGATAGCCCCTGTTTGTGTGCAGAAAAAGAGCAGGATGTTCGCATCCTGCTCTTTTAGAAATCAATTGGATTAAGCTTCTTTTTTGCGAGAGAATTTCTCTTTGGTTCTCTGCCAGAAGCCTTTTTTCTTCTGCGGTGTCTCAAGCGGACCGCGCATACCGCGTACTTCCATGATATACATACCGCTGATCACTGCTTTGACCTCTTTTTTCACTGGGATCATATCGAAGATAGCGCCGTCACTGACGAGGGTCACGATTCTCGGACCAATCTTGGCCTTGACGATCGGCAGCTTGGATCTGCGCATAAGCTTCGGTGTCTGATCGATCACCATCTGCGGCAGGCCCGACTGCTTGAGCGGCAACATTTTTTTATCGATAACCAGCATGGTAACAGTCTGCTTCGCGGCTTCCATCTGTGCCTGGGATTCTGCCTGCTTCTTCTGCATCTTGCGTCCCCAGAAATAGAGACCAACGAG
>CAZEPO010000175.1:0-4433 GCA_964514125.1 uncultured Lachnospiraceae bacterium
GTTGAATTTATCATAACATGTCAGAATTTATATGACAAATACTATTTTTTTTGAGAAGAAAAATTGAGGCATAGTGCCGAATAGAATGGAAAAATCGAAAAATCATGTATATAATAGGGGAAGAAAATAAAAAAAGAAAGTGTGAACTTATGAAGGAAAAACACATATTCAGCAATCAGGATCTGAAAAAACTGCTTTTGCCGCTGATGTTGGAGCAGCTGCTGAATTCCCTGATGGGTATGGTCGATACGATGATGGTCAGTACGGTTGGTTCAGCTGCGATTTCAGCAGTCTCGTTGGTGGATTCAATCAATATTTTGATCATTCAGGCTTTTGCAGCGCTGGCGGCCGGCGGTACGATTCTCTGCTCACAGTATATCGGAAGCGGCAACAAAGAAAAAGCAAAAGAGGCTGCGGCGCAGGTCGTATTAGCAATCACAGTTCTTTCACTTGCAGTGACAGGTGTCTGTCTCTGGTTTCGGATTCCGCTCCTGCAGTTTATTTTTGGCGAGGTTGAGGCTGATGTGATGAGAAACTCACAGACGTATTTTTTGATCACAGGCGTGTCATTTCCGTTTATTGCATTGTACAACTGCGGAGCTGCAATCTTCCGTGCACAGAAAAATACAAAGACACCGCTCAAAATCTCAATTATTTCGAATAGTTTGAATATTGTCGGAAATGCGTGCCTAATTTATGGAGCGGGCATGGGTGTGGCCGGCGCTGCAATTGCTACTTTGGGTTCTCGCATCTTTAGTGCAGTGGTGGTTATGTGGCTTTTGCGGAATCCGTCCTGTGAGCTTGCTGTGCGGGGATATCATAAGATTCGTCCGGACTGGACCTGCATTCGGCGGATTTTCGAAATCGGAATTCCGTCCGGCATCGAAAATTCTATGTTTCAGTTGGGTAAGCTGGCGATTCAATCGACTGTTTCCATGCTTGGCACAGTCGCGATCGCAGCACAGGCTATGACTAATACGCTGGAGGCGCTTGACAGTGTACTGGCAATCGGCATAGGAGTGGGCATGATGACTGTGGTCGGTCAGTGCATTGGTGCTGGAAGAGATGACGAAGCGAAATATTATATCAAAAAGTTGACGCTATGGGCAGAAGCTGCGATGATCTGCAATTGTCTGGCGGTATTTGCGCTTACCAGACCGGTCACGATCCTTGGTGATATGGAACCTGCAAGTGCTGCGATGTGTTTTCGAATGATGTTGGTGATCACAATCGTCAAACCGATCGCATGGGTACCGTCCTTTATACCGGCCTATGGCATGAGAGCAGCCGGAGATGTGAGATTTTCCATGGCTGTATCCTGCTGTTCTATGTGGCTGTTCCGTGTTTCACTTGCAGTGCTTCTTTGCCGATACACAAATATCGGTCCGATGGGCGTATGGGTAGCAATGTTTACGGATTGGACTGTGCGTGCAGGAATCTTTTTCTGGCGATACAGGAGCGGAAGGTGGCTTCAGCACAAGGTGATTGGATAAGTATTGCCATTCTTTCTTTTACAGGTTAAAATAATGCAAGAACAAGCAAAGATAAGGGGATCAGAAATGATATTTGATACACATGCACATTATGATGATGAGGCATTTGAGCAGGATCGGGAAGAACTGCTCGGAGAGATGCAGGAAAATGGCATTGGCGGGATTGTCAATGTAGGCGCATCATGGAGGGGCGTACAGGCAAGTCAGGAGCTTGCAGAACAGTATCCGTATGTCTATGCGGCAGTCGGTGTACACCCGGACGAGGTAGGCTGCCTGAATGAGCAGCGACTGCTGGAGCTGTATGAGCTCTGCCGCAGACCGAAGACCGTGGCAGTCGGTGAAATCGGTCTTGATTATTACTGGGATAAAGAAGCGCATGAATTTCAGAAGCGCTGGTTCAAAAAGCAGCTTCAGATGGCAAAGGACACCGATCTTCCGGTGAATATCCACAGCAGAGATGCGGCACAGGATACCTTTGACATTATAAAGGCAGAACATGCGGGTACGACTGGCGGCATCATTCACTGCTTTTCCTCCTCCGCGCAGATGGCAGAGGAGTATGTCAAGCTCGGTTATCATATCGGTGTCGGCGGTGTTGTTACATTCAAAAATGCAAGAGTCCTGCGGGAAGTTGTGGAGGCAGTTCCGCTCACAAGGATCGTACTGGAGACCGACTGTCCGTATCTGGCACCGACACCGCACCGTGGCAAACGCAACAGTTCACTGAACCTGCCGCTGGTGGTAGCCGAGATCGCCCGCATCAAAGGAATCACAGAAGAAGAAGTCGAAGCAGTGACCTTCCAGAATGCATTGGACGTATACAAGCGAATTCCACATTCTTAGGATAAACAGTAAAATAATGCTTGAATATGAGTAAATAAACGCGGATTATGCATATCCGTTTAATTAAAAACCAGCTCAGAACTCTATATTCTCTCGGCAAACCCTGTGAAGCCGCCGGTACTTAGCGAATCCGAGCATTGCGAAGGATAAGCTTAGTATCGGCTGCGAGCGGAACGGAGCGAGAGCGTGTTTGCAGAGAGAGTATAGCGTTCTGAGCGTCACTAATAAGGAGAAAATATGGAAAAACTTTCAAATCCACAGAAAACGATAGAAGTGATACAGAAGCATGGCTTCGATTTTCAGAAGAAGTTCGGTCAGAACTTCCTGATCGATTCCCATGTGCTGGACAAGATCATCGATGCAGCCGAGATCACAAAGGATGATTTTGTGCTGGAAATCGGTCCGGGTATCGGTACGATGACACAGTATCTGGCAGAGGCAGCCAGAGAAGTAACGGCCGTGGAGATCGACCGGAAGCTGATTCCGATTCTGGAAGAGACACTGGCAGGCTATGACAATGTGACTGTCATCAATCAGGATGTGCTCAAGACAGATATCGCGGCGCTGGCGCAGGAAAAGAACGGCGGCAGACCGATCAAGGTTGTTGCCAACCTGCCGTATTATATTACGACACCGATCATCATGGGACTTTTTGAGAGTCATGTGCCGATCAGCAGCATTACCGTCATGGTACAAAAAGAAGTTGCGATGCGGATGCAGGCAGGACCGGGCACCAAGGATTACGGCGCACTGTCGTTGGCTGTTCAGTTCTATTCAGAACCATATTTGGCAGCCAATGTACCGCCGAACTGCTTTATGCCGCGTCCGAATGTAGGCAGTGCAGTCATTCGTCTCAAGACATATGAGCAGCCGCCTGTGACGGTACGTGATGAAAAGCTGCTGTTTGCGTTGATCCGTGCGTCATTTAATCAGAGACGCAAGACACTGGTCAACGGTTTGAAAAACTCTTCCGAACTGTCATTTACAAAGGAAGAGATTCTGGAAGCTCTGCAGAAATGCGGTTTCAATGAGAACATCAGAGGCGAGGCACTGACACTGGCGCAGTTTGCGGCACTGGCAGATGTACTTGCGCAGGAGTGATGAAAAAATAATTGAACCGAATGAAGCAATGTTTCGGTTATGGGCAGGCAGCAAATGAGAATGAAGAATATTTGCCTGAACGTGCTGGGGAAAGGAAAAAATCGTATGAGAGAAGAGCAGTTTCAGCTTCCATCCAATGATGAAAAAACACAGCTTCACTGTGTGAAATGGATTCCGGACGGAGAGATTAAGGCAGTGGTTCAGCTGGTGCATGGCATGGCAGAGCATATCGAACGGTATCGCACCTTTGCCCAGTATCTGAACCGTCAGGGAATACTGGTCGCAGGGCATGACCATCTGGGTCACGGCGATTCCATCGTTTCCAAAGAAGAGTACGGATATTTTGCAGCAAAAAACGGCAATCGGATTCTGGTGAAAGATATTCACCGCGTTTATCAGAAGGTTCGGAACGAATATGAAGGTGTACCCTATATTCTGATGGGGCACAGCATGGGATCTTTTCTGGTACGTCAGTATCTCTGTTGTTTCGGAACTGGTCTGGATGGAGCTGTGGTGTGCGGCACTGGATTTCAGCCGCAGTGGCTGCTGAAAACTGCATTGGGACTTTGCAGGATCGAGGCACAGTTGTTTGGCTGGTATCATCGCAGTAAACTGTTTCAGTGGATGGTATCAGGCAGTTACAACGCAGCATTTCGGCCGAACCGGACGGCATCAGACTGGCTTTGTCGGGACGAAGCGGTGGTCGATGCGTATGAGGCAGACGAGCGGTGCGGTTTCCCATTCACGCTGAACGGATATTATAATCTGTTCCTGACTATTTACAAGATCGAACGGAAGGAATATCTGGAGCGGATGCCGCGAAATCTTCCGATATTGTTTATTGCAGGGGAAAAAGACCCGGTAGGCGGCTGCGGCGAAGGCGTCCGCAAGGCGGCAGCACTTTTTGAAGAGATTGGAATGAGGGATGTGACATGCAGACTCTATCCGGGAGCACGGCATGAGATCCTCAATGAGCACAACAAAGAAGAAGTATTT
>CAZEPO010000176.1:0-4411 GCA_964514125.1 uncultured Lachnospiraceae bacterium
TGATACGGTCAATATAAATCGGTTTGAAACGGTTGCAGCCATGGCTTTCAATACCGCGCTTGTCACTTGCAAGGAGAACATCTGCGCAAAGTCTTGCGTCTTCCTCCGGAAGGCCCACTTTTTTGAATACTTCCGTCATAAAATCGTCAACCAGTTTCCATTCTACATAAGGTCTGTTGTCAGTTTGCATTTTTCTTCCTCCTTTGATTTGAAAAATAAAAAGGCGACGTAAAACAGACACGTTTTAGTGCCATTACGTCGCATCTCTTTCCACTCATGCAAAACTATTAAGTTTCCTACACTATAACATTTGAATCCTTGGATGTCAAGCGAAATATCAAAAAGATTAAAAATAATATGCTATTTTGTTGAAGAACCAAAAATCCTGTTGCTTTATTTTGTACAATATGATAAAATATAATAGAAATGCAGTTATATAGAATAGAAAAATTGTACAGAGATTTGGAGAGTACGGAAGTGACAATACAATGAAACATTGTCTTTGAGGAGTATTCTCTTTTTTTGCCTATTTTGCCTATTGTGACTGCTTAGTGCTTGGGTTGGAGGTTCATAGAATGGAAAAACCTAGTTTTTTTGAGTTGATTGAAGCAAACCCTGTGATCGCGGCAGTGAAGGATGAAGAAGGCCTGGAAATCTGCTGTGCCAGTGACGAGATCAAAGTAGTATTCATCTTATATGGAGATATCTGCAGCATTGGCGGGATCGTTCAGAGAATCAAGGATGCAGATAAGATTGCCATGGTTCATGTGGATCTTATGGAGGGCTTGAGCGGCAAAGAGGTCGTAGTCGATTTTATCAAAGCGCAGACGCAGGCAGACGGAATCATCTCGACGAGATCAGGATTGATCAAAAGGGGAAAAGAGCTTGGCTTATATACAATGCTTCGCACCTTTATTTTGGATTCTATGTCTTATGAAAATATTGTAAAACAGATTGCAAATGCGAAACCGGATATGTTGGAAATCCTTCCGGGGGTGATGCCAAAGATCATCAGGCGCCTTTCAAAAAAAGTTAAGGTTCCGGTGATTGCCGGCGGTCTGATTCTGGATCGAGAAGATGTGATGAATGCACTTTCGGCAGGTGCGATTTCGGTTTCTTCGACAAATCCAGAAGTTTGGAAAATGCTGTAGCTAAAAAATATAATAAAGAATAGAATTATGAAGGATGGAGGAACAAATGATGACTAAGAATTTTGCACATAGGGGTTTCAGTGGTATGTATCCGGAAAATACTATGCTGGCATTCAAAAAAGCAATCGAAACAGAAGGCTGTGATGGTATCGAACTGGATGTACATTTGATCAAGGACGGCGAGCTGGTGATCATTCATGACGAGCGGCTTGATCGTACCTGCGTGAATGGCACAGGTCTTGTAAGAGATTATACCTATGAAGAACTGAAACAGTTCGATGTATCATTCAAATTTGCAGGCCAGTGTGAGCCGCAGCATATTCCTACTTTAAGGGAGTATTTTGAATTAGTGAAAGATACACATATTGTAACAAATATCGAGCTGAAGACAGGTATTTTTGAATATACCGGTATTGAACAGAAGGTTCTGGATCTGATCGAGGAATTTGGACTGAAGGATCGCATTATTATTTCTTCTTTCAATCATGAGAGTGTACTCAGAATGAAAGCACTGTGTCCGGATATGAAATGCGGTCTGCTGACAGAGAGCTGGCTGATCAAACCAGGTCAGTATGTAAAGGACTGTGGCATAGAATGCTATCATCCGATCCATCTGAGCCTTTCTGATGAAGTGGTAGCTGAAGTGAAGAGCCATGGCATTGAGATCAATACATGGACTGTGAATGAGGAAGAAGATATCAGAAGACACATTGCGCGAGGCGTGAATGCTGTAATCGGAAATTTCCCGGATCGTATTACAAAAGTACGTCGTGAAATGGCTGGAGAATAATTCAGTATTTTAACGAAAAGCTTGTTCAGGATCCATTTTTTGTGGTAACTGATCAGGCTTTTCATTTTGTAAAGTAATATTGATAAGATTTTAGACAAAGGGGATGGATGATGGAGTTACTATTGGAATTGCTTGAACCACTGGGCGTGACCGCATTCGAACTCAGTGCGCTGCTGAAGATGCTGCTGGCCTCAGTGTGTGGGGCTGCCATTGGAATTGAACGTGGAATGAGAGGCCGCCCGGCAGGATTGAAAACTTTTTCTCTGGTATGCCTGGGTGCAACGATGGTTATGATCACCAATGATTATATTTTTCAATATATTTCTCATGGAACCGGAGATCTGTCACGAATGGCAGCTCAGGTTGTCAGTGGAATCGGATTCCTCGGAGCAGGATCGATCATGGTCACCAGCCACAACAGAGTACAGGGTTTGACCACTGCTGCTGCATTGTGGGTGACTGCAGCGCTGGGACTTGCGATTGGAGCAGGCTTTTATTTTGGAGGCATAGTCGGATTGTTTGTTGTGCTGGTCTCTTCGTTCGTATACAAGAACATTGATAAGCAGATTCTCGCACGCTCCAAGAATATGATTCTTTATGTGGAAGGCAAAAATGAGGAATTTTTGCCGAAACTGGTGGAGTATTTTCATCAGAACGAAATTAGAGTCATATCATTAAAGCGTAAATCGGAGACAAAATGGTATACAGAGGATGCCTGCATGACATTGACGATTGAATTTTCCAAAAGAACGCATCACAGAGATGTGCTTACACGAGTTCGTGAGATTGAAGGCATCCGTTATGCGGAAGAATTCTAGTCAGATAAAAAATAGAAATTTATATAAAAAATAAAAAAGGAGAAAAGTCATATGAAAAAATATGTTATGGCGTTGGATCAGGGTACAACCAGTTCCAGATGCATTCTTTTTGACAAAAAAGGAACGATCTGCAGCGTATCACAGAGAGAGTTTGAGCAGATTTATCCGCAGCCAGGCTGGGTAGAGCATGATCCGATGGATATCTGGTCTTCACAGGCAAGTGTAGCAGCAGAGGCAATGGGCAAGATTGGTGCGACTCCGGAGGATATCGCTGCAATCGGTATTACGAATCAGCGAGAGACAACGATCGTATGGGAAAAAGAAACCGGCCGGCCGATTTATAATGCAATTGTTTGGCAGTGCCGCCGTACTTCCAAAATGATCGATGATCTGAAGACAGAAGGCTATGCAGAGATCATCCGTAAGAAAACAGGTTTGATTCCGGATGCTTATTTCTCTGCAACGAAGCTGAAATGGATTCTGGATCATGTGGAAGGATCCAGAGAGCGCGCGAGAAAAGGAGAGCTGCTGTTTGGTACCGTAGATACCTGGCTGATCTGGAATCTGACAAATGGCAAGGTTCATGTAACCGATTACAGTAATGCGTCCAGAACCATGATGTTTGATATCCATAAACTGGAATGGGATAAGGAAATTCTGGAGAAGCTTGATATTCCGGCAGAGATGCTTCCGGAGGTCAAATCTTCCAGCTGTGTTTACGGAAAGACAGAAGGCTGTCTGATCGGAGATAACATTCCGATCGCAGGTGCAGCAGGTGATCAGCAGGCTGCATTATTCGGACAGTGCTGTTTTGAACCGGGTGAAGTGAAGAATACATACGGAACAGGCGGTTTCCTTCTGATGCAGACAGGAGAAAACGCAGTTGAATCTAAGAACGGTCTTTTGACAACAATCGCTGCTTCAGAAGGTGACAAAGTACGTTACGCACTGGAGGGAAGTGTGTTTGTTTCCGGTGCTTCGATTCAGTGGCTGAGAGATGAACTGCGTATGATTGACAGTGCGTCTCAGTCAGAGGAATACTGCAGAGCAGTTCCGGATACAAATGGTGTGTATGTAGTACCGGCATTTACCGGACTTGGTGCACCGTACTGGGATCAGTATGCGCGCGGTACGATTGTTGGTCTGACCAGAGGTGCAGCGAAGGAGCATCTGATCCGTGCAACTGTGGAATCTATGGCATATCAGGCAACGGATGTGATCCATGCGATGGAAGCAGATTCCGGTATTCCGCTGAAGGTGCTGAAGGTGGACGGCGGTGCCAGCCAGAACAATTTCCTGATGCAGTTCCAGTCAGATATTCTGGGAGCAGAAGTGTGCAGACCGAACTGTATTGAGACAACTGCACTTGGTGCGGCTTATCTGGCAGGTCTTGCAGTAGGATACTGGTCAGATTTTGATGATATCCGTCAGAACTGGTCTTTGGAGCGTACTTTTGAGCCGGAGATGGAAGAAGAAAAACGTACAAAATTATACAAAGGCTGGAAAAAAGCTGTGAAATGCTCATTTGACTGGGCGAAAGACGAATAAAAAATTCCGCTTTACAAACAGCAGTATTTTCGGTAAAATATAGAGGATTTTCGGGGTATGGCGTAGCTTGGTAGCGCGCTCGGCTGGGGGCCGAGAGGTCGCAG
>CAZEPO010000177.1:0-4381 GCA_964514125.1 uncultured Lachnospiraceae bacterium
AGAATACGGTATTCCGATCATCGCAGATGGCGGTATCAAGTATTCAGGAGATATGACGAAGGCAATCGCTGCCGGAGCCAATGTCTGCATGATGGGAAGCATGTTTGCAGGCTGTGACGAAAGCCCGGGAACATTCGAACTGTACCAGGGAAGAAAATACAAAGTATACCGTGGTATGGGTTCCATCGCAGCGATGGAGAACGGAAGCAAAGACCGTTATTTCCAGACCAATGCGAAGAAGCTGGTTCCGGAAGGTGTAGAAGGACGAGTGGCATACAAGGGCAGCGTAGAAGATACCGTATTCCAGCTGCTTGGCGGTATTCGTTCCGGTATGGGTTACTGTGGTACACCGACAATCGAGGATCTGAAGACAAATGGAAGATTTGTGAAGATTTCCGCTGCATCTTTGAAGGAGTCACATCCGCATGACATTCATATTACCAAAGAGGCACCGAACTACAGTGTAGAAAATTAATTTGTATCATGAGCACAGGAGACTGCAAAACGTGGTTGCCTGTGCTTTTTTCTGCGGTGTTTTCTGGAACTGTTCAAAAAAGAGATGCAAAGAAAATGGAAATAGTGTATACTTGCTTTGTATGCGTAGCTTTTGATAAAATACGCTTTTGAAGAGAATAAAAGAAAGGTTTTGAAGCAAGAGACTTATGAGAAAAAAAACAGGACGGAAGCGGATCCGATGGACACGTATTTTGCTTTGGATATGCGTTGTTCTATTAACGGCAGCTGCAGTATGGCTGTTGCTGTGGATGATTCCGGATACAGATATTCCGACATCGGTAGACGAGTCGATGACGATCAGTTTGGAAACAGTAAAGGAAACGGAGACAGAGACAGAGCATGTGAATGTGGTGCCGCGACCGGAAATTGATGAGCAGCTTCTGACAATCAATGATTATTCCAGACCGGGCAAAAAGACGAAAGTGATTGAGAAGATCGTAATCCATTATCTTGGTAATCCCAAGACGACGGCACAGGAGAATCACGATTATTTTGAGAGTCTGAAGGATCTCAAAAATGTATCTATGAGCTCTAATTTTGTGATCGGAATCAATGGCGAGATCATAGAATGTGTACCGGCAGGCGAGATCGCCTATGCTTCCAACGAGATGAATGACCGGTCTGTATCGATTGAAAACTGTCATATTGATGAATCGGGACGTTTTACGGAAGAAACTTATAAAGCCTGTGTACATTTGACTGCATATCTGGCAGCTGAGTACGACCTGGAGCGGGAGGATATCATCCGTCATTATGATGTGACAGGAAAGGAATGTCCGCTGTATTATGTCGAACATGAAGATAAATGGGAAAAATTCCGGGATGATGTAATGGCT
The DNA here is from genome assembly GCA_964514125.1 of uncultured Lachnospiraceae bacterium. GTDB lineage: Bacteria > Bacillota > Clostridia > Lachnospirales > Lachnospiraceae > Choladousia. The sequence continues at coordinate 1,353 of CAZEPO010000177.1, forward strand.
TACATAGAAGAATGTAAAAAGGCGGCAGAAAAATAACAGACTGCAGACATGCTGTGCTGGATCTGTACAGGAGGAAAAATGATTAGAGAATATTATGAAAATATCTGCAGCGGCAGAGAGGTCCGGGCCAATTTGATCGGACTGAGGGATGCGCTGAAGAATGAAAAGAACAAACGGGCATTTGCCTATCTGCTGGGTGGTGAGTTTGAAGAACTGTGTCGGCTTCTGAAGCATGAGGATCCGAAGGTGAGACGAAATGCGGCATTGATTCTTGGTATGATGGAATCGGAAGATCTGCTTCCGGTTCTTTTTGACGCATATGAACGAGAGACAACGCGATTTATCCGCCCGGATTATCTGAAGGCGATTGCTGAAATGGATTATTCCAGTGTGCTGAAAAAGCTGGAGCTGCGTCTGGAAACGTTGCGTATGGCACAGACTGCAGAGGAAGAGCGTAAACATGTAGCAGAAGAGATTCGGATGCTGCAGTCTATGGTGCTCAAATATCGCAAAGTGCGTTATCACAAGTTTGATCTGCAGGTCAAGGATCAGGATGTGATCCTGGTGACAAACCGCTGTCAGCGCGAAGCAACGGCGCGTCAGATTCAGACAGGAACTGTGAGTTATCTGGCCGGCGGCATCCGTGTGCGCGGTGCCAGAATCAAAGAGCTTCTGACAATCCGTACCTGGAGTGAAATGCTGTTTCCGCTTGCGATCGATCCGCTGCCGATGGAGAATCCAGAAAAGAACGGTGAAAAGCTGGCCAAAACGGTTTTGAGAGCTGTTCAGGCGTTGCATGAAGGAGAACCGCCATTTGTATTTCGAATCGAACTGAAAAGCCGTTTGGAGCAGGAGAAAAAAGGTCCTTATATCAGAAAAATGGCGGATGCGATCGAACAGGCATCCGGAGGAAAACTGATGAATTCCGTGGCTGATTATGAGCTGGAGGTGCGCTTGCTGGAGCGCAAGGACGGAACACTGGTACCGATGATGAAGCTGTTTACGATTCCGGCGAAGCGTTTTGCCTACCGAAAGGAAGTGGTGGCATCATCGATCACACCGGTAAATGCGGCACTGGCTGTAGAATTGGCCAAGCCTTATCTCAAAGAAGGAGCACAGATCCTGGATCCGTTCTGTGGTGTTGGCACAATGCTGCTTGAGCGCAATTTTGCTGTAAAGGCAGGCACAATGTATGGAATTGACATCTACGGAGAGGCGATTGAGAAGGCTCGAAACAACACAGACCGTACCGGCTGTCTGATCAATTACATCAATAAGGACTTCTTTGAATTCGAACACACACATCTGTTTGATGAGGTGATCACAGATATGCCGCAGGTGACAGCGACGAAGAGCAAGGCAGAGATCCGCGCGTTGTACCGAGCTTTTGTAGGGCAGATCGGACGCTATCTGAAAGAAAAGGCTGTGCTGGTTCTGTATGCTACGGAACCGCAGTTTTTGACAGAGGCACTGCAGGAGCATGCAGAATATGTAGTACGTGAAAACTATATCATAAATGAAAAAAATGATACGCGTGTATTGGTGCTTCAGAAACTATAATATAAGGGAGAGAAAATGTTACAAAGGTTTAAAAAAAGATATATTGGAGATAAAGCATTCTATCTGATGGTGCTGGGCGTGGTTGTTCCGATCATTGTACAGAATGGAATTACCAATTTTGTTGCCATGCTGGATAATATCATGGTGGGGCTGATCGGCACAGAGCCGATGTCAGGCGTGGCAGTTGCCAATCAGCTGTTCAGTGTATTCAATGTCAGTCTGTTTGGTGCGGTGTCAGGCGCGGGTATTTTTGGCGCACAGTTTTTTGGAAGCAAAAATATGGAAGGACTCAGAGATACCTTCCGATTCAAAATCATATCATGCATGCTTCTGACCATCGCAGTCATTTTGCTGTTGCTTTTCAAAGGGGAATTTCTGATCTCGCTGTTTCTGCATGCAGACAGCAGCAATCAGGCGAGCGCGGCGGCGACACTGGATTATGGTATTCGCTATCTGCGTGTGATGGTAATCGGGCTGGTACCGTATGCTTTTACACAGATTTACGCGAGTACGCTGCGTGAAATGGGAGAGACAGTTTCGCCGATGCGTGCTGGCCTTGCAGCGACGGTAGTAAATACGATGCTGAACTATGTCCTGATCTTTGGAAAATTCGGTGCTCCGTGCCTGGGCGTAGAGGGTGCAGCGGTCGCAACCGTGATCGCGCGTTTTGTAGAATGCGCAATTATTATTCGCTGGACACACAAGCGTGCCGATCAGCTTGGATTTATCAGAGGCGCATACCGCAGTATGGTGATTCCGGGTACACTGGTGCGCAAGATCATGCTGAAGGGTGCACCGCTCATGATCAACGAGATTCTCTGGTCAGTCGGTATGGCGATCATGAGTCAGTGCTATTCTACGTATGGACTGGATGCGGTAGCTGGCATCAATATTTCCACGACGATCTCCAATGTCTGCAATATTGTATGGCTTGCGATGGGAAATGCAGTAGGCATCATTGTAGGGCAGCTTCTGGGAGCCGGAGACATGGAGGAAGCAAAGGATACAGACCGCAAGCTGATCGCTTTTTCTGTGGCAAGCTGTCTGGTGCTTGGAACGATCCTGGCTGTGATGTCCGGTTTGTTCCCGCAGATTTATAATACGACTGATGCAGTAAAACAGATTGCCAAATATGTCATTTTGGTAGAGGCTTGTATGATGCCGATCAGTGCTTTTCTACATACCGCTTATTTTACGCTGCGTTCTGGCGGCAAAACAGGAATTACGTTCTTCTTTGATGCAGGCTTCCTGTGGATGATCAGCATTCCGCTGGCAATGGCGCTGAGCCGCCTGTCACCGCTGCCGCTTTTGGCGACCTATGCGCTTTGTCGTTCGGTTGATGTGCTCAAAAGTGTGATCGGAGGAGTCTTACTGAAGAAAGGTGTATGGCTTCAGAATATTGTTTAAATAAATCTTTATAATAAGAAGAGATGGAACCGGTGAATACTTGTTGAGGTGACCCCAAAAAG
>CAZEPO010000178.1:0-4339 GCA_964514125.1 uncultured Lachnospiraceae bacterium
GAGCAGGAGGCGACCGAGGATATCGAAAAAATGGCGGCGATCACACCGACTGATACGCCATATATGAGAACTACGGTTCTGGAAACCTACAAGAAGAGAATCCCATGGCTGCTGTTTCTGATGATCTCATCTACATTTACGAGCAAGATTATTCAGAGTTATGAGGAAGCGCTGGCTGCGTATTCTGTTCTGACTGCATATATTCCGATGTTTATGGGTACCGGCGGTAATGCCGGCGGACAGACTTCGGTAACAATCATTCGAAGCATTTCTCTGGGAGAAGTGGAGTTCAAAGACCTGATAAAAGTCTTATGGAAAGAAATCCGAGTGGCGGTAGCCTGTGGTGTTACACTGGCGGTTGTCAATTTTGCAAAACTGCTGATATTTGATCATGTAACACTTGTAATTGCAGCAGTTATGTGTCTGACTTTGGTTGTTACTGTAATCGTGGCGAAGATTGTAGGATGTGTACTTCCGCTGCTGGCGAAACAGGTCGGATTTGACCCGGCTGTTATGGCGAACCCATTTATTACGACGATCGTGGATGCAGTTTCATTGCTGATTTATTTCAAAATTGCTACGATCATACTGGGGCTGTGACAGGCTGCACTGGATAAGAATAATATTATGAAATCCTTCGGTTTCGGCCGGAGGATTTTTTTGAAAAAGTATAGAAAAATTGTTACAAAAAAATTATTAAATTTTAAAGGACACCTGTACACGGGAACGATTATTTGATAGAATATTATGAATAATTTGAAAGGAATTAAGTGACGAATGAAGAAAGAAACAGTGATCCGGCAGAACAGATGTGATCAGGAGATGAATCTGTTTTTGTTTGGGGTCTTTTTTATATTTGTGGCGATGCAGCTGTTCATTCAGGATACAGGACAGACTGCATTGGTCAATAAGATTAATATGGCACTTTTTCTTGTATTTGTTCCGGGATTTTTTACGCGTCTTGGGTACAGCTTTCGGAGAATTGCCAGAAACAGTACGTTGGAGGAAGGCAAAAAGAAACTGCTGACTGCAGCAGGAAAATACTATCTGTTTTTCTTCGGAATGGCTTTTTTATATAGTGTCCTGATTGAAGAAAATGACTGGAATAGTGCGTTTGTCAATACCTTGACTTTTCGGAATATTCCTGCGGTTGCAGCAGTCTTTTTTTCTATGACGCTGCTGCTTCTTCTTGCATATGCATGTTATGAAGCGTTTCTTTCCTTGACCGCATCATCGAGACTGACAGGATGGATTCTGCTCATCTGTTTGCTGGGCGCTTTTCTGCGCACAGACGGAGAACTCTATGCAGTGTTGGCGGCATTTGTAGGATCCGAGCAGCAGGCAGCAGTACCAGTACTGCCGTATTTTGCATTTTTCCTGTTCGGCATCTGGCTGGAAGAGCACAAACCGGGATTTCAGTGGAAACTGGCCGGCGGCACTTTTTTGATCACAATAGTATCCTTACTGTTGTATAAGACACCGCTGCAGAATCTGTGCAGAGTAACAAGTTCTGTACTGCCGGTATATCTTGCCTATGTGTTGGCAGAAATCACCAGTGATCTGACAATCCGTTTCAAAGCAGTCCGTTTTGTGTGCAGAACGATTGAATGGTGTTTTTGTATTTACGCAGTAATGCTCTATGCACTGAAATTTTTGGGGAAAGTACCGGATGGGAATATTAAGATTGTTTTTCTGCTTGCAGTTGGCTGTGTCTTTTTGATTTATGCGGGTGTGATCGGATTTATTCTGTTCCGCAAAGTATATGCTGCAGGTGCAGCGTATTTCTGTGATAAAATAAAGCATAAAACAACGGCGTATTTTATTATTTATACGATAGCCTTTGCATTTTTACTGTTGATTGTTTTCATCGATTTTATCCGTTTTGACAAGACACTGATCTGGAAAGCCGACGGAATCTCACAGTATTATCCGCGGGCAGTCTTTTATTCAGATTATATCAGAGACTTGTTTTCCAATCTGTTTTCCGGTAATTTTAAACTGCCGATGTATGATTTCAGGCTTGGACTTGGCGGAGAGATCACATACAGTCTTGAGCCACTGTATCTGCTGTTTGCATTGTTTGGAAGAGAACATACAGAACTGGCCTATACGCTGTTGGTTCTTCTGCGTTTTTATTGTGCAGGCATTACGTCTTCCATTCTGTTTCTTTACTTAAAAAAGGATTATTTTACAACCTTTATTGCTAGTGTAGTATACGTCTTCTGCGGATTTTCACTGTACGGAGGAGCCAGACATCCGATGTTTATGGTGCCGATGATCATGCTCCCTCTGCTGGTCATTGCAGTGGAAGAAATTATTCGTCATAAAAAATGGTATCTGTGTACGATACTGGTTGCAGTGTCACTGTTCAGCAACTATTACTATCTGTATATGACGACACTTGGAATGGTCATATATTTCTTCGTGCGTTTCTTCTGCCAGAAGGAAAAAGAAAAAAGAAGCTTAAAGAGTTTTCTGTCTTATGTCGGCATTGTCGGAGGTTCTTATCTGCTAGGTGTCGCCATGTCATGTATTGTACTGGTAACGACGTTTGGCTTGTATGTTGGTTCCGGACGCAGCGGATCGACGCTGGTCAAGACTCCTTCGCTGTTTTATTATGGTGAGGAATGGCTGGTACGCTGTTTTGAGACATTTTTGACAACCGTGAACTCACCGGGAGACTGGCTGAAGCTTGGATTTTTGCCGATTGCATATCTGGCAGTCGTATTCTTATTTTTGCGCAGAGGCAAAAAAGAATTGAAAATCTTGTCAGTGATCGCAGTGATCATGATGTCTCTGCCTGTAGTAGGTGTTGTATTCAGTGGATTTGATTCTGTGTCAAACCGTTGGTGTTATCTGATTGCACTGTTGGTTGCAGGGATCGTGGCTGAATGTCTTCCGGAGATGTTCCGAATGGACAGAAGAGAAATGAAAATCTGTGGTGCGGCAGTCGGTGTATATGGATTTTTGACATTCTTTGGAAATGTCATGACAACCCGATATACCAAATTGGCATTTGTTTGTCTGGTATTGACCTTTGCAGTTGTGCTGCTTTGTCAGGAACGGATTCGGGAGTGGACAAAGTATACGAAGCAGGCAATGATGATTCTGCTGACTTTTGCAATGGTTCTGCACAGCGGTCATTCCCTGTACAGTATGGCAGGTGTAGTCAGAGAATATGCAGCGCCGGGGGAAACAGAAAAGCTGTCAAACAATACACCATTGCTGGCAATCTCTGAGCTGGAAGATGAGAGCTTTTATCGGGTATCTACGCCAAAACTGAATTATCGGACCATATCATCTTCGATCATGCATGATTACAACAGTATTTCCATGTTTAACAGTACGTTTAACGGAAGTATCATGGAATATCTGGAAAAAATGGGAAGTACAGGCTATAGCGTTACACAGTTGTTCGGTATGAGCAATCGGACTTATATGAATGCATTGGCGGCTGTGAAGTATTATGCATATTATGAAGAACCAGGGCGTGCTATGCCATATGGTTATGAAGAAGTCTTAAAAACTGAAGTAAATGGAAAAGAGACCACGATTTGTGAAAATAAAAATGCATTGCCGCTTGGTTATACGTATGACAGTGTGATCACGGAGGAAGAACTTGAGAACTATGATGTGACGGAACGTCAGGAAATCATGATGCAGACTGCCGCGATCGCTGCAAAAGATGAAAGCGGAGTCGTGCAGCATGCAGAACTGGAACAGCTTGAACTGACTGGAGAAGAGTTAGCGATTCTTGCGGTTGAGGAAGATGGTATTGCGATGACAGCGACTGCTTTGACAGCAGGTGAAGAGCAGGAACTTATATCAGATGAAGAAATTGATCAGGACTCTGATAATCTGGCTGAAGATGATGCAGAAGAAAATACGTATCAGCTTACGCTCCATTTTGAGGGACAGCCAAATTCGGAGACATATCTGGTATTGGAACAGGGGATTCTGGAAGGTGATATGTCTGAGGAAGCAATCAACATAGGCTTTCAGACAGATGGCAATGATCTCAGCTACAAATTCCGGGCAGATGATGATCGCTATGGAAGTCGTCAGGAAGACTACGTGTTTAATCTTGGATATCATGAAGAGGCAATCAGTTCCTGTACGATTACGATGAGCAGAGCCGGAATGATTCAGTTTGATAATCTGAAGCTTTACAGTCAGCCAATGGACAATGCGGAGCTGTATTCCAATGCATTGAAAGAAAATATTCTGGAGAATGTCGTGATTGATACGAATCAGGTTTCTGGTACGGTAGAACTGGAAGAGGATAAGCTGCTTGTGCTGAGTATTCCGTATCAGAATGGCTGGACTGTCTATGTAGATG
>CAZEPO010000179.1:0-1872 GCA_964514125.1 uncultured Lachnospiraceae bacterium
TCGGTCTGCGCACAGTGCGGTTCTCTGCCAGTCTGTTCTGCACATCACGGCGGATCCATTTGTAAACGGTCGCTGTGAGCGGCACGCCAAGCAGCATACCCACGACACCGAACAGACCGCCGCCGACTGTCACGGACGCCAGTACCCAGATACCCGGCAGACCGATCGACCCGCCGACCACCTTCGGATAGATCACATTGCCTTCAATCTGCTGCAGGATCACCAGATAGATCAGAAAGACCAGTGCCTTTGCCGGACTGACGGTCACGATCATAAATGCACCAAGACAGGCCCCGATGTAAGCACCCATCACCGGAATCAGCGCAGATACACCGACGATCACACCGGTCAGCAGTGCATACGGCAGCCGCAGGATACACATACCGACTGCGCAGAGCGTTCCGAGGATCACGGCCTCTGTGATCTGTCCGCTGATGAAGCTGGTGAAAGTCTCATGGGCAAGCGCCAGAAAATCCATGAGTTTTTCGTTCCAGCTGCCCGGCAGATAGACCTTCGCCAGACTTTTGAGCTGACTGCGGAGTGTCTCTTTCTGAAACAGCATATAGATTGCAAAGATAAGTGCCACAACGCCGGTAAACACAAAGGAGATCATGACATTTGCCACGGAAAATGCGGAAGTAAAAAGTCCACCAACTCCCTTGGAAAGGAAATCAACCAACCGATGGTACAGCGAATCCCAGTCAATCTGCAGTGCATTGACATAGGACTGTACTTCCTCGAATCCAGCCTCTCCGGCAATGCCTGAGAGCCAGACTAAGAAGCGGTCAAATGCACTCGGTATGCCGCCTGCCAGTACCTGAAAGGATTCGCCCAGCGCCGGTACGACCAGCACGATGATCATGATCACTGCAAAGAATACGATAAAAATACTGCCGAACACGCAGACCGGCCGCCGCGTTTTGGCAGCCCACTCCGCTTCCTGCTTGGGGAAATAAAGCTTTTCCAGTTTTTTCATCAAAATATCCAGTATATAGGCAAGCACAAATCCAACGATCAGAGGCTTGACTGTTTCGATCAGCAATGCCGCAACCGCAAAGATTGCCTCAGAATATTTGACGCTGAGGCAGGATAAGACTGCCAGCACTGCAATCATAACCCAGCTTTTTTTCATTGCGTTTCACCTCTTTTTTATTCTTCATGTATCCAGTCCAGATATCTGCGGATATTCTGTTCATATCCGTTTTCGGACGGCTCATAAAATTTTCGTCCGACCAGTGCATCCGGCAGATACTGCTGTCTGGAAAAATGCTTCGGGAAATTGTGGGCATACTCGTATCCGATACCGCGTCCGAGCTTCTGTGCGCCCTTGTAATGGCTGTCACTCAGATGCGCCGGAATCGCTGCCGGTTTTTCTTTGACTGCATCCATTGCCCCAAAGATCGCATTAGTTGCCGAATTGCTCTTCGGCGCGGTCGCCACATACAATACGGCCTGTGACAAAATGATCTGCGCCTCCGGCATACCGACACGCTCGACTGCCTGCGCAGCTGCCACTGCTACCTGCAGTGCCTGCGGATCTGCATTACCCACGTCTTCTGATGCACAGATCATGATTCTTCTGGCGATAAATGTCACGCTCTCACCTGCGTAAAGCATACGCGCAAGGTAGTAGACCGCTGCATCCGGATCTGACCCACGCATACTTTTGATAAAAGCGGAAATCGTATCGTAGTGGTTGTCCCCACCCTTGTCATAACGCACGACCCGCTTCTGAATACACTCCGATGCCACATCCAGTGTGATATGGATCTTGCCGTCCTCGTTCGGCGAGGTTGTCAGCACACCCAGCTCAACTGCGTTCAGCGCCGCTCGTGCATCACCTCCGGCAATGTCTGCGAGAAATTCCTCTGC
>CAZEPO010000179.1:1972-3114 GCA_964514125.1 uncultured Lachnospiraceae bacterium
GCCCGATACAGCAATTTGTCCTTCCCTATGATGTGCTGCTGGCCCACGACCTCATCAAGCGTCCGCGGACGGATACGCGAAGCCAGCGGCGATTCGTCTTTCATTGTTTGTGTTCTTGCATATTCAAATAAATCCACTTGTTCCGTCCTTTCTGTTCTGTCATTCCAGGATCAGTTCATCGACTGTCACAAATTCATAGCCCTGCGCCAGCAGCTCATCTGTAATCTTCAATGCTGCATCTACTGAGGACTGATAACAGTCGTGCAACAATATAATATCATTTTCTTCCACGGTGTCCAACACTTTCTGTACCACTGCCGCCGAATTTTCTGTTGTCCAGTCCAGCGGATCCACGTCCCAGAGCACCGGGATCATCGTAAATGAACACTCCATCGCTTTGTTCCACGCACCGAACGGAGGCCGTACAAACTCTGTATCCTCTCCTGTGACCGCTTTGACCAGCGCGCTTGTCTTCTCCACCTGTTCACAGGCATGTGCTCCATCCAGATCACAGATTTTCACATGATCGTAGGTATGGTTGCCGATCAGATGCCCCGCTTCGTGCATCCGACTCAGAAGTGCTTCATTGCCTTCAATATTTTTGCCTATGACAAAAAAAGTTGCCTTCACATTCCGCTGCGCCAGACCGTCCAGAAGCTGCTTCGTATAGACCGGATGCGGCCCGTCGTCAAAAGTCAGCGCTACTTTTTTGCATGTCAGATCCGGGGATTCCTGCAGTGACTGCAATTTTTCCGGATCTTGTCTTTCCACCGCTCTTACCGTTTCTACATCGTCATCTGCAAAGGACATTTCCCCATCGTTATCTGCTTCGACAGCCATATCTGAGCCTGCCAGTTTTTGAATATCGGTATATGCAGAAGATGCCAGGACTGCCGTCATCCCCCAGAAAAAGAGGGATTTCACAATCCTGACACCTGTCGTCTGTATAAGTCTTATATGATTGTTCTGTTTCGTTCGACGCTCCGGATTCATTTTTCGCTATGCTCCCGGCTTTTTCATTATTATATGAAGCCGCTGTTCAAAGCATACCGAAACGGTTAGGATTCCGGATTCTGTGCCTGTGTCTGCGCGATCAGATCTTCTTCTGTCGCACGCACCTCCGGAATCTCCAGTTCGATCAC
>CAZEPO010000179.1:3214-4331 GCA_964514125.1 uncultured Lachnospiraceae bacterium
CCAATGTCACCTTGCAGAATTTCTTTTTGCCTCGTTTCAGAACGATACCGTCGCCGGAAAGCTGTTCTTTTGCGATCACTGCCTTGAAATCTGTGACCTTGTCACCGTTCACGGACACTCCGCCCTGCTCTACTGCACGGCGTCCTTCGGAACGTGACGGTACCAGATCTGCCTTGATCAGCAGGGAAATGATGTCCATTCCGTCATCTGTCAGGTCTTCCTCTGTCACTTCTACGGTCGGCATATTTGCTGCGTTTCCGCTGGAGAACAGTGCTCTTGCACCGTCCTGTGCCTTCTTCGCTTCTTCTTCACCGTGTACCAGTGCGGTCAGCTCGTATGCAAGGATTTCTTTTGCCTGGTTAAGCTGACTGCCTTCCCATTTGTCCATCTCATCGATCTGCTCCAGCGGAAGGAAGGTCAGCATACGCAGACATTTCAGAACGTCCGCATCTGCCACGTTTCTCCAGTACTGGTAGAAGTCGAACGGAGAAGTCTTGTTCGGATCAAGCCATACTGCACCGCTCTGTGTTTTACCCATCTTCTTGCCCTCAGAGTTGAGCAGAAGTGTGATTGTCATTGCATAAGCGTCTTTGCCGAGCTTACGGCGGATCAGCTCTGTACCGCCGAGCATATTGCTCCACTGGTCATCGCCGCCGAACTGCATGTTGCAGCCGTATTTCTGGTACAGTGCATAGAAGTCGTAGCTCTGCATGATCATGTAGTTGAATTCCAGGAAGCTCAGACCTCTCTCCATTCTCTGCTTGTAGCACTCAGCTGTCAGCATACGATTGACAGAGAAATGCGGTCCTACTTCACGAAGCAGCTCTACATAGTTCAGATCCAGCAGCCATTCTGCATTGTTGACCAGCATTGCTTTGCCTTCTGAGAAATCGATAAATCGGCTCATCTGCTTTTTGAAGCATTCGCAGTTGTGTGCGATCGTCTCTTTGGTCATCATCTGACGCATATCTGTTCTTCCGGACGGGTCACCGATCATCGCTGTACCGCCTCCGATCAGGGCAATCGGCTTGTTGCCTGCCATCTGCAGACGCTTCATCAGGCAAAGTGCCATAAAGTGTCCTACATGAAGGCTGTCTGCGGTCGGGTCAAATCCAAT
>CAZEPO010000180.1:0-2427 GCA_964514125.1 uncultured Lachnospiraceae bacterium
CGATATAAAGTATCTTCATCAGAATGAGTATGTGGATCCATTACAGCACCTCCATGTTTTGGGATATGTCTTATTTTAGCTGAAAATAAGAATTTGGTCAACTTTTTAAAAATTGTATAGATGTAAACAGAAAAAAACCAGGGAGAAGATGGAGCATAAGTCCAATTCTCTCTGGTTTTTTATGTTTAAGTATTGTGATTACTTCATCTTTTGGTAGAGTATACGAATAGAGTTGAGTACACAGAGCATGGCAACGCCGCTGTCAGCGAAGACGGCCATCCACATATTGGCAAAGCCGAGCAGACCAAGCAGCATGACCAGAAGCTTTATTGCCAGCGCAAATACGACATTTTGAACGGCAATGCGATAGGTTTTGCGGGCAATCTGGATTGCTGCAGGGATTGCGGATACAGAACCGTTCAGAAAGACTGCATCGGCTGCTTCAATCGCAGCATCGGCACCGGTTCCCATAGCTGCGCCTACATCAGCACCGGCCAGAACTGGCGCATCGTTGATGCCGTCTCCGACAAACATGACACTGCCTTTTTGTGAACGGATCTGCTGCAGGCAGGTGAGTTTATCCTGCGGAAGAAGCTTGGCATGCACTTCGGAGATGCCGGTTTCGTTTGCAACTGCGCAGGCACTGGACTGTGAATCGCCGGTCAGCATTACGGTGTGAAGACCGAGTGACTGTAACTGTTTGACAGCAGCAGAAGCATCTGATTTGATCGTATCGGAGATGAGCAGACAACCGGCATAAATGCCGTTGACTGCGACAAAAACTTCTGCTCCGACAGCTGTTTCAGCAGCCGGAATGGCAATCTGATATTTTTGCATTAATTTTTGGTTTCCACAGAGAACCTGACCTTGCAGAAGATTTGCTTTGATTCCATGACCGGCAATTTCTTCCAGATGTTCCGGTGTATCGAGTGCAAGACCACGTGCCTGGGCAGCGGAGACAATACTGTGCGCAATCGGATGGGTCGAATATTGTTCACATCCAGCACAGATGCGAAGCAGATCCTCTGCGGAAAAATCAGCTTCCGGAAGAATTTTTTGTAACTCGAAGTTTCCTTCTGTTAATGTACCGGTCTTATCCATAACCACTGCTTTGACTTTGCTAAGCGCTTCGATTGAGAGTCCGCCTTTGAACAGAATCTTTTTGCGTGATCCGAGTCCGATTCCGGAGAAAAAGGCAAGCGGAACACTTAATACAAGAGCACATGGACAGCTCATGACGAGAAACGTCAGGGCAGTGTAGATCCAATAGTGCCAATTTCCAGTAAAGAGAGACGGGAGGACTGCGATCGCAGCAGCACCGAATACAACACAAGGTGTATATACCTTGGAAAAACGAGTGATAAAACGATCCAGCTTAGGCTTGCTGGCAGCTGCATTTTCTACGGAATCGAGGATTCGGCTGACCATAGAATCCTGCAGCGGTTTATCAACGCGGAGTGTCAGCTGACCGGAGAGATTGATGCAGCCGGAGAGCACTTCGGAGCCTGCAGTTATTGCAACCGGAACAGGTTCTCCTGTAATTGGAGAGGTATCCAGGCGACTCTCACCCTCCAGAATTGTTCCGTCCAGAGGAATACGATCGCCGGGACGGATTAAAAGAAGATCGCCGACAAGAATATCTTCTGCAGGAACACTCAGAATCTGATCCTGTTGGATCTGGTTAACTACCTCTGGTCTGAGATCAACCGCGTCCATGATTTGGCTGCGGCTTCGTTCAACCGCTTTGTGTTCAAAATATTCGCCGATTCGATAAAAGAGCATAACTCCAACTGCTTCCGGATATTCCTGAATTCCAAAAGCGCCAAGCGTAGCGATTCCCATCAGAAAGTTTTCGTCAAAAATTTGTCCATGGGAAATATTGCGCGCTGCCTCAAGCAGGATTTTTCCTCCGAGAATCAAATAGGAAAGTACAAAAATTGCGATAGAAGCATAATCGGATATGCCAGCCTTTTCAAGAAGGACTCCGATCAGGAAGAGGACTGTACCTGCAAAAATCTGGAGCAGATCCGCGCGGTCTTCGGAGTGTGCCTCGTGATGATCCATATGTGCAGAAGCATGAGTATGACCATCTGCGGTGTTTATTTTGTGCATTTTTTGCGGTTTGATTACTTTGACCTGTGACTCGATGGAAGAGCAGATCTGCTGAATCTCCGGCAGAAGTTCATCTGGATGCTTCGCAGACAAACGAAGCTGTTTGGTTGCATAAACGATCGTTGCAGATTCTACACCGGAAAGGGCGTTGATTTTTTCTTCCATTTTGGCGGCACAATGAGCACAGCCGAGATTTTCCAGCTGATATACAGTGAGATTGCGGCTCGAAGCTGCGATTTTCTTATGTTCATGATGATGTTCGTCGTGTGAGTGATCATGTCCACAGCAGCAGTCGTGATCATCATGGTGTTCGTG
>CAZEPO010000180.1:2527-4317 GCA_964514125.1 uncultured Lachnospiraceae bacterium
TCATCATGATGTTCGTGATGAAGTTCGTCATGATCGTGGTGTTCCGAATGTTTCATAAGAGCTCCTTCCTGTTGCTCAGGCAACATAGATTATAAGATTCTCATTCTGATAAATCAACATATGAGCGAATGTTCATATGAATATTCAAACATATATTGGGCGATATGTCAATGACTATATCTGAAAATTTTTGTCCAATATTTACCTATCAAATAAGAAGTCGTCCAGGCGTAAATTTTACTTGCGGGGTGAGCAAATCTGCGTTAAAATTTAAAGGTATGTAACAGGAGGAAAAAGAATGATTAATTTTATTTTGAGTCTTGATGCATCCATTCTTCTCTGGATTCAGGACAATCTGAGAGCAGAATGGCTGACACCATTTGTTCTTTTTTATACAAAGGCAGGCGGACTTGGGCTGATCTGGATCCTTACCTCGTTAATCTTTCTTTGTTTTAAGAAAACAAGATGGGTGGGGGCAGCAGGACTTTTGGCACTGTGTTTTTCTTTGGCAGTGAATAATATGTGCCTGAAACGCATGTTTGCACGGATCAGACCGTATGAAGTGATCGAAGGACTTCAGTTAATTGGGAAAAAGGCAAGTGATTTTTCATTTCCGTCAGGACATTCCGGAAGCTCTTTTGCAGCAGCCACAGCAATGTTCTGGACGATTAAAAAAGGAAACATCCGATGGATTTTGATTCTGGGTGCAGTGCTGATGGCATTTACGAGACTCTACATCGGAATTCATTATCCAACCGATATTATCGGAGGGATTATCACAGGAACGCTTTGCGGCTATGCAGCGTACAGGATCGTTGATTTTGTGCATGCGAAATGGAATTGCCGTATGCAGGCGTAACGCAGATCAAATAAGACAGGATTGAATCTAACGAACGAAAGGTGGTGGTTTTTATGAAGCAGAGTAATAGTATCTCTGATGTTCCTGGGCCCGGTCCCGTCATAAAAACTACACACAAGGAGATTGGTTATGTTAGATTTGGAAACACTTCGCGAATATATTGAACACAAACAGTATGCAAAGATCCGCAGCGAGATTGTCGATCTGAATGAGGCAGATATTGCAGCTATGCTGGAGGAACTGGAACTTCCGACAACGGAAATGATCAAAGTATTCCGTATGCTGCCGAAATCCATTGCTGCTGACGTATTCTCATTTCTTTCGATTGAATTGGAGCAAATGATCATTACGTCACTGACAGACCGTGAGGCTGCAAACATCATTGATAATCTGTATGCGGATGATGCGGCAGACCTGATGGAAGAGATGCCGGCGAATGTAGTCAAAAGACTGCTGGCACAGACGACACCGGAGACACGAAGAGATATCAACCATCTGTTGCAGTACCCGGAATCTTCAGCCGGAAGTATCATGACGGTAGAGTTTGTAGATTTGAAAGAAGATTATACCGTTGAACAGGCGATTGAGCGTATCCGAAAGGTTGGAATTGACAAGGAGACGATCAATACCTGTTATGTAACGAATCAGCATCGCAAGATCCGCGGTACAATCTCTCTGAGAATGCTCCTTCTGAGCCGTACAACGGCGAAGATCGGAGACCTGATGGAAGAGAATGTCATCACGATCAGTACGATGACTGACCAGGAAGAGGTTGCCAAACAGTTCCAGAAATACGACTTTGATGCCATGCCGGTTGTGGATAGTGAGAATCGTCTTGTCGGTATCATCACAGTCGATGACGTTATTGATATCATCGAGCAGGAGGCGACCGAGGATATCGAAAAAATGGCGGCGATCACACCGACTGATA
>CAZEPO010000181.1:0-4296 GCA_964514125.1 uncultured Lachnospiraceae bacterium
AGAATCGTACATACACTTCCAATCGTAATGCGATAAGAACCAAGCTCGATCACAAGTACTCTGGTCAGTACAATATGCAGCGCAGCCAGCAGACCTACGAATACCAATGTTCTGGTATCCCATGTTGTTTTTTTATTTTTTTGCATAACAAAACACCTCCACAATGTGAGATAAATGAATGAGTAAACGACAATCCTTCTGTACATACTATCAATGCACAAATCGTTGTCACACATAAATAATATGCCCTCCACATTATGAGATGTTCTCATATTGTAGCAACGGGTGCGGAAAATGTATCGCAAACCTGCCGTTGTACGGTGGCTTTTCGGTCCAGGGCGACTCCCCATCCTCTGAAAACTTAACGCACAAATTCCTACTTCGCTATTATTTATTTAGCTGTATTATAACATAGTTTTTTTATAATGCAATATTTAAAATAGATATTGATCACATATTTTGTACGATTTTTGGAGACACTGGTATAAAATATGTATATTTGGGAGGAATCTCATGAAATCAAATTTTATCCGCTGCGGAATGTATGGATGGTGCATGGAAGTCTTGTGGACCGGTCTGCAGTCTCTTTTTCATCACGATCCGAAGCTTACCGGAACCTCGTCCCTTCATATGTTTCCCATCTACGGACTGGCATCTCTGATTGCTCCGCTTTCCCGCGTTCTGAAACATTTCCGCATTGTAACACGCGGCCTGATCTATATGACAGGAATCTTTACCGTCGAATATATTTCCGGCACGTTTCTGCGAAAACTCGGATGGTGTCCATGGGATTACAGCCAGGCTCCGCTACAGGTCGATGGGGTGATCCGTCTGGATTATGCACCGCTCTGGTTCTTTGCCGGCCTGTTTTTTGAAAAGATTAGTCGCTATGACTGATTTTCTTTGCGGCAGACAGTCTGTTTTCTATGAAAGATAACCATAAAAAAGCAGCTCCCCCAAGCTGCTTTTTAGTTCTCTAGATTTTCAATTACCTTCATCAGCATTTCGATGTCTGCCTCTTCCTCCGGACCTGTACAGCGAAGTTCAATCCTGGCACCCTTTCCTATCGAAACAGAAAGAATGTTCAATAAACTTTTGGCATTTATAATATTATAATCATAATAGATTTCTACCTTAGAACTGCATGACTCAGCTGCTTTTGCAAGTACAGCTGCAGGTCTGACATGAAGACCACTCTCATTGGAAATCGTGACCGGTCTCTTCACCATATTTGTTTCACCCCACCATTATTCGTTTTATTTTCTACATTATATGGTATTGTTTGAAAAATTTCAACCTTTTCGTTTATTATTCACCATATATTAACATTTTATTCACTTTTCACCTGTTTTTACGGAATATTTTGATTAATCTGGTGCTTTTCAAACTTATTACTCTGTTATATGATATTTTTAGGATGAACGAAACGAAGAATACAAAGGAGGAACTTATGAAATTAATCATCATACGACATGGCGATCCTGACTATTCCATTGATTCGCTGACTGAAAAAGGCTGGCGTGAAGCAGAATATTTATCAGAACGCATTGCAAAGCTGGATGTAAAGGCATTCTATGTCTCACCGCTCGGCCGCGCCAAAGATACCGCTTCTCTGACGCTGAAAAAAATGGGACGCACTGCTGAAGAATGTGAATGGCTGCGCGAATTTGCACCCAAAATCCTACGTCCGGACCGACCGGATACATACAAGGTCGCCTGGGACTGGCTTCCACAGGACTGGACAGCTGATCCACGATACTTCGATTCTCAGAACTGGTATCATACAGATATTATGAAAGCCGGAAATGTCAAACAAGAATATGAATGGGTTATTCAGAATTTTGATCAACTCCTGGCTTCACACGGTTATGTCAGAGACGGACTCTTCTATCGCGTTCAGCAGCCGAACGAAGATACGATCGTTTTTTTCTGTCATTTCGGTTTGGAATGTGTGCTTCTTTCGCATTTGCTCAATGTTTCACCAATGATTCTGTGGCACGGTTTCTGCGCAGCGCCGACCTCTGTCACGACAGTCAACACAGAAGAACGCAGAGAAGGCATAGCCTCTTTCCGCATCAGTCAGTTCGGTGATATCTCCCATCTCTATGTGAAGGATGAAGAACCGGCATTCGCTGCCCGTTTCTGCGAAACCTACCGCACCGAAAACCAACGCCATGACTAAATTTTATACTTTTTAAAATAGGACGCCAAGATTGGAAGAAAATTCTTCCTGTTCTTGGCGTCCTATTTACAATTAATTTATTTCTGTACGATATTTACAATCTTCTTCGGAACGTAGATTTCCTTCACGATCGTACCTGTCAGCTTATTGCCGAGGGCTTCTTTACCCATTGCGATCGCATCTTCTTTGGAAATATCAGCTGGGATGGAAATGATCGCTTTGGTCTTTCCGTTGATCTGTACCGGAATCTCAAGCTCATCATCTTTCATCGCATCTTCGTCTGCTGCCGGCCACTGTGTATGGAATACAGAATCAGTATGGCCGCATGCCTCCCAGAGTTCTTCTGTGATATGCGGAGCAAACGGAGCAAGCAGCTGGATAAAGGTCTCAATTGTAGCCTTGTCTACACCGCCCTGCTTCTTCGCAAGATCGATCATCTTGTTGTTGTACTCCATGAATCCGGAGATAACCGTATTCAGGCTGAAGTTCTCAAGACGCTGTGTAATATCATATACCAGTTTGTGACGCAGTTTTACGCTCTCTTTTGTCTCGGCTACGTTTGCCTCAAGGCTGTCGCAGGCAAGCTTCCAGAAACGGTTCAGGAAACGATATACACCGTCAATACCGCGGTCATCCCACTCTGCATCCAGCTCTGGCGGACCTACAAAGAGCTCATACATTCTCAGAGAGTCACAGCCGTAATCCTGTACAAGTGCATCCGGAGATACCACATTGCCTTTGGATTTACTCATCTTGATACCGTTCTTTCCGGTGATCATACCCTGATTGAACAGTTTCTGGAACGGCTCTTCAAAATCTACTGCTCCGATGTCATACAGGAACTTGGTGTAGAAACGGGAATACAACAGGTGAAGAACGGCATGCTCAACACCGCCGATATACATATCTACCGGAAGATATTTGTCTGCTTTTTCTTTGGAAACCAGGGCCTCGCTGTTCTTATTGTCTACATAGCGCAGGAAGTACCAGGAAGAACCTGCCCACTGCGGCATGGTATTGGTCTCACGTTTTGCATCAGCACCGCAGACCGGACACTTGCAGTTCACCCATTCATCGATCGCTGCCAGCGGTGATTCACCGGTACCTGTCGGTTCGTAGGATTCTACTTCCGGCAGGCGCAGCGGCAGTTCTTCTTCCGGAACCGGAACATTGCCGCAGTGCGGGCAGTGAATGATCGGGATCGGTTCGCCCCAGTAACGCTGACGGGAGAATACCCAGTCACGCAGCTTGTAATTGACCGTTGCTTTTCCGATGCCTCTCTCTTCGATGATATGCGGAGCCTCTTTCTTGAGTACTGCAGACTCCATGCCATTCCATTCTCCGGAATTGATCATTGTACCGGATGCATCTGTATATGCTTCTGTCATGTTTTCGATCTCTTTGCCGTCTTTGGCAATGACCTGAATGATCGGAATATTGAACTTGGTCGCAAACTCAAAGTCACGGTCATCGTGAGCCGGTACACACATGATCGCACCAGTACCATAGTCTGCCAGTACATAATCAGACAGCCAGATTGGTGTCTTGGCACCGTTCAGAGGATTGATTGCATAGGAACCGGTGAATACACCAGTTTTTTCTTTGTCCTGCAGACGGTCTACGTTGGATTTCATAGAAGCATCGTAGATGTATTTTTCAACTGCTTCTCTTGTCTCATCTGTAGCAAGGGAGGATGCCAGTGCATGCTCCGGAGCCAGTACCATGAAGGTTGCTCCATACAGAGTATCCGGTCTGGTTGTATAAACAGTGATCTTCTCTTCTCTTCCCTCAACCTGGAAATCAACCTCTGCACCGTAGGATTTGCCGATCCAGTCTGCCTGCATCTTCTTTACCTTTTCCGGCCAGTCAAGCTTGTCCAGATCGTTCAGAAGTCTGTCTGCATATTTGGTGATGCGGAGCATCCACTGACGCAGATTCTTCTTGGTAACCGGTGAACCGCAGCGTTCGCAGCAGCCGTTGACTACTTCTTCATTGGCAAGACCTGTCTTACAGGACGGGCACCAGTTGATCGGGAATTCCTTCTCATATGCAAGACCTTCTTTGAACATCTTTACAAAAATCCACTGTGTCCATTTGTAGAACTCTGGATCTGT
>CAZEPO010000182.1:0-4289 GCA_964514125.1 uncultured Lachnospiraceae bacterium
TCGAATAAAATGAAGAGATATGCTTTTTTGTAAATAAAACAGGACGCCAAGAGCAGGAAATAAAATGCTTCCGGACTGACTGATTCAGAAGTACAAGAAAGTCTAATACTTCAGCAGATATATGCTAAGAGCAAGAAATCCAGAACAAAACTCGGCGTCAAAGACGCCTCAGACAAATGTTCTGGATTTCTTAACGCATATATCCGCCGAAGTAAGACTTTTAGTACTTCTTCATAGGTCAGTCTGGAAGCATTTTATTTCCTGCCCTTGGCGTCCTGCTTTATTCGCAAAAAAGTGTACAAAAGCCGGACTGTGTGTCCGGCTTTTATAAGGGGTTTAAGATTCAAATGTTTCGGTCACTTCTGTATCGTCTTCGAGCAATTCTTCCTCTTCCGAGAAGATTTCGTTTTCCAGATCTTCGTCAGAAAGTTCCTCTTCTTCATATGGAACCTTGGTGATCTCAGCATGTTCGTAGAGATATTCGGCTGCTTTGGATTCATACAGGAACCAAACGAGGGATTCACGGGAATAGTCCTCTTCAAAGGCAGCTGCACTGTCATAGCCATAATATTCTGTATAATCATTCAGACATTCGAGATAGTCTTCTTCTGTTACTTCCAGATTCTGTTCCTGACAGATTGCGCTGATCAGAAGGCGGCGGCTGACGGAGTTCATAATCTCTGTATCGAGGCTTTCTTCGGTCAGTCCGAACAGCTCATAAACATCGTTGACATCGTCGCTGCCGGTAAAAGCAAAGTATGTGGCAAGGAGCTCATCACGGCAGGAATCATAAAATTCTTCCGGATAACCGGAAATAACGGTCTGTTCTACTGCTTGATCAAACAGTGTCTCGATAGTATCGGAATAACCAAGATCTGCGTATTCTTCTTCCAGTGATTCTTTGAGATATGCTTCATATTCTGCTGTTGTTGCAAAGTCTGTGTATTCGGCTGCAAATGCATCATTGTATTCCGGGGTGGTCAGTTCGCAGACGCTGGTAATCTCGGCTTTGAAGTCAACGGTCTGATTCATCCATTCTTCCATCCAGATATCATCACCGAAGGTGATGGAAAATTCCATCGTATCGCCCGCGAAGAGCCCGATCAGCTGCTCATCGAATTCTGCACCGTATTCCTGACTGCCAAGATAAAAATAAGTGCTTTCGGTTGTTTCTTCCCCGTTTACCGTGCTGGTCAGATCAAGATAGATCACGTCACCGTCTTTCGACGCGCGGTCGGTTTCGACTTCTTCAGAATTGAATTCCAGTTCCTCGTCAATCTGTGCCTGGATCATATCATCTGTAACTTCATAGGTATATTCGGTAGCCTGCAGCCCTGACAGGTCGCCGAGTGTTACATAATCAGCAGTTTTGGACGGAAGATAATCGGATGGTGTGATCGGCTCGATCGCTTTTTCTGTTTCACTGTTTTCTTCCATCAGCTCAGCTGTATCCAGATCCTCTTCGGCAGTTTCTTCAGGAGCGGATGTAGAAAATTCAGTCTCTTCCGTTTTCTTTTCGCTGTTTCCGCAGCCGGTCATTCCAATTGCGGCAGCCAGCCCGAGAAGAAGCAGTACACGTTTTTTATTCATAAAAATAATCTCCTTTGAAATAGTTTGTAACAAAAATATAACATTTAAGGCGTGGAAATGTAAATAGATTTTTGGAAAGACACAGTTTTTTCACGTTTGACAATAATTTGTAAAGGTGCGGAAAAGTGAACTGTACACTCCCAAAAGCATGTGTTAGAATAAAACAGACAGGAGTACAGAGGGAGACTGTATTCACAGAAAAAAGAGCATGGCGGACTTGGAATGTCTGCCTTATTTATGGAAGGAAGGGAAGCATGACATACATTGAAATACCGGAAAAAGTAGCACAGATCTTGCAGAAGCTGCATGAAAATGGATATGAGGCATATGCAGTAGGAGGCTGTGTCCGCGATTCGATTTTGGGTCGGGAACCGAACGATTGGGACGTAACGACCTCTGCATCGCCGCAGCAAGTGAAGGCACTGTTTCCGCGGACAATTGATACAGGGATTCAGCACGGAACGGTAACGGTGATGGATGGAAAGGATGGATTTGAAGTAACGACTTATCGGATTGATGGCGCCTACGAGGATTGTCGTCATCCCAAGGAGGTAACCTTCACTTCAAATCTGACAGAAGACCTCAAACGGCGTGATTTTACGATCAATGCGCTGGCCTATTCGCATGAAACCGGAATCGTCGATGAATTTGGCGGAATGGAGGATCTGAAAAATGGTGTGATCCGATGTGTCGGAAATCCGATGGATCGTTTTGCTGAGGATGCACTTCGGATGATGCGTGCGGTTCGTTTTGCAGCGCAGCTCGGGTTTGAATTGAATGAGGACGTGAAGGAAGCAATCCGTGAGATGGCAGATGCACTCGATATGGTAAGTGCAGAACGAATTCAGACTGAGCTGGTGAAGCTGATGGTATCGCCGCATCCGCATTGGTTCCGGCTTGCTTACGAGTGCGGAATTACCTCTGTGATCATGCCGGAATTTGACCGGATCATGGTACAGCGTCAGAACGGACCGCACCATGCGTATTCGACAGGCGGACATACGCTGCTTGCCCTGCAGAACATTCCTTCCGATAAGGTACTGCGGCTGACGATGCTGTTTCACGATATGGGCAAACCAGATGCCTATACGGTTGACGAAAACGGCAAAGATCATTTTCGCGGTCATGCTGCCCACAGTGAAAAAGTGGCACGTCGGATCATGAAGCGTCTGAAATTTGATAATGACACGCTCAACAATGTATGTACACTGGTCAAAAATCATTCCTGGTACCCGGAACTGAGCGGCAAAAGCGTACGGCGCTGTGCATATCAGATCGGCGGTCCGGAGCTGTTTGAACAGTTTTTGAAGGTGAAGCGTGCAGATATTTTGGCGCAAAATCCGGATGTGATTGAACAAAAACTGCATTATCTCGATGAAGTAAATCATATTTGGTCGGATATCAGAATGCATGGAGACTGCCTTTCTCTGAAGCAGCTCGCGGTCACCGGAAAAGATCTGATCGAACAGGGCATGGAACCGGGACCGGGACTTGGAATCATTCTGCAGAGAATGCTGGAGGATGTGCTGGAATATCCAGAGCATAATACAAGGGAATACCTGATGGAACTGCTCGAAACGCTCAGAAGCAAAGAGGCGGAATAACTACGCAGTTCGCAGGATAGGGAGAAAAAATGAAATCACCACTGACAACATTGTGTTATATCGAAAAAGATGATAAGTATCTGATGCTGCATCGCGTCAGCAAAAAGAATGATGTGAATAAAGATAAATGGATCGGAATCGGCGGTCATTTTGAAGAAGGGGAGAGTCCGGAGGAATGTCTGCTTCGGGAAGCAAGAGAAGAAACCGGGCTTCAGCTGACTTCATGGCGTTTTCGCGGACTTTTGACTTTCGTTTCGGAAGGCTGGCCGATTGAATATATCTGTCTGTATACGGCAGACGGTTTCCGTCGCTGCGGAGAGGAGCAGCAGTGCTCAGCAAAAGTGTCGGAAGAGTGTGAACTCGAATTTCCATGTGACGAGGGGGTTCTGGAATGGGTGCCGAAGTCCGAGGTGACGAAGCTGAATCTCTGGGAAGGCGATAAGATCTTTTTGAAAATGCTGGCGGAGGATGCGCCGTTTTTTTCCATGAAGCTGATGTATCGCGGAGATATACTGACGCACGTCAGTGTAGATGGAAAACCGCTCGAACTGCTGGATGTCTGCGACGAAAAAGGCATCCCGACCGGCAGGGTGACAGAGCGTTCCGTGGCACATACGACCGGAAGCATTCATCGGACAGCCCATGTCTGGGTTGTACGCCAGGATGCAGACGGCAGATGGCAGGTGCTCCTGCAGAAGCGCAGCATGCAGAAGGATTCATTTCCAGGCGCGCTGGATACCTCATCAGCAGGTCACATAGCAGCAGGAGATGAACCGTTTGAGAGCGCCAGGAGAGAACTGCAGGAGGAACTTGGCATAGAAGCATCCGAGGCAGAGCTGGCTTATGCGGGCAGCTTTGACGGAGGCGTGATACAGGCAGAGTTTGAAGGCAGACCGTTCGTTGACCACGAGATCGCATCGGTCTATGTTTATCAGAAGCCGATTGACATAGAAGCTCTGCAGCTGCAGCAGGAGGAAGTTGAATCCGTGCAGTGGATGGACTATGAGATGTGCCGCAGACTGGTGGCACAGGGAGATCCGCAGTTTTGTCTGAGACTGGAAGGACTGGAACTGGTGGGACAGTATTTGGGAATAT
>CAZEPO010000183.1:0-4226 GCA_964514125.1 uncultured Lachnospiraceae bacterium
CAATACTGCCACAATACGCTCTCCGGTCTTCCGACCGTCAAATCCTTATTCATAATATTCTCCTCCACTTCGTCGCGTCATATGCGAATCATGCCCTCAGGCAGATACTCGTATCTGACATTTTATCCGGCTTCTACTATACTCCTCCTGCCAAAATATGTAAAATATATATTTTTTGACTTTCCATTTCGCTTTGCGTTATAATTATTTTTACTACCATTCTATTTTTGTTTGAGGTGATTTTTATGTATCTAACCCTTCCTACCAAACTGCCAGAACCGGTACAGCAGCTCACACACCATTATATTGGTCGTGACGGTACAGAAAAAGAAGAAACGCAGGCGGTCCTGAATGAACATGCACTCAATGTTACCGTCAACGAGACACTCTCTATGTCATTTGTCTGCCTTCCGCAGCATCTGCCGGAGCTGGTCATCGGACATCTGGCTACAGAACGGCTGATCCGCTCTGCCAGTGAAGTCTGGAGTCTCGTTTTTGATGAGACTGGCAAGCATGCTGAAGTCACATTGACACATGCTCTTCCTGCCAAACTGCCGGATCCGGTTTCTGCCCCTCCTGCAGTCTGCAAAAAAGAATGGATTTTTGCACTGGCAGACCGCTTCGCAGACGGCATGCCGATCCATCAGCAGACCACAGCTACGCACAGCTGTTTCCTGGCTATCCAAGATCAGATTCTCTTCGACTGTGAAGACATCGGACGGCACAACGCCCTCGACAAAGCGATCGGCTATGCACTGCGTGAAGGACTGAAGCTGCAGGACTGCATCCTGTATTCCAGCGGCCGTGTTCCAACTGATATGCTCTGCAAAGCACTGTACGCCGGCGTACCGATCCTGGTCAGCAAAGGTGCACCGACCGCCAAAGCCGTAGAACTGGCCCGCCAATACGATCTGACCCTGATCTGCGCTGCCAGACGCGACCGGATGAAGCTCTTTTCCGGACAGCTTCCTTCCTGACAGTGCTTTCACAAATATCACTGCATTTTTAAAGGCTGTATCAAAGACATTCCGTCTACGATACAGCCTTTTTGCTATCTTTTTATCTGTCCAAGCGGCAGCGCCATATTTCTATTCTGATTTTCCAAAGTATTTTTCAAAAATTGTCTGACTGGTGCTTATAATTTCCTCTGACATAGCCTGATATTCCCGCATAAACAGTCTGCCTTCTTCGGTCAACACAGAACTGCCGCCATGCTTGCCGCCGTTGCTGCGCTTCAAAAAAGGAAAGCCTGCCTCCTGCTCTGCCTTGCGGATCATCTTCCAGCCCTTCGTATAAGACATCTCCATCTTTTCCACCGCTGCACGCAACGACCCTGTTTCTTCTATACAGGCAAGCAGCTGATACATACCTGGTCCAAAAAAGGCATGTTCACTCGACAAAAAAATCTTCGTCTTTACATCCAGATCTTTTCTTTCATCCTGTTCTGATTCTTCAATCCGATTTTTGATAAATTCCGCAATCTCCTGCGGATCGTTCAGGTTCAGGATCGGCACATTGGTATGCTCCCCTGTGATTTCTTCCGGACGGCAGTCTGCTGCGATTCCAAGCAGATGACCGCCTGTACAGACACATTCCGTCGAATTGGCCTTGCGCAGTACCTCGATTTTCGGATAGTCTGCATGCTTAAAGCCTTCCAGGATCAGCAAATCAGCCTCCGGAAACTGCTCCATCAGATGTTCCGGCAGCACAGATGGCTGCTTTTTGATGACCATATATTTTTCAGACGAAAAAATCGCGGTTCCATATGCACCGGCTTCCATATGACGATACGTATCGGTTCCCGGTATATCTGCATCAAAATCATGTCCGTCATGCTTGATCGTAGCCACCTTCAGACCATATTCGGACAAAACAGGAAGAATTCGTGTGATCAGCGTCGTTTTGCCTGAATTTTTTCTTCCGCTGACTGCCAGAATGAATGGTTTTCTCTGTTCACTCACAGCAAGATTGCCTCCGCCTTGTCACCTACTTCAAGCGGACTTCCTCCTCTTGGAATATCCAGCAGACAGTTGCAGCCACGCATCGAAGACAGCACGCCATTTGAATGAAGACCTTCTGAAAAATAAAATTTGCCGTCGCGCCAGATTGCCCGCGCCAGTCTGCGGCCTTTGCTTGGCTTCCGGAACGGCTCTGCCATCACTCCGCTGACCCGTTTCAATGCAAGCGTCGAATCCTGCTTCATCTTCTGAAGCGTCGGACGTACCATCATTTCCAGCATAACAGCTACGCCAAACGGATTGCCCGACAAACTCAGGATCGGCACATTCTGATAAACAGAAAAGAGTGTCGGCATACCAGGCTTAGCCTTAACCTTCCAGAACACACGCTGTGCCTGGATCATCTCAAGACTTTCATGCATGATATCTTTTTTGCCGACGGATACTGCACCGGTCGTTACGATCAGATCCGCATTCTTTGCAGCCTTCTTCAGAGCCTCTGCCATCACAGCCGGGTCATCCTGTATCGATTCCATCTGCACCAGATTCACCCCAAACTCTTTAAAACGTGCCGCCATCAGCATAAGATTGCTGTTGTAAATTTTGCCCGGAGCAAGCTCTCTGCCCGGCTCTACTACCTCATCGCCTGAAGTAAGCAGTGCAATCTTCGGCAAACGATAAACCAATGCCTTCTCTTTGCCCATGCCAGCCAGAATACCAGCTTCTACAAATCCAAGCTTCGTTCCTGCCTGCAGCAAAACCTTGCCCTTTTTGTAGTCTTCTCCCGCATAACAGTAGTTTTCCCATTCCTTTGCCTGATGATAGATCGCCACCTGCTGCTCACCATAATCCGTATCCTCCTGTCGGATACAGCAGTCACAGCCAGCCGGAATCGGTGCTCCGGTCATGATCCGAACGGCCTCTCCATGCTTAACTTCTGTGTAAGAATACATTCCCGCATCGATCTCTTCAAGCACCTGCAGATGCACCGGATTCTCTTTTGATGCGCCCTGCAGATCCTGCGCCTTGCATGCATATCCATCAATCGGAGAACGGTCAAACGGTGGATTGTCCATCTCTGCCACCATATCCTCCGCAAGAATTCTGCCCAGACAGTCAAGCAATCCAACCGTCTCTGTCTCCTTTATTTCTTTCGTATAACCCAAAATGAGCTCTACGGCTTCTTCCACTGAAATGATATCCATATCTTTTTCCTCTATATTAATTATATGATTTTGATTTAACGTATTGTAGCACCGGTTCGCAGCACCCCTTCTGTCAGAACCCGGCAAAACACAAAATACGGTTCCATAGGAACACAGACTTTCGGTCCCTGATACGCATCCGATGCCGGCGTAGCTGCACCGATCCGTACGATTTCCAGAACGACCGAGTCCGTGCAGAGTCTCTGTCCAACCTGCAGGGAATTCCAGTCCATTCCTTCCACTACCAGATTTTCGCCAAATCTTCCATAAAGAATCTCTTCTTTTCGCGTATCAAAATAGTCCTTTATTTTATCAAAAGGAAGCATGCTGACATGTCTGCGCTGACTCATTCCATAATGAATATCACCTTTCATTCCAAGGACAGTGACTTCACACTGCTGAATACTGCAGGCACTGCTCTTTCGCTCTTTGCTGATGCAGACGCATTTGATCATTCCCATGTCGCTTCTCTCCCTACAAGTTCTTTTGGTGGATTCTTATCCGTTACTGCGTGATTTCCGTCTCGGCCACGCACTCCGTCTTGATCCGGCCTACCAGATACTGAAGCCCATCGATCACATGCGGTCTGATATCTCCGCCAATCAGAACGTACATAATGTCATCTCCCATCTGCAGCTCGCCTTCATTGAGCCAGACCTTGATATAGTAAATCCCTTCTCTCTGATAAGTCTCCCGGATCACCTGATCCACCTTATCCTGATCATAAGAAAAGAGCATACCTGTCACCGGCTTTGTATCCTCTGCTCCCTCGCGCACCTTCGCCCGTGCACTCTGACGCACCACCCCATTGTGCGTCAGATACATGCCAATCTTCGGTGCACTCTCATGCTGTTTGGCTTCTTTCAGCCACTGATCCATGGATGGAATCTCTCTTTTCATTCTGCTTACCCCCCTGTTTTGAAAATTATCCGCTGGCTTTTCCATCATTTAGGAAAAAAAAAACCGGAGAATCCAATCAAATAAGGATCTCCGGCGCCCCTGCCAAGGAATCGATGCGACAGGATTTGAACCTGCGACCTCTGCGTCCCGAACGCAGCGCTCT
>CAZEPO010000184.1:0-4225 GCA_964514125.1 uncultured Lachnospiraceae bacterium
CCGGAAGAAGCGCTGCTCCCTCCAGAATCAGTCCACGCTCCAAATGAGCAGCAGGAATTTCCAAAGATTGGTCTGCGAAAAGTGTGATTTTTCGTCCTCTTTCGAGCTGTCTTAGATCATCCTGGATAAGCGGAAAGATTTCACGATAAAAGTCTATTTCCTGCCGGCATTGCTCGTCTGGTGCTCTCATCCAGATCTCATCTGGTGCTCCCGACCATTGCTTTTGACAGGCTGACCAGCCCTTTTGTGCTCCCAGCAGCGCGTATTTTCCCAAAAGATCATCCAGTTCCAAATGATACATTCCTGTTTTGGCTGCTAAATGTCTGGCAAGCGTTGTTTTGCCACTGCAGGGTGAACCGCCGATATAATAAATCTCTGTTTCCAATGGCATTCTCCTTCTTGCTCACTTTTACTTGATCTTCTCGTTTGCCATATATTGATCCAGTTTTTGGCTTACTTCCAAAGTTTTCTTATGCTCTCGCTGCTTCAGCAAAAATACAGACAGCATTTCCGAAAAATCACTCAATACTTTGATATTTTCTTTCGTCCACATCCGCTGCTCCACACATTCATCAAAACCGATATATCCGCGGAATACATTATTTTCACGGATTGCACACTGCAGCATCGATTTAATATTCTGCGGCTTCAAAATTTCATATGTCTGCGCAGGCAGAGTACGGACATCAGCACAGTAGAAGATTCCCTGTTCATCAAAGTTCTCTGAATATCCAGGGATATCAGTTTCATAACTAATATTCTGAAGTTTATCGCGCTCCGGTGTGATACCGTCATTACACCATTCGTAGGTATTGCTGCAATATTTGTTGTCATCTGAATTTTCAAATATATAAACGCGGCTCACGTTCGTCTTTTTTCCTACCATTGCAAGAATATCCCGGATTGATTCTTCCACATTCTGACTGCTGTATAACCGATGCAGTACCGTACTGACCAGATTTTCCTGCGTGCTCTCCGGTTCTTTATCTGAATCGATTGGATTATTTACCGCACTGATACCAATCTTATCACTCAAAAACTGGTCATCATTGTTTTCATAGAAAGCAAAGCTGTTTTTTCCTTTGCTTTTCACTTGATAAAGTGCCTGATCCGCTTTGTTGAACAGATCATAGTATGCAACTCCGTTTTCCGGGGAGACCGCAATTCCAATCGAGCATCCGATTGGCAATTTCTGATCTCCATTGCGGAACAATCCAGTAAGTACATTCAGCAAACGCAGACATCTGTTTTCGAGAATTGTCTTATCATTGATTCCACGTATCAGAACCATAAATTCATCTCCGCCGATACGCGCTACAATATCCTGATCTCGGAATAATTTTGAGATCTCTTTTGATACCTGCATCAGCACTGTATCGCCGAACAAATGTCCATAATGGTCATTGACGTGTTTGAAATTGTCCAGATCGATGATCATCATTGCACACGGTGTTCCATCTGCCATTCTGGACAGATATTCCTCTGACCGCTTGCGCGCTGTTTTTTTGTTCAACAGCTTCGTCAGACCGTCACGTTCTGCCTGAGTCTGCAGATGCGCTTCTGCTTTCTTTTCCTCATCAATCTTCAGAATCATACCATATATTTTGGTTAAATTGCCCTGCTGATCACGGATTGCAGTCGCACGGAAACGACACCAAATATAATAGCCGCCTGCAACAGAAATCCGCACATCCGCCACTTCATAATCAGAGCTGTCTCGCAGCTTCGCCATCTTGTCCAAAAATAACGGAAAATCATCCGGATGGAAATAATCGCCATCACGCAGAATTTTTTTCAAAGACTGGAAAGCAGGCGGAAATTTGAATAACCGATTCCAGGTTTCAGAAAATTCAATTCGGTCTTCTTGGGCATCCCACTCAAATAAGACATTCTCTGTCTGTGTCAGAATGATTTCGTATTGCTGAAGCTTGTTTTTCAGTGCTTCGTGCTCCACTTTGGATTCTGTGATATCGGTCAGCAGACTGTTCATATATTCTTTTCCATCTGAACCAACACTGAGCATGCTTCGATCCATCATCCAGACAATCGTTCCATCTTTTCTTCGCATCCGATATTCCACTTCTGCGAAATTACCTTTTCGAAACTGTTCCCGCAATGTATTGCTTACTCGTTCACGATCTTCCGGCACAACCAATTCCAAAAGACTGTCATGAAACCATGTCCGTATTTCCTGTCGATTGTATCCCATCAGCAGCGGAACATGCTTATTTAATCGTACAAGAGTAAATTTCTCATCGTACAGACACAGGAAACTACTGTTTGCCAGCAGTTCAGCCTCCTGCGGCAGCCGTTCTTCGACAGCTGTTTCAAGACGCTTCAACAAAAGCAAAGCAGATTCCGTCGACGCCCTCACATGATCCACGCGTAGCAGCGTTACCTCGAATATCTCATATGTATTGATACCGATGCGACAAGTATACCTCCGAAAATCACCTTGAATAAATCGCTCGAGATGGCTTCTGAACTGTCCGATTCCATCTTTCGTTTCGTCCAAAAGCAGCATAAATTCTGAGAAATTGCTGATTTCTTTCATCCATTGCAGATCAAGATAAGGATTATATACCACATGAAAAACATCCTGATCCAGATTGACTTCTACAAGCATGCTGTTAATATACTGTGTCAGTGTACTGTATTTTGCCTGAATCCTTTCAACACTGTTTTCCTCTGTCTTTTCCGGAAGCGGCAGACCCTTCTCAAACTCTTCCATCTCTAACTTGGATCCATCCGCATAGGATACAGCTAACTTTTCAAAATCTTTTACTACATGCTTAAAGCACTCCAATAATTTCGGTGAAAAAGCACCGCATTCTCCCTGCAGGATCATGTTGGCTGCTCGCGAACACAAATATACATCCTCACCTATTTGTTTTTTCGTCAGTGAATCATAGACATCCGCCAGACCAACCACCTGCGCACAGATCGGAATCTCTTCCCCTGCCAATCCGGCTGGATATCCCGTACCATCCCAGCGTTCATGATGACAGCGGCAGATATTATAAGCATATCTCAAATACTCCTTGTCTACAGCACCTCGAATCGTATCCAAAATCTGACAGCCTATCTCTGCGTGCGTCTGCAGAACCTTCTTTTCTTCCTCTGAAAGATGTCCCTCTTTGCATAGAATCTGATCTGAAATAGCAATTTTTCCTATATCATGAAGAACCGATGCGCTGGAAATAACCGCAATCATTCCTTCGTCTAACTTATATTCCGGACAGCTGCGGGCAACTTCCTCCAATAAGATTCTGGTAAAATGACGAATACGGATAATATGCTGGCCTGATTCTGTACCGCGATATTCAATGATTGATGATAACGCATCCACCATTGTCTCATTGGACTGCCACAATGCATTTGCCTGTTCCTGAACAAGCTTTTCCAGATGCTGTTTGTGTATATGCAGATCCACGATTGTCTCAATTCTGCGGAGCATGGCAAAGGCTTCATAATTCAGTGGAATTACATCTGCTGCCCCCAATGCAAACCCTCTATGGATCAGCTCCGTATCATCCTTCTGCGTTAATATAATGATCGGCACTTGTTTCATTGCTGCATATTCCGGTTTTCCTAAAATTTCGATATTCAGCATATGAGCCTGAGATACATCCAACAGCAGTGCTGCAATCCCATTTCGATTCTGACCCAGTAATACTAAAATCTGTTCTGCATTGCTCGCTTCCAGCAGATCATAGTCCTTGCCTAGTATATTTCTCATATAGACACGATTGTCCATTGTTTCAGAAGCTACGATTAGTGTATTGTGTTTACGTAAAGTATCTTTCATTCTCAATCTTCCCTGTCTTCTCCGGTCATTTTATCTATTGCTGTTTCACATAGATTCATTTTATTCAGATAAGCAATATTTGTCAATCTCACTCACACCCGGTATTTGCGGCGGCAGTGATCTCGTTGAAATCCCATCAAATACAACGTGAATCTTGTCGCCTGCCTTCAGCTGCGGAAACTCATATTCTCCGCCGGTCAAAAGCTCAGCTTCTCCTTTTGCCAGATCACCGGAAGTCACATCGACCAGTATACGGTCCTCCATTACCTCTAGTACATCTGCATCAAACGAATACATCTGCTCCTGAGGTTTC
The DNA here is from genome assembly GCA_964514125.1 of uncultured Lachnospiraceae bacterium. Lineage (GTDB taxonomy): Bacteria > Bacillota > Clostridia > Lachnospirales > Lachnospiraceae > Choladousia. The sequence continues at coordinate 4,122 of CAZEPO010000184.1, forward strand.
ATCCGTTGAGTCACGAAAAAGAACACTGCCAGAATTCCAATCACCAAAAGCACCCATATCCATTTCGGAAATTTTTTCATAGCTTTCTGCGCCTCCTTATATTG
>CAZEPO010000185.1:0-4216 GCA_964514125.1 uncultured Lachnospiraceae bacterium
GCAATTGAATCGGCTTCGGCAGTTGTTATGGATATGGATACAGAGGCTTTGCTGTACAGCAAACAAGCTACCGAAAAAATGTATCCGGCCAGTACGACAAAGATTATGACAACGCTTCTTCTTTTGGAAAATTGTGATCTGGATGATACGATTACATTTTCTGAGATCGTATATGATCTGGAGGAGGGAAGTTCCCATCTTGGTATTCAGCCAGGAGAAGAGCTGACGATTCGCGACGCTGCCTACGGAATCATGCTTGCATCTGCAAATGATATTTCAAATGGAATTGCTGAGTATATCGGAGGAAGCCTGAGCGGATTTGCTGAATTGATGAATGCGAAGGCTGAGGAGCTTGGCTGCGTCAACACACACTTTTCCAATCCGCATGGTCTTTACAGTGAGGATCATTATACCTGCGCATATGATATGGCATTGATCGCAGCTGCGGCGTATGAAAATCCTATGTTCCGTGAAATCGTTGGAACAAAAGAATATACCATTCCGGAAACGAATCTGACGGAAGAAGCACGGTCTTTTTTGAATCATCACAAAATGCTTCATAGCGATTCTGAATATTATCAAAGCTGGTGTACAGGAGGCAAAACGGGATTTACTTCACAATGCCTGAACACGCTGGTGACATATGCACAGGATGGTGACCGCAATTTGGTATCGGTTGTTTTTCGTGTGAATGGTGCAGGCAAGGCATATCTCGAGTCAACACAGATTTTGACTTATGCAATGGAAAATTTCAGCAGCAGGAATGCTAAGAAAGTTGTTTCTGAGAAAACTTTTTATGATATAATGGGTTTTGGATATTTAGGAGAAGCAGCGAAGCTTCAATCGCCTGTCTGGAAACAAGCACCATCAAAAACTGCAGATGTAAATCTTATTCTTCCTCTGAATGCTGCAAAGACGCAACTATCATATGAGGTGCAGCAGGAGACGGGAAGAAAGAAGACAATTTCCTATCGTTACAATGGACAGCTTGTTGGAAGTGCCATAGGAGAATTTCAATCAATCTATGTACCGGCACAGCTCATATTTGAACGAGATGTTCAGACCGAGAGCATAGAGGATACTGCAGATCTGAAGACGGATATCCAATTCGAGAGTCTTGATGAAGTAGTAGATCAGGTGGCTGTAATCTTTGGTACAGGCTATCAGTTGATACAGGAATATGCAGCTGATCATTTTCTGATTGTGGCAGCAGGGGCTGTGATTCTTTTGATCATTGTCGTGATTTCTGTTATCGTGCTGATTTTCCGCAGTACAGCGGATGCAAGAATCCGCAGAAAAAGAAAACAGGAAGAAATTGAACGAAAAAAGAGGGAAGAAGAGATTGAACGAATGACGACTGCTGAGATCGAGGCCGAGTTACGTGCTGTGATGGAACAGGAACGTCTGAGACGGGAACAGGAAGGATATAAATAATTAATATTTAGAAGGGAAGGATAACGTATGAACTGGGTGGCTCCAATAAAAGACGAAGAAACATTAGAAAAATTTAAAGCAAAGCTGCGGGAAATGGATGACAAATATTATATTATGTTTGAAATTGGCGTAGGAACCGGACTTCAGCTTCAGGAAATCCTGAAATTTAAAAATAAAGACATTCGCGGAAAAGACAGTATCGAAGCATGCATTGGTACAAAGAATATCAAAAGAACATTTTTGATTCCGCCAGAGCTGAAACAGATCATCGAGAACTATACAGAAGGAAAAGACCCAGAAGCGTTTTTGATTCTTGGACATGCCAGCTCACCGGCAGCACTTTCCAGAGAGCAGGCATATCGTGCACTGAAGAGCGCCGGCAAGAGCATGGGGTTGACTTCAATTGGTGCACAGACCATGCGTAAGACATTTGCATGGAGATATTATAAGGCGACGGGAGATATTTATTATCTTCAGAATCTTCTGAACCATGCTTCACCTTCCATTACGTATCGTTATATTGGAGAAAAGCCGAATGTAGAGGTTTATCTGCGGAAGATGACTCCGGAAGAAAACGAAAGAAGCCGTTATCTTCTTTATAAAAATGGAAATGGCAAGATGCGTATAGAAGCAATCCAGAAAGTTTTGAGTGAGATTTCTGATGAAATGGATAATCCGCTGAATAATGACGCTTATTATGGCAAGGTGGATTGTCTGCTGAAAGAAATGGAAGAGTTGATTGAGAATTTTAAACGTACAAAATAAAAAATGCTGCGGCGATGGCCGCAGTATTTTTTGTGTCTATTTTTGCAGGAAAGATTGATTTTGGGAAAATTCTTTTTTGAGTTTTCGTTTTAGTTTGAGGATTTCTTTTTTTTCATAGAGCTCATAAGCAGTTTCTTCTGATACAAGCTTCAGTGTTTTGATCGCATAATAGCGTCCGTCTTCTCGCTGCCGCATACGTATTTTTCCTTTTAGGTAGCCATGCTCTTTGCAGTAAGCAAGGCAGCAGTAATTCCGGCTGCCGACCGGGAACCAGCGGATCTTTTTCTGGAGTGTTCGGTTGCATAGATAGCAGGATGTAGAAGAGACGACGCGGTCTTTGAGCGCATGCGTTTTTGTGTCAAATGGTTTGGAGACAAACTTGGTATAGGTATCGTAGGATAAATAAATTTCCTGCCGTCTGTTTTTGGGTGTACGATAGTAATCAACAGAAGAATTAGCAAGAATGGATGCTTCATTGATCGTTTGTAAAATCTGAGCAGTGTAGCAGGCGTCGCTTAGTGCACTGTGAAATGGAATGTTTTTCGGAAGCCGCAGATAATCTACAGCAAATTCCAGTGAACGCCTGGACTTACGGTCTTCATATACTATACTGAAGATTTTTTGAATATCATAATAAATCAGCGGAAATGCAAAGGGAGAAGCAAGATGATGATAAGTCAGATTCCGCTGAAGCTCTGTCAGATCAGCAGGACCCCATGTGCAGAAGACCGGACTGTCACCGCACCACTCCCAAAAGTCAGCAATGACTTCAGTGAAGCTGCGTGCTGATTTGAAATCAATTGCTTTTAGGCGTATGATCTCTTTTGTCTTATAATGAAGCGTTGTATATACGACAGGCTTGATCACTTCCTGAAATTGATCAAGAATGTGATGGGTTTCATCAAGCTTCACAGCTCCTATTTCGATGATTTCAAAAGGCAAGTGCGGGATTTCATCGTTTTTGCCGGTTGGACATTGGTTCCATTCCAAATCCAGAACGATATAATTCATAGTAGTATACCCTGCGCTTTCTGTAGATTCATACTGTTAGAAGGCAAATCGGGATATTTGCATGAAAATCCTGTAAACAGTACCTGACTAGTATACACAACCATAGAAGAAAAGACAAGCATCCGTCAAATTGTATAAGAAAAAAGAAAAATTTCGTCAAATTGCTTTAAGGCCTCTGTTTTCGTAAGCAGAACTACCAATGAAAAAAGAAAAAGTTTGTACAGTAATGGCATGGCATAATGGATTGAAGTTTAGTATACTATGCTCATGTGAAAAAGAAATAAAACACGCATTTGATTAGGAGGATAAAAATGGCAAGTTTATCATTATCTCATATTAACAAAACTTACCCGAACGGTTTTGAAGCAGTAAAAGATTTCAACCTTGAGATCGAAGACAAAGAGTTTATCATCTTCGTAGGACCGTCAGGTTGTGGTAAATCTACTACACTTCGTATGATCGCTGGTCTGGAAGAGATTACAGGCGGTACACTGAAGATTGGTGACAGAGTAGTCAATGATGTAGAACCGAAGGACAGAGATATCGCAATGGTATTCCAGAGCTACGCTCTGTATCCGCATATGACAGTATATGATAACATGGCATTCAGCCTTAAGCTTAGAAAAGTTCCGAAAGCTGAAATCGATAAGATGGTTAGAGAAGCTGCAAAGATTCTTGACCTTGAGAAACTGCTTGATCGTAAACCGAAGGCTCTTTCTGGTGGACAGAGACAGCGTGTTGCTATGGGTCGTGCGATCGTTCGTGAGCCGAAGGTATTCCTTATGGACGAACCGCTTTCCAACCTGGATGCAAAACTTCGTGTACAGATGAGAACAGAGATCTCCAAACTTCATCAGAGACTTGGCGCTACAATTATCTACGTAACACATGACCAGACAGAGGCTATGACTCTTGGTACAAGAATCGTTGTTATGAAAGATGGTGTAGTTCAGCAGGTAGATACACCGCAGAACCTTTACAATGCACCGGGCAACCTGTTCGTAGC
>CAZEPO010000186.1:0-4208 GCA_964514125.1 uncultured Lachnospiraceae bacterium
AAAAGATCTTTGTGGTCTGCGGAACCAACGGAAAAACGACGACGAATAATCTGCTCTGTGCAGCGATTGAAGCAGAAGGAAAAAAGCTGGTCTGCAACCGTACAGGCTCCAATATGCTTCAGGGCGTGGCAGCTGCATTTGTATTGGCTGCAGGTAAGGATGGCAGGCTGGATGCGGATTATGCCTGTCTGGAGGTTGATGAGGCATCGGCACAGTATATTTTTCCACAGATGAAACCGGATTATATGGTTCTGACCAATTTGTTCCGCGATCAGCTGGACCGCTATGGGGAAATTGACACAACGATGGAGCTTTTGAACCGTGCGGTCAAAACCGTACCGGAAATGACGGTGATCGTCAACGGAGACGATCCGCTTTCTGCTTATCTGGTGATGGAAGGGACGAACCCTTACTTGACATTTGGTATTGCAGGGGCAGCTGACATGGAAGCAGATTCGTCTGAAACAGAAACAGCAGTGAGTGGGTGCAGTGAAAAGAAACAGCTGTCTCATGAGGTACGTGACGGCGGTTTTTGCAAAAAATGTGGTGCCAGATTGGAGTATGATTTCTATCACTACGGACAGCTTGGAGGATATCGCTGTACAAAGTGTTCGTTTGCACATCCGGAGACAGATTTTGAGGCTGCTGCAGTTGATTTGAGCAGTGGGCTTGCATTTGATATAAAGACAAAGGAAGATGCAGTACAGCATGTTACGGTCAATTACAGAGGTTTTTACAATATTTATAACATTCTGGCTGCCTACAGTGTTTTGAAGGCGGCAGGAATGGACACAGTGCACTTTGTACAGACACTTCAGGCATTTCAGCCGCAGAACGGACGAATGGAGTCGTTTGTGGTCAATGGATGTAAGGTGACCCTGAATCTGGCGAAAAATCCAGCCGGTTTCAATCAGAATATCGAAGCAATGATGACAGATCAGGACGAAAAAGATATCATCATTGCAATCAATGATAATGCGGCAGATGGCATCGATGTTTCGTGGCTTTGGGATGTTGATTTTGATCAGATGAAAGATCAGACGGTGAAATCGATCACAGCCTGTGGCATCCGCTGTCTGGATATGCAGTTAAGACTGAAGTATGTAGGGATTGAAGCAGATACGGTCACTGACATCAAAGGAGCGATTGAGCAGAGAACGATGCAAGGCAGCGGCAATCTGTATGTGCTGGTGAATTATACCGCACTGTACTCTACGCGTAAGCTGCTCGAAGCGCTGAGTGCTTCCTGCTAAGGCTTGCTGTGGAAATGAAAAACAGGTTGTATTTCGGGGAAGAAAATGGTATTCTTCAATCAATAGAGAGCGTATAAAACAGATTCCGCAAAAGGAACGCTGGAGAAAAGGAGGATTGCTTTTATGTTATCTGCGCCACAGAATAAGAAGCTGCGGATCGGTGACACAGATATGTATTATGTGTCTTTTGGACATGGCGAACAGCCGCTTGTGATATTGCCTGGACTAGGAGATGGACTGAAAACCGTAAGAGGGCTTGCATTTCCACTCTCAATCAAATACAAGGAGCTTCTGAGAGACTTTAAGATTTATTCTTTCAGCAGAAAAAATCATTTGCCGGCGGGGTATACGACCAGAGATATGGCAGCAGATCAGGCAGCGGCGATGCATCAGCTTGGGATTGAGCGTGCCCACCTGATGGGAATCTCTATGGGCGGGATGATCTCACAGTATCTTGCAATCGATCATCCAGAATTGGTAGAGCGTCTTGTCTTGGTAGCAACGCTTTCGGAACCGAATGCAGTTATGGATGACTCTGCAAAGACATGGTCTGATCTGGCGAGGAAACATCAATTTCAGCAGCTGATGACGGATATTGCAAGACGAATGTACACAGAGGCATTCTTTAAGAAGAGTGAATGGGTTTTGCCGGTGACGGGGATTGTCGGTGAGCCAAAATCGTATGAGCGCTATCTGGTAATGGCAGAAGCTTGCCGGAAACATAATGCCTGTCCGGAATTACATAAGATTCAGGCACCGGTGCTTGTGCTTGGAGGAGAACTGGATATTACACTTGGACCGGATGCTTCCAGAGTGATTGCTGATCGGATTCCATCTGCAGAGTTATATATGTATCAGGAGTATGGACATGGCTTGTATGATGAAGCCAAAGATTTTGAACAGCGGGTTCATACATTTCTTACCGGACGATAGAGGCTGCAGCAGATGAAGTTTGGGAATCGAATGAAACGATTGCAAGAGAGTATCCAATAGAAGTTGACGAAAGTGTCTTTTTGGAGTTATACTATAACAAGTGACTCTGAAAAGACACTTCATGGTTGCGAGAAGTGAATTTGGAAGTATACAGAAGGAACAGGAGAGAATATGAGCAAATTAGTGTTATACCATGGTTCGCAGAAAATCGTTCAGCGGCCGGTTTATGGAGGCAGCAGACCGTATACTGATTTTGGCCCTGGATTTTACTGTACGGAAAACATAGATCCTGCGAAAGAATGGGCATGTATGGAGAATCAGGATGGATATGTCAATCAGTATGAATTGGAGACAGCTGGCTTGAAGGTACTTGACCTGACCGGGGATGAAAATTTGCTGCTGAACTGGCTGGCATTGCTGATCACTAACCGCAGAATTCCGATCACGACGCCCGTGATGAAAAAGGCATTTGAACAGCTGCAGGCACGTTTTTTGCCAGATCTGTCAGAGTATGATATTGTATTGGGTTATTGTGCAGACGATGTATTTTTTTCTTATGTAAGAGCTTATATTGATGATGAAATCTCGCTGAGTGTATTGATGCAGCGGATTTTGATGGAGAAGGCAGAGATTCAGTATGTGCTCAAGAGTCAAAAAGCGTTTCGTGCATTAGCCTTTCGCTCAGTGGATCGTGTTGATTCCAACGAATGCAGTATTAAGCGGAAGCGCAGAGCCGAAGCACAATTTGAAGAAAAAATATATGGTCTGAATTTGAAAAAGCCGTTTCAAAAAGAAATGCAGCGAACATTGGCAGAAGCGATGGATTATGCAGCGGGCAGCTGTCGGCTGACGCTGGACGAGTTTATGGAATTGTTTATCGCAGGGAATCTGGCGGAGCAGTTTGCAGCCGGAATGCCGCGGTACAGCTGCGGTATGACAGGGGCAGAACTGGCATGTGAAGTACTGGACCGTGCAGGTTTGAAGCAGGAGTTCCCGTCACCGCGGATCAGTTTTACGCCGTCGCGAGAATACTGGTGCGGTTGGATGCTGGCATACTATCAGTGTGTGACTGGATTCAGCTACCGACAGATTTATCGAAATATTTCGATGAAAGAGATTGAGAAATTGTACAGTACGCTTCATAAGTCTTCAGATGAAAAGTTTGTACATATTTTGAATAATCATATGGAAAAATGTGCAGCGCAGGCGACCAGACTGCAGATTTTGCGTAAAGCGGCAGGATATTCCCAAAAAGGTCTGGCCGAAGCATCTGGTGTGAATCTGCGTAATATTCAGCAGTATGAACAGCGTGCCAAGGATATCAATAAAGGTGCAGCATCTACGGTCAGCGCGATTGCGAACGCACTTGGCTGCAGAGTGGAGGATTTGCTGGAACCGTTCTTTCAGGAGAAAAGAGAATAAAGTTTCTGTATTTCTAATTGCAGATTTTGTCTGAATATATTATGATAGAATTAGTGTTGAATCTATTTTTTACGAAAAGGAGAACGTATTATGACCAAAATAGTGACGATCAGCCGTGAATACGGTGCAGGCGGACATTCCATTGGCAGAAGAGTGGCAGAAGAGCTTGGCATTCCGTTTTATGATAAAGATATTATGACAGAGACCGCGAAGGCCAGCGGATATGATCTGGATGTGATCCGTGCAGAAGACGAAGATGTTTCGACTGCAAGTGCAATCCTGAAAACAATCTGTTCCAGTGTTCATTTCAATGACCCGCAGGAAGCAATCTATGAAATCCAGAAAGCAGTTATTCAGAAATTTGCATTGGAAGGTCCGTGTGTCATTCTGGGACGCTGTGCAGATATGGCACTGAAAGAAGCTGGAATTGAATCTCTGAATGTGTTTATCCATGCAGATGATGTACATCGTGCAGCCAGAGTCACAGAATTAACTGGAGAAACAGATCCGAATGAACTCAAGAAAATGATCCTCAAAAAGGACAAGAGCCGTCATAACTATTATACACATTATGCGGCTAAACATTGGGGCGACAGCCGT
>CAZEPO010000187.1:0-2087 GCA_964514125.1 uncultured Lachnospiraceae bacterium
GACATAATTCAGAAGCTGTAAAGGAGATACTATATATGTTTCGGGAAATGAGAAGATTTAAACAGCAAGTTTCTGACGATGACTGTAAAAGGATACTGAAAGAGGAAAAACGCGCAGCGTTTTCCGTAATCGGTGATGAGGGATATCCGTATACGATTCCGATCAATTTCTTTTATGATGAAAAGGATCATAAAATCTATTTTCATAGTGCAGGAGAAGGCCACAAAATAGATGCGCTCAGCCGGTGTGATAAAGTATGCTTTACTACCTGGAATCAGGGTTTCAAGAAAAGCGGCTGCTGGGAATGGAATGCGACGAGTGTTGTTGTATTTGGCAGAGCGAAGCTTGTGACAGATGCAGAGACTGCGAAGGATCGACTTAGAAAACTTGCAGCCAAATATTATCCTACTGCAGCAGAGATAGAAGAAGAAATGAGCAGTTCTGCTGCAAGTCGAGTACAGGTGTTTGCAATCGAAATCGAGCATATGACAGGAAAACTTGTCAATGAGAAATAAGTTATGAAATTTATTACAAAGTTTTTTGAAGAATTAACGACAGCAGAGCTGTATGAACTGCTGAAGGCGAGAGCAGAAATCTTCGTCGTAGAACAAAACTGCATCTATCAGGATTTAGATGACAGAGACTACGACAGTCTGCATGTCTTTTATGAAGAGTCTGGAAAAGTATTGGCATATCTGCGGGCGTTTCCGAAAGAAGCAGGGGTTGTGCAGATGGGGCGTGTGCTGACCATCGAACATGGAACCGGTTTGGGCGGCAAACTGCTGCGGGCAGGAATGGACAGCATCAAAGAAAAATTTCAGCCACAAAAAATCTATATTGAAGCACAAAGTTATGCGACAGGTTATTATGAGCGGGAAGGTTTTACCATCTGCTCAGAGGAATTTTTGGAAGACGGAATACCACATGTGCAAATGGAAGTGACATTATAAAAACTAATAACAACAAGCACGCCCAAATTCCAGTTTATAGTTTATAGAACAATACAAATCAGCCTGTTCTGGAATCTATACCAGCGGCAAACCCTGTGAATCCGCCGGTACTTAGCGAATCTGAGCGACAGCGAAAGATGAGGTTAGTACCGCTGCGGGTGAACGGAGCGAGAGCGCGTTTGACGTGGTATAGATTTCAGGACAGGCGTCCGGTATAAAATAAAAAAAGGAAAGAAATTTTATGGAAAAAGTAAAAGCCGCCTGGCATCGTCTCGATGCCATCTGGGCAGAAGAACAGGAAACAACAGAACAAAAAGAAAAAGACAGAGCTGCCAGGCAGCCGTTTGGACAGCGCGCCGCTTCCTTTGCGAAGGAGCATCGCCTGGAACTGCTTCTGGTACTGCTCATAGGCAGCTTTTTATTTTATCTTGCATGGATTCTTCCATTTAATAAGGCACCGGACGAGGAAATGCGTTACCTGATTCCGCAGTATATTTATAAGCACGGCACGCTTCCGTCTGGTTATGATGAAGAGATACGGAATGAATTGTGGGGTATCTCCTATGGTTTCCATCCGATTTTGCCGTATATTTTCGGCGGCTATCTGATGAAGCTGGTAGGCATCTTTTGTTCGTCAGACCATGCACTTTTGCTGGCGGCGCGTTTCATCAATGTGCTGATCGGTATGGGATTTTACTGGTATGTGATGCAGATCAGCAAAAAACTGTTCCACAGCAAATTGTTCCGTGCATTTTTCGTGGCTCTGCTGGCATTGCTGCCGCAGCTGCTCTATCTGTTTACCTATGTCAATACCGATGCGATTGCTGTTTTTTCCGGCGCGATGCTGATCTATTACTGGCTGGAAGGACTGGAACGCCGCTGGGACAGACATTCCTGCACTGCGCTGGCCGTTGGTGTAGCAGTCTGTGCGCTTTCTTATTTTAATGCATATGGATATGCGCTGTTTTCCGTGATCCTGTTCGTAGGTTCCCTGATCGTCTTTTATGGCAAAAAGGGTGCAAAAGCCTGCATAGGTATTATATTGAAGCGCGGCATTTTTATTACCGTTCTGGTATTTCTGCTGACAGGCTGGTGGTTTATCCGCTGTGCCGTGCTCTATGACGGGGATTTTCTCGG
>CAZEPO010000187.1:2187-4152 GCA_964514125.1 uncultured Lachnospiraceae bacterium
TGACAGGCTGGTGGTTTATCCGCTGTGCCGTGCTCTATGACGGGGATTTTCTCGGACTGAATGCGCCGAATATCTGCGGTGAGCTGTATGCACAGGAGGACTATAAGCCGTCTGTGAAGCTGTCACTGGCAGAGCAGGACGTGCCGCTCGATGAAATGCTTCGTCTGGAAGACGAAGGCGGTATGGAGTGGATGCGGACAACTTATCGAAGTACCGTCGGCTATTTTGGATTCTTTGAATATCCGCTAGGAATCGATATTTATGAGATTCACAAGCGGCTGCTGGGACTTGGATTGTTTGGTATTTTCCTGCATGCGGCACTTGGTGCGCTGTATTACCTGCAGCAGATTTGGAATCGAATCTGGGCTAAAAACAGCCGGACCAAGAACAGAAAGCCGTCCGCGTTTGCGGAGCTGATCGAAAAGCCGGCATACAGTTATCAGAACTGCAGAATGCATCCGGTGAATTTCTGTCTCTTGCAGTTTTCACTTGGTTGCTGTATCATAATACCGATCATTTTGTCACTGTATTATTCGTATTTCAGTGATTTTCAGCCGCAGGGCAGATATATTATGCCGATGATCGTACCGCTGATGTATTTTACTGCGAAGGGAACAGAGCGGTTTATGACCCTGTTTTTCAAAAAATGGGTCGTATATCTGCTGATGATCATACAGTTTTATGCAGTGCTCCATGTATTCCTTGGAGCCTATGTATCCGTATTTATTCCGGCATTTGTGGAATCGCTGTCAGCGTGGAGTGAGATCCGTTTCCCGTGGTTCTGCAATATTGGAATTTTCAATAAGATAATGTCCTGGATGCTTCCAGGCTGATGAAAATTGTTAGTTGATCCGGCGGAAACGCCAGAGGAAGGAGAAATATGAGCGAAAGAAAAATAGACTTTAACCGTGCACCATTTGTCGGAACAGAGTTAAAATATATGGAACAGGCCATTCAGAACGCAAAGCTTTGCGGAGATGGTCCATTTACAAAGAAGTGCAGCGAGCTGATGAAGCAGAAATTTCATTCCAAGCATCTGCTGCTGACGACTTCCTGTACACACGCACTGGAGATGGCTGCGTTTCTGTGTGACCTGCAGCCGGGGGATGAGGTCATCATGCCGTCTTATACGTTCGTATCGACTGCAGATGCGTTTGTACTGCAGGGTGCGAAGATCGTATTTGTAGATGTGCATCCGGAGACTATGAACATTGATGAGACCAAGATCGAAGCAGCGATCACAGACCGGACGAAGGTCATTGTGCCGGTTCACTATGCCGGAGTGGCATGTGAGATGGATACGATCATGGCGATCGCGAAAAAATATAACCTGAAGGTTGTGGAGGATGCCGCACAGGGTGTCAATGCGTATTACAAAGGAAAAGCGCTTGGTACAATCGGTGATTTCGGCTGCTACAGCTTCCATGAGACCAAAAACTATACGATGGGAGAAGGCGGTGCGCTGCTGTTTCAGGAAGATGCATATCTGGAGCGCGCTGAGATCCTGCGTGAAAAGGGAACCGACCGCAGCAAATTTTTCCGTGGCCAGATCGATAAATACACCTGGGTCAGCTATGGTTCCTCCTATCTTCCGAGCGATATGAATGCTGCATATCTGTATGCACAGATGGAAGAGGCAGACAAGATCAATGACAAGCGTATGCAGATTTATGATTACTATCATGAACATCTGGCTGTTCTGGAAGAAAAGGGACTGATCGAGCGTCCATATCTGCCGGAGGGCACGGTGCACAACGCACATATGTATTATATCAAAGTGAAGGATCTCGCTGTTCGAAGCGATCTGATCGCTTATCTCAAAGAGCGTGGAATCCACTGCGTATTCCATTACATTCCGCTTCACAGTGCACCTGCCGGTATGAAATACGGCAGATTCCACGGGGAAGAACGCTATACGACCAGTGAGAGTGAGCGTTTGATGCGTCTGCCGATGTACTACAGCCT
>CAZEPO010000188.1:0-4024 GCA_964514125.1 uncultured Lachnospiraceae bacterium
TTGATCATATAAACTCCTTTTCTCTCTTTCGATCCACAATCGGCATAGGTTAAGCCTATTGAATGTCATTAGTTCTTCGCTGTACTAAGTATATCACGTTATTAAAAGAACCTAGCATGAATCGACTTCTATAAGTCAATTCTCACCCTGTTCCAAACCAGCTGTTTCCAGAAGTTTTTTTAATTGGTAATATTCACGCCGTCCTTCCACACTGCTTTCAGTTCCAGTGCTTCGTCCAGCAATACGATGTTGGCTTTTTTGCCCGGTTCGATCGAACCATACTCTGCTTCGATTCCAAGACTTCTGGCCGGATTGATCGTCGCACAGGCGATCGCTGTCTCCAGAGGAATTCCCATCTCTTTGACCGCAGTGCGCATACAGTCCATCAGATTCGTTGCTGAGCCTGCGATTGCACCATCGGACACCAGTGTTGCCAGCTTGCCAACTACCTTGACATCCAGTCCGCCCAGCGTATACTGTCCGTCCGGCATTCCGGCTGCGCGGATACTGTCACTGATCAGGATCATACGATCGGCGCCCATCATCTGAAACGTAGCCCGCACCGTTGCCGGGTGGATATGGATTCCGTCACAGATCAGCTCTGCCATCACCTCTTTGTTGTCAAACACAGCACCGACCACACCCGGATTGCGGTGTGAAAAAGCTGGCATTGCATTGTACAGATGTACCGCATGATTGGCACCGGCTCTGCAGGCTGCCATTGCTGTATCATAATCTGCATTTGTATGTGCCAGAGATACATTGACCTTATCCTTCACCTGCTCGATAAACTCCAGCGCATTTTCGCTCTCTTCCGGTGCCACACCGATAAATTTCACCAGGCCTTCCGAGGCTTCCAGAAAACGCTCACAGACTGCCGCATCACAGGGCAGAATATTTTTTTCATTCTGCGCACCTTTTTTGGCATGGCTGATAAATGGGCCTTCCATATTGATGCCGACCAGATCTGCCTTGCGGCAGTCTTTTGTCTCGCGTTTGTATTCTGCTGCTGTACGCAGTACCTGCTCCAGCTCCTCGACTGGAAGCGTCATGGTCGCAGGAGCGATCGCCGTCACACCGACGGATGCCTCATACTCTGCAATCCTGCCGATTGCCTCCTTGGAACCGTCACAGAGGTCATCTCCCATACAGCCATGAAAATGCAGATCGATCAGCCCCGGAATTGCATATGCGCCATGTCCGTCGATCACCTCATGTCCTGTCAGTTCCGGTAGATTCTGTTCTGTATAGACTTTCTCGATGCGGTCACTGTTCAAAAGGATACCGCCCTTTACAAATTCTTTTTTTTCTGTGTATACTTTTACATTATTAATGAGCATCGTCTTATTCCTTTCTATTTTCTTACTCTGTATTTTCACGCTTTGCCGCAGCCCACAATGCCATCGCATCAGACTGCTACTGCTTTTGTTACAACATTCTCTTTCCATTATATCAGTTTTTTACAATTTATCTACCAAAAGCTGTTTACATTTGCTCCTGCTCCAAAATGTCGATTCTATTTTTTTATTTTAAAGCAGACCGAAATGTGTTAAAATAATGACAAAAACAACGCATTCCTGTTACTGAAATGTCGTTAAACGAAATCAGGAGATGATAGAAATGAACGAAAAAAATTTTTGTATTATCAGTGATGGTTCCTGTGATCTACCCAAAGCAGTCACAAAAGAAAATAAAATTGATGTTGTTCACTTTCCGGTTTCTTTTGATGGAAAGGAATATAAGAAAGAGGGCGTAGAGATTGAACTGGATGAGTTTTATCAGCGCATGGTTGATGAACCGAAAACTTATCCGATGACAGCAGCTCCGTCACCTCAGGACTTTTATGAATGCTTTGAAAAACGTGCCAAAGAAGGCACTGATATCCTCTGCATCTGTATTTCCACCAAGCTGAGTTCTTCCTTGCAGTCTGCCGGAATCGCCAAAGAAATGCTGGCGGAGACTTATCCGGATATCCGTGTAGAACTGCTGGATTCCCTCTCCTGCACCCTGATGCAGGGTGCCTATGTGCTGGAGGTATGCCGTCTGCGTGATGCCGGACACACACTGGACGAAACGATCGCTATGATGAAACAATTGATCACGAGCGGACGCATTCTGTTTACGGTAGGCAATCTGGATTATCTGCATCACGGCGGACGAATCGGCAAGGTGACCAGCATCGCCGGTACGCTGATGAATCTGAAGCCGCTGATCACACTGGAAAACGGCGAGATCCATTCCTCCGGTATCAAACGTGGACGCAAAAGTTCTCTGATCGGTGTGATCGATCTTCTGATCACCTATCTGCAGGAAAACAACTGTACACCGGATGACTGTACGATCCTGATTGGATACTGCCACGACAAAAAAGAAGCCGAGACATTCCAGAAGATGACCTCGGAACGCCTCGGTAAAGTATTCGGTACGACGGCAGCGCTGCCGCTTTGCCAGATTGGTGCTACGATCGGTGTCCATGCCGGACCTTATTCTATTGGATACGGCATCATTCGCCGAAGCGACCGGATCTAAATCCATATTTTTAATTCTCTGTCAGCTTTTTGATCCACTGTCCATGGTTTATTTTCCAATAAACCGGCACACATTTGACAAACTGGTCGATATTTAGGCAGATCACTACGATTTCCGGCGAAGCATCCAGTACAAATGCTGCCAAACAGGACAGTGGAATCACCATAAAGCAGATACATCCACAGTCTAATTTTGCTGAAAAGTCTACACATCCGCCGGCTTTGATCATTCCGGCATTTGAAGGCATCTGATATGCCATTCCCACATAAACGACACTCAAAATGATCAGAAAGTGATTCGCCAGCCTCATCGTTTCCGGCTGCAGATCATACAGACTAAGAATCGGTATGCGGATCAAATACAAAACAATTCCCCCAACAATTCCCATCATCACAAAAAAGATCTGCAATTTTTTTGCATACGTATTCACCTGCTGTATCTGGCCTTCTCCAATCGTCTTGCCGATCATCACACTGCCTGCCGCCGCTGCTCCCACCGCGGCAGATTTTACCAGCAAAAACAGATTCGAGGCTGCACTATTTGCCGCAATTGCAGCTGAAGTCATGTGACCAAGTACCACCGTCTGCATTGCAGTATTCACACCCCAGATTACACAGATTGCCAGCAATGGCATCGTAATTTTCCAGTACTTTTTCAGAAACTCTGTCTCTATCTGCCAGAAATCTTTTAATCTCAAATGCAAATTCTTCTCTTTTTTCACAATATAGATCAACAATACCACACATTCCAGGATACGTGCAGTTAAGGTTCCGATCGCTGCTCCAGTCACGCCCAGCTCCGGCGCATGACAATTACCAAAAATCAACAGATAATTTATGACACAATTGACGATCAATGCCAGAACCGACAATTTCAGCGAAATCTTCACCACTTCTGTACTTCGAAGCATCGCCAGCAGCATCTGCGTAATCGCAAAAAACAGATAAGTAAACCGGATCAGCTGCAGATACTGCATTCCCTCACTGATAATCTGCTCATCTGAGGTAAAACAAAACATGGCCTGTCTTGGAAAACATGACACCAGGACAAACAGCAGGAGCGCAGCGGTCAGTGCAAAACGCATCCCGACCGCAATGATTTTTTTCATAGGCTGTATCTGTTTTTTTCCCCAATACTGACTGCAGAAAATAACCATCCCATCACCAAAGGCAGTCAGAATCTGCTGATAAATAAATTGAATCTGATTCACTGCGGTCACTCCGGACAAAGAAATCTCACCGTAAGCCCCCAGCATAATATTGTCTGCCAGATTCACACTTAGTGTCACGATATTCTGCAGCACCAGTACCACATATAATCGAAAAAAGTTCTTATAAAATGTCCTGTCCTTCATCCCACTTTTCCTCCCCGTTCCTCATGTTGCAAAAAGAGACCGCAAAAAGCGGTCTCTAATTCTGTCTATTCTGTTGTCAGAAGCGCTCTTAGCTTCTCTTCAGGAAATCCGGAATCTGAATGTCCTTCTCCTGTACGCGGC
>CAZEPO010000189.1:0-4002 GCA_964514125.1 uncultured Lachnospiraceae bacterium
GAATGATACCAGCCCATATACCAGTAACTCGTCCGCTTTGATTCCACAAAACGTTCATTGCCGCTGCGGAATTTTTTCATCTCGATTGCTTCATTACTGAAGGATTTGACTGCACGGATTCCGGCAAGAGAATCCTCAATCTGACTGTTGATGTCTGCGATACGCGCACGGTTTCGCTTGAATGCAGCCTTCATCTTCTTATTTAATACAAACGCATACACCACGATGACCGGCACAAATGCAAATGCGATCAGTGTCAGCGTCAGATTGATCTGACTGAGTATCACAAAGGAACCCACAAATTTGATCAGAGAAATGACCACATCCTCCGGACCATGATGCAGAAGCTCACTGATGTCAAACAGGTCGGAGGTAATCCTTGAAAGAAGCTGTCCGATCTTCTGATTATCATAAAATGAAAAAGACAACTTCTGATAATGCCCGAAAATCTCATTTCGCATATCATGCTCGATGCTCGCACCCATGATATGTCCGAAATATGCAATATAAAAGTTACAGAAGCATTCCAGCGCCACCAATGCTGTCATAAAAATGCCCAGCTTCAGGATAATCTGAAGTGCCTCATTGCCCGGAAGCACGATCACATTTGTCGTAATATAGCGTACGATCAGCGGTATGGCCAGCGTGACTCCCGCTCCCAGGATTGCAAAAAACATATCTGTAAAAAACAGTTTTTTGTATGGCCGGTAATAGCCGGCCAGCTTTTTCCATTTATGTTCCATTCGTCCCCCATTCCCACGCTTCTCATTGGAAGCGTGGGATTATGCTCTGATTTATTCCGCAAAACCCTGCGCTTTGATCACGTCGATCACTGCATCAACATGCTGCGCACAGATCTCATCGGTCTCAGCCTCCACCATTACTCGGATCAGCGGTTCCGTACCGCTTTCGCGGACAAGAATTCTGCCGTCCTCGCCAAGTGCATCTGCTGCTGCCTTGACAGCTGCCTGCACTGCCTCATTCTCCTGTGCTGCCTTTTTATCTGACACACGGATATTTTTCAGAAGCTGCGGATAAATCCGTACCTCGGATGCCAGTGTGGACAGGCTCATCTTTTTGTCCATCATCACACCCATCACCATCAGTGACGTCAGGATACCGTCTCCAGTCGTCGCATACTTGGAAAAAATAATATGTCCAGACTGCTCGCCGCCGAGGCAGTGTCCATTTTCACACATATTGGCATAGACATATTTATCCCCAACTGCTGTTTTTTCATACGCAATTCCTGCTTTGTCGAGTGCTTTGTAAAGACCTAGATTAGACATAACCGTCGTTACGATCGTATTGTTGGTCAGCTTGCCCTCTTCTTTGAGGTATTTGCCGCAGACATACAGGATCAGATCACCGTCGATGATGCGGCCGTTCTCATCCACTGCGATACAGCGGTCTGCATCTCCGTCGTAGGCAAATCCTACGTCCAGACCATTCTCCAGAACGAATTTCTGCAGCACTTCAATATGTGTCGAACCGCAGTTTGTATTGATGTTGGTTCCGTTTGGTTCGTTGTTGATAACATAAGTCTTGGCACCGAGTGCATCAAACACACTCTTCGCGATCGAGGACGCACTGCCGTTTGAACAATCCAGACCAACCTTTGTATTTTTGAAGGAACGGGTTGCCATTGCGATCAAATGACCGATGTAGCGGTTTCTTCCTGCCACATAGTCAACGGTACGGCCAATCTTCTCTCCGGTTGCCAGCGGCAGTTCTCCGATCTTGCCGTCGATATATGCCTCGATCTTCTCTTCTACCTCTGCCTCAATTTTCTTGCCGCTTCCGCTGATGATCTTGATTCCATTGTCATGATATGGATTGTGGCTTGCGGAGATCATAATACCGCAGTCAAAATCCTCGGTTCTTACCACATAAGAAACACTCGGTGTTGTCGTAACATGGAGCAGGAACGCATCTGCACCGGACGCGGTCAGACCTGCTGCAAGCGCATACTCAAACATATAGCTGGAACGTCTGGTATCTTTTCCGATCACGATACGCGCTTTGTAATCCTGACCAAAATACCATCCCAGAAAACGGCCTACCTTAAATGCATGCTCTACGGTCAGGCCAATATTTGCTTCACCTCTGAAACCATCTGTACCAAAATATTTTCCCATATTCTATACTCCTTTACTGAACCTGATTCTCAGTTCCAATTATGAGCCAAACTCATTACTTTAATATACACGCACTTTTTTCATACGTCAATCATTTCAGCCCCCGCATTCCCTTCCCTGCCAGCAGACTTTTGATCTGTACAGTAACAATTTTTTCGATTCTTGACAATTTTCCATTTGACAGAATCATCTTCTTATGCTAGAATACCAAATTGTAGTGACAAGCTATGCTGCTGTGGCACAGTCGGTAGCGCACCTCATTGGTAGTGAGGAGGTCACGGGTCCGATTCCCGTCAGCAGCTCGTTGAAGAAACCGCGTATTTACGCGGTTTTTTCTTTTTGCGAAAGTTAGTCTCCTGAAACTGGTAAAACCATTCATAATTTCTAAAAAATGAGTGATACTAATAAAAGCAAATCAGACTGCTATCGAAAATCAGATATAGGAGATAATCATATGAAGGCTACTGGAATTGTCAGAAGAATTGACGACCTCGGTCGGGTCGTGATTCCGAAAGAAATCCGCCGGACGCTGCGTATCAGAGAAAGTGATCCGCTCGAGATCTTTACCGACCGCGAAGGTGAAATTATCTTGAAAAAATACTCTCCGATCGGAGAACTTGGAAGCTTTGCAAAGGAATATGCCGAATCGCTGGCACTCGCTTCCGGCCATGGCGTATGCATCACAGACCGCGATCAGGTCATTGCCGCAGCCGGGGGCATCCATCGGGAAAGCATCGGTGCTCCCGTAACCGGACAGCTTGAGGAAGTTATGAATACCAGAGAAAATATCCTGACAGATGCTTCCTCCCGCACTCAGATCAAGATTACATCGGAAGATGACGGAAGCAATCTGCCCCAGGTCATCAGCCCTATCCTCTGTGAAGGTGACGTGATCGGCTCTGTTATCCTGCGCAGCAAGGAATCCTCTCACAAAATGGGAGAGACCGAACAGATTCTTGCCAAATGCGCTGCCAACTTTATGGGGCGTCAGATGGAACAATAAAAAGCAGGTCACAGTCTCGGGAGAAGATGCCCGGCACTGTGGCCTGCTTTTCGCAGTCTGTCAAAGTCTTATTTATTTTCTGGATAACGATACGGCACATGTGGAAGATTCCATCGATAATGTGCTGCCAAAAAGCGAATCAGGATCACGACTGCTGCCCCTGCTACCAGGCATTGCAGTTCTATAAAAAACGGAAGCAGCATCGCATAGACAAATGCTCCTGCAAGCGAAGCCACAGCATAGATATGTTTGACCAGAATATATGGCTTATTGCCGGCCAAGACATCGCGGATCAGACCGCCTCCCACACCAGTCAGCACACTGACAAACATGATCAAAAATCTGGTCGATGCATAGCCTGCTGCGACTGCCGCGTGACCGCCCATCACCGTAAAAATGCCAAGGCCGATCGTATCCGCCAGAAACAGCATCCGATCATATTGTTTGGACGTCCAACGCACCCTGCCGAACGGCAGCTGCAGCAGATTCCATACTTTTTGACATCTGCCGGTCTGCTCCTCGCGTCCCCGCTCCCGAATATATGCCAGCACAAAGATCAGCGTAGAAGTCAGGATTGCCGTAACCGTATAAATCTTATTTCGAAACATTGCAGGCGGTGCTACACCAAGGATCAGGTCACGAATCAGGCCGCCTCCTACCGCAGTCGTAATTCCAAGTACATTTACGCCAAAAAGATCCATCTCTTTTTGAATTCCGATCGTTGCACCAGAGACTGCAAACGCAATTGTGCCGATCAGCTCCATGATTAAAATAATCAAATCTGAGCAAGTCATCCCAAAATCTCCATTCCTAAAACTATGCCGACTGGTCAGCAAGAAGTATCTTATCATGTATTCTATA
>CAZEPO010000190.1:0-3991 GCA_964514125.1 uncultured Lachnospiraceae bacterium
CCAGACATTTCTTACACAACTGAAGAAACTTCTCCGGCTCATAGTAACAATCCAGTCACTCCTTTGTATATGGTTGCAGATAGGCATCCAGCTCTACCTGCAGAATTTTGTTGATCAGATTCGTAGCAATCATAATTGCTGCAAAGGCTGTGATTGACACGATCTGTTCCTCATTCCACAATGTTTTCATCTCTGCAAAAATCTCTTCTGGAACGTGATTCGCATCAGCTACAATTGCTTTTGCATAGCGGATCAGAAGGTCTTCTTCTTTCGTAAATGAAAATTCAGCAGGATCAATCCCAAGATCATCCAAGATTTTCTGAAAAAAGGTGCCGCATACGAGGCAGTCATTCTGTGTAGAAATTACATAGCAGAAAAAGTTCACTGCCCGTTCTCCAAGAAATGCTTCTACTGTCTTTTCCAACGGAAACCATTCCATCAGTGCATGGTATGCCGGAAGCGAATGCAACAGTGTCAGCTTCATATTGGTGATCCTTCCATGTTCTTTTTCCTGATATGCAATCTCTTTCTTCACTTCTTCAGATGCGTTTTCATAAGTTATCTGCGATATATATGCCATAGTAATTCTCCTTCTTCCCTATACTCTTTATACGATATAATAAAATTGCGCCATATAGCCTGCCAGAAACTGCTTCACTCTTTCATTTTCCGAATTTCTGAAAAACTCTTTTGCCGAACTGATTTCCAAAATCCTGCCCTGATCCATAAAGGCAATTCGATCTGCAACTTCGCGTGCAAAATCCATTTCATGTGTAACGATCAGCATTGTGACTTGATCTTCTGAAACACTCCTAATCACACTCAGCACTTCCTGTACGAGCTCCGGATCCAGTGCGGAGGTCGGCTCATCAAACAAAATGATATCCGGCTTGAGTGCCAATGCTCTGGCAATCGCCACACGCTGCTTCTGCCCGCCGGACAATGCCGATGGATAATGATTACGCTTGTCTTCCATTCCTACTCGCTCCAGGTACGCTTCTCCCACTGTAGCAGCCTCTTGCGGCGACAGCTTCTGTACAATTTTCAAAGCCTCTGTCACATTTTCCAAGGCTGTCTTATTCTCAAACAGATTGAAATTCTGAAAAACCATCGCAACTCTCTTTCTCGCCTCTTTTTTTACCCTCTTGTGAAGTGCCCCTGCCTGAAACGAAAAATCGCCAATCGTAACCTCGCCCTGATCCGGTGTTTCCAGAAGATTGAGACAACGCAGCAGTGTAGACTTTCCGGAACCGCTTGAACCGATCAGCGCTACCGTTTCTCCTGCTTCTACCCTGAGATTAATGCCTTTAAGCACTTCCATTCCATGAAATGATTTTCTCAGTTGTTTGATTTCAATCACAATGCCACACCCCTTTCATTTTTGCAAATCCGTTTTTCCAAAAGATGGATCAAAAGTTCAAAAACAATACAGATCATCCAAAAAAAAACTGCAGCCACAATATAAGCCTCAAAAAAACGTGATGTCCTACCTGCCACAATCTTCGCCTGCCCCATAATATCAGGAACAGCTGCCACAAAAGCCAGCGAAGTATCTTTGAGAAGCCCAATAAAAAAATTGGATATATTGGGCAATCCCGCTTTCAATGCCTGTGGCAGAATGATTCGCACCATCGCCTGTACACTGCTCATTCCGACGGAATATGCTGCTTCCAGCTGCCCTTTATCCACTGAAAGGATCGCCGCCCGAATCGTTTCTGTCAGATAGGCGCCTGCATTCAGTGCAAATGCTATAAAGATAAATACAATTGCTGGGATTCCCGATATATCGATTGCTATCCCGGACTGTTCCTGCAAAACCCGCAGCAGAACTGGAATCCCATAATAAATCAAAAAAATCTGTGCAACAAGCGGTGTACCACGAACAAAAGAGACATACAAAATCGTAATCTGCCTTAAAACCGGAACCTTATAAAGTTTTGCCAAGGCACCAAGCAATCCGAGAACAATCCCGAATACGAAGGCTACAAATGCAATGACCAGCGATACTGGAATTCCCGTGATGATCTGTGGTACTGCATTTATCATATATTTCACATCGAACACTTTCTCCATCGCTCTGCTCCTTTCTCTTTTTTCAGCTGGTGTAATCCTCTCCAAACCATTCAACAGACAGTTTGGATAGTTCTCCTGATTCAATCAGCTGCTTCAGATCAGCATCAATCCGATCACGGATTTCTTCTCCTTTTTCATCCTTTTTGAAAAAGAAATAAGTAGGAGATGCATCCAGTCGTTCTCCAACCGGTTCCACTGAAAATCCCTGTTTTTCTGCCTTACTCACTGCCATAGAAGGATCATTAACCGTCGCATCAATCCTGCCGTTTGCAATATCCTGAAGAACAGTCGTGATATCTTCACTATAATACTGGATATCAAGAATATTATCATGTGCTTCATTCCACTCTTCAACCAGCAGTGTAAAAGAATCTCCTACTGTTAGCCCCAGCTTCTTTCCCTGCAGATCATTCAGGTCATTGATACCAGTTGTTCCTTCTTTCACGATAATCTGCGCAACACATGTAAAATACGGATTTTCTGTCATATAATATTTTTCCGCACGATCCGGATTGGATATAATCTGATTAGCAAGCATCTGATAGGTATCTGCATCTAGTCCAGGAAATAGACTTTCCCATGCTGCCCCCTTAAATTCAAAGTGAAGCGTAGGATCAATCTCCTCGATTTTCCGAAGTACTTCCAGATCGTATCCAGTCAATGTACCATCTTCCTCTGCATAACTGAATGGACTATAGGTCCCCATTGTCCCAACAGCAATCGTCTCTGTAGGCTGCACTTCTGTAGCTTTTTCTTGTATTGCAGCTTTCTTTTCTCTTTGACTGCCGCAACCGGTCAGTACTACCCCCAGTGCAACAGTCAACCATATTGCTCTTTTCGCTCTCATTTTTCCGCCCCCTTCTTATCTTGTAAGCAATCCGGCATCGATCACAAACTGACTGCCTGTGATGAACCGTGCTTTTGAACTCGCCAGATATTTGACTGCTTCCACGATATCCTCCGTTTCTATCCACGGAGTACGCAAAAGATTTCCAGCTGATCGTTCAGCAATTTCAAGCGGTGTTGTACCTTCTAACTCTGCTAACCCATCATTCATTGGAGTGTTAACACCTGTCGGATGCAGCGTCACTACCCTGACATTATAGGGCGCAAGTTCGATTGCTTGTGATTTCGCCAATCCTACCAGACCATGCTTAGATGCTGCATAATGGCTCATTCTTCCCATCCCCCGGAGACCTGCTACGGAAGAATTATAGATAATGACGCCTTCCTTTTTTCTGATCATCTCAGGAATCACATATTTCGAAATCAAAAAACCGCCTTTGAGATTGATATCAATCATCGTATCCCATTCTTTTTCTGTCAGTTCCCAGGAATGTCCATAAGCTGCAATCCCAGCATTGCTGAACAAGATGTCGATTCCTCCAAATTCCCTGACGCCTCGTTCTACCACTTCTCTGACATCTTTCGCACAACGTACATCACCCGCATAAATCAGGATCTTCGCACCAAGCTTCTCCACTTCATCCTTCAATGATTCCAGATTTTCATTGGAAGACCGATTGTATGCCGGATAGGGAATCTGCGTGCCAAGGTCAAACGCAATCACATTAGCTCCTTCTGCAGCAAACCCAAGTGCTACCGCTCTCCCCTGTCCTTTTCCAGCTCCTGTAATAAAAATTGTTTTTCCATGAAACGCTCCATACATCATCTCTTCTCTCCTCTCTTTTCATACTATTTAAGTAGGAATAGTATGTTTTATTTTTGCTGATTATATCCCTTCAAAATTCGTTTGTCAATATTTTTCTCCAGTTTTCCCATATATTTACTATGAATTAAGCAAAAAAATAGGAGCAAAGCCTTTCTCTCGCTTTGCTCCTTCTGTAAATTTCTTTTGAATTCTTTTTATTTCACTTCAATCAGTTCATATTCATCGGTTCCGATTCCAATCTTCTTC
>CAZEPO010000191.1:0-3941 GCA_964514125.1 uncultured Lachnospiraceae bacterium
CTAATTTTCCACTTCTTCAATTTAATGCCTACCCAGAACCCATAAATTCCAAAAGTAATAAT
Organism: uncultured Lachnospiraceae bacterium; assembly: GCA_964514125.1. Taxonomy (GTDB): domain Bacteria; phylum Bacillota; class Clostridia; order Lachnospirales; family Lachnospiraceae; genus Choladousia. The sequence continues at coordinate 63 of CAZEPO010000191.1, forward strand.
TGTAAGTAAAAACCACTTAATCCAGTTACCAAATAATCCGATTGCTGTTCCATCGAATCGAAGTCTGTATCCATTGATAACAGTATGCTTCGTTTCCCAGTTATAAATCATCGTATAAGCCCATGGCAAACAAATCCCTAAAGTCAAACCAGTTATCACAATTCCAAGGATACGATAAGCAATCAGTTGAAGTAATCCACCATCAAAATAGGATTCTGCACCAGAAACCGTATGTGTATGTGTAGTCTTCCATTTACGGAGTTTAATGCCCACCCAGAATCCATAAATTCCAAAAGTAATGATCGTAAGCAAGAACCATTTAATCCAGCTGCCAAACAGGCCGATTGCTGTTCCGTCAAAAAACAATCTTTCACCGTTGATTACAGTATGTTTTGCTTCCCACTTATAAATCATTGTATAGGCCCATGGCAAACAAATGCCCAATGTTAATATAGTAATCAAAGCTCCCAAAATATAATATCCAATCAGCTGCAGTAACCCACCATCAAAATATGATTCTCTTTCCATTTTTCACTTCTCCCATGTATAGCACTAATTTTTCCCTTTTGAAAATACTACTGTTTCTCTTTCTATTTCTCCACATACCGTCTCCGATAGTATTCCATCGTACGATACTCAATAATATCTTTCATATGCTTCTTAAAAGCATCCAATCCAATTACATCTGCCAATTCTTCTCGAATCGCCAATGCATAACCTTCCTTGTCCACAAAAAAGCCCTTTCCGGATGCTTTCAAAAACCGAATCGGCATACTTTTGGCCTTGCTCAAATGCTGTCTATCGGTTATCTTCTGATAATCCTCATAGGAAGTCACGTTCGGAAAGTCCTTCCAATTTGTTCCTCTGTCAAAAAATTGTTTCCAGCTTTCCAATACTTCTGCCTCTGTAACTGCCAGTCTTACATTTCCCTCATTATAGAATCCTGACAAAATAGGCATCTTATAGACTTTCTGCATATCGGTCGTTTCAATCACCTGCAGGAACTCCCTGCCTATTCCAGAGTAAACCTGCAGCTCTTCTTCTGACAGTTCCTGCATTTTATAAAGAAAATCCATATAGCGTTTAAACGGATTCTCCTGGGCATGCTTTATGCAGTATTCATAAACAGCATCGTCCATATTCGTGAATAGCTCCATACGCGTCGGAACTTTTCCGTCCAACAGCTCTTTGACACGATAGTATTCCTGCTTAATTCTTTCTTTAATAGATAAGGATTTCTTGTCCATTTCTCGGAAAAGATCAATTAAGCGCATATCGAAATCCACAATACAATCATCTGGATATTCGATTTCATAATACTCATATGCCGTTCTTTCTCCGGCGCGAGCACTGCCGCTCAGTAAAAATGGTGCTCTTCCTGCTTTCTCATAGTTTCCGATAAAATCAAGCACATTTACATACTCTTTTCCCTTGTATGTACGAAGTCCACGCCCCAACTGCTGCAAAAATACCGTTGGTGATTCAGTCGGCCGCAGGAACATAACCATATCCAGTGATGCAATGTCTACACCCTCATTAAACATATCCACCGAGAAAATAACCTGTATTTCCTGATTTTTTAACATTTCAATAGCCCGATTTCTTTCTTCCGAAAACGCACCATCTGCATTACTATATACAGCTACCGATTTTACACCACGTTTGCAAAATTCCTTTGCCATTTCTTCTGCATGCTGTCTTGAACTGCAGAAGCCTAAAGCACGTTTGGAACGATATTTCTTATAATATTTATAAATCAGATCGTATCTTTTCACATTGCCAATGTATTTCTCATTCAGATCCCGCTCATCGTATCGGCCTTTCACCAAGCGAAGCGTTGAATAATCCGTCTCGTCATAAATGCCATAATAATGAAAAGGAACTAATGCACCTTTGTTGATTGCTTCTTTCAAAGTAATCTCATACGGAACATTGTAGTCACAAATTTCGTAAATCGATTTTCCATCCATTCTTTCAGGCGTAGCAGTAAGCCCCAGCATAAACTGCGGCTTAAAATAGTTCACAATTCTCTGATATTGATCCGTAACTGCGTGATGGAATTCATCAATCACCAAATATGTAAAATAATCCGGAGCAAAATATTCCTCTGTCAAATACTCATTCCTGCCAAGCGTCGCCACCGAAGCAAAAATCACAGACTTTCCGGTATCTTTTTGTTTTCCATAAAAGAATCCGTAATCGTCGGAATGACGTACATTTTTAAATGACACCGCCGCCTGCTTCAGGATTTCTTCCCGGTGTGCAACAAACAACACTCTTTCATACTTTGCAGAATCGAACGCTGCCAAATAAGTCTTGCCCACACCCGTTGCAGCATGAACCAAACCGCGCACAGCACCTTCTGCCCTGCTGTTCTCTAACGCACAAAGTGCCTCTATCTGTGCACCTCTTGGCTGAAATAACACTTCAACCTTTGTGTCCGGATCTTCCTGATCATATTTGGCAAGATCCTTCGCAATCGCCGGCTTATGCCAGTTTTTAGAATATCTCGTCAGTTCCTCATCATCAATTACATACGAATGATTTTCAAACAAATCCAAAAACGTTTCATAAAACAATTGAAAATTATGACTGTCCTGCTTGCTGTTGAACCGATAATTCCATTCAATACCGGAAGTCAATGCACTTCTGGAAATATTTGAAGATCCAATATAGATTTCGCTCATATTCTCATAGTGAAATATATATGATTTCGGATGGAAAGAGCGTTCCTTCTCATTGTAGAAACGAAGCTCCACCTTATCTCCCAATTCCTTTTTGATAAGGAACAGCGCAGATGGCTGTGTAATTCCCAGATAATTTCCGGTGAGGATACGAATCCGGACGCCACGATCCAAAGCAGCCCTCAAATCCTTCAGCAGCATCCTCACACCAGATTCCATCAAAAAAGACACAATAATATCAATCTGCTTTGCCTGCGCCATGCTGTACTTCAGCTGATAAAGCAAATATCTATTTTGATTTCTGTCTCCGGTCATAACATCCGTCGATTCAATCTGAAGTTTCTCGATTTCTAATTTTTCCTCAAAATCAGGTTGAGCCATTTTTCTTCCCCTCTTCCCGGACGCACATCCGAAGTAATCCACTGTTCTTCAATTTCAAGTCCCGGAATCTTCCTTAATAATTCAGCAAATGTTTTTTCTGTCATATCTGTAAAATATCTTCCGTTTCTTTCACCGGAAAATGTACCATACTTAAAAGATGTATAGATAATTCCATTCGCCTTTACAGCAAGTGTCATCTTTTTCAGCACAGTCTCCAACTCATCGAGTTCCAAATGGAGAATAGAGGAACATGCCCAGATGCCATCGTATTTCTCCACCTCAGAAAGCTCCTGAAAATACATCTGTTTTACTTCAATACCGGTCAATTCACCTGCACATTTGCAAAGTTCTTCAGAACCATCAATCGCATCTACCAGATATCCCTGTTCCAAGAAATATTTTGTATCGCGGCCAGAGCCACAACCAAAATCAAGAATATAGGCTCCTGTATGCAGCTTGTCCAGAAAACGATTTTGCATATGTTGGAATTCTACATTGGCTGTGGTTGCAATGAATTGGGGGGCGTTTTTGTTATAATATTCAATGGTTTTGTTCTTGTTTATCATCTTTTATCCATTCTGTCTTTATATTCATTATGCTACTCAATCTATGCTTGTAGAAATTTCATTCGATGTTCTGTAGGTGTGTAAAAGGTACGCTTCATTTGTCTCTAGTACACTGTAGTTTCGGATTTTAAACATTTTACCTTTCTTTTCCAAAATTCTGCATGAATTTCTGCCTAAATAATATATCAAAACAATATTACCAAATTCCTTTAGTGGATATTTCTTGTCTTTTTTCTTCAACTTTATAT
>CAZEPO010000192.1:0-3940 GCA_964514125.1 uncultured Lachnospiraceae bacterium
CATTATCCGCATCAGGTTAAAGGGTCGAAGTTGGATTACTTCCTCTCAGCCTGCCTTTACAAGCTCCCCTGTGTTTTGTTTTATATATTATACGCCTGTAACTCTGAAAATACAAGAGCTTTGGGCATTTTCAATCGTATTTAAACACCCTGCATTTCTACAAGGTGTCCGTCTTTCGTCTTTATTCAGCTACTTCCATTTCCATTCCTGATTTAAAGGTTACTACTATCTTCTCATCAAAAAATGTAACTATCTTTGAAAATTGCTTCTGCTTGGTCTTTAATGACCTTATCTGTTCTGATATTTAAATTTGTTGTTGCCATACAAACACCTCCGTTCATATATATTATATGCATAAACTCGGTTAGTATCAACACATTGTCATTATATTATGCAAATTATCATCTGTCCAAAATAGACAGCAGTTCTATTCACTCAGCACCTTAAAAAGTAGCTTCATCACTCCACCCTACTTTTACCCAGACTATAGAACTACTGCCAAAACCAATAAAATAGGGATTCCGAGATTTTCCTAAATTGGATTTTCACTCAGAATCCCTTATTTCACTAATTATCTTCTTTTTTCTAGCAAGCAAACACATTCTGTATGCGCAGCAAACGGAAAGAGATCAAACGGCCAGACGCCCTGCGCCTTGTAGCCATGTGCGGTCAGGTATTCCAGATCCCTTGCCTGTGTCTCCGGATTGCAGGAAATGTAAACGATCCGCTTCGGTGACAGCTTCAGGACAGATGAAAGGAATGCCTCATCACTTCCGGCTCTTGGCGGGTCCATAAATACGACATCAGCCTTTTCGCCGGATTCAGCCATACCGACCATGAATGCACCGGCATCGTTCTGATAAAAACGAATGTTTTTCATCTCGTTGGTCTTTGCATTGCGGATCGCATCGCGGACTGCATCGCGGTTCAGCTCCACACCGATTACTTCCCCTGCCTGCTTCGCAGCCACCATGCCGATCGTACCGATTCCGCAGTACGCATCGATCACGCGTTCCTTGCCGGTCAGCTGCGCCAGCTCCATCGCCTTGGCATAGAGTTTTTCGGTCTGAACGGAGTTGATCTGATAGAAGGATTTCGCAGAAATACGGAAACGGCATCCGCACAGTACGTCTTCGATGTAGCCCTTGCCGTACAGTACAGTCTCCCTCTCACCAAGCACCATGCTTGTCTTTTTGTCATTGACATTGAGCACGATGGTCGTGATCTCCGGGTGAGCCTGACGCAATGCTTTTACAAAATTGTTTTTGGACGGCAGGATCGGTGAGCCGAGCACGAGCACGACCATCACCTGTCCGGTCTGATGGCCCGTCCGGATCAGCACATGACGAAACAGGCCATAGCCGGTATCTTCGTTATAAGTTTTGATCTTGAAAGATTTCAAAAGACCACGGATCGTGCGGATGATCGCATCTGCTGTCTCGTTTTCCAGCAGACATTCATCTACCGGCACGATTGCGTGAGTACCTTCCTCATAGGTACCTGAAATGATCGTGCCGTCCTTTTTGTGACCGAACACGGCATGTACCTTATTGCGGTAGCGGAACGGATCCTCCATTCCTGTGATTGGATAGACCTTACAATATTTACCAAGCAGTTCTTCTGCTTTTTTCTGTTTGAGCTTCAGCTGCTGCTCATTTGTCAGATTCAGATACTGGCAGCCGCCGCAGCGTTTTTCTGCCGGACAAAACTGCCCCGGCAGACATTTTACCTTTTCTCCGCTGTTTTTCCGCACTTCCTCTTTTCTTTTTTCCGTGCGTTTTTCTATTTTTCTATCTTTTCGAGTTTCTATTCCCGACTTTTTTTCTTTCCACTTCGCCATATTTTCTCCTATATTTGTAACGGTTTTATCTCTTCTAAAAAAGACATTTAACTCTTCCGCGGTTACTTCCGCTTCAGTACACCCTCACAGTCAAATGCCGGAATAAAGCTTTCCATCGCCGTACCGCCTTCCTGATAAAAGCCCTGCGTCACTCCGATTTCTTCAGCAAAATCCAGCAGCCTTCTGTATTCTCTTTTGGTCACTTTTCTGCCAAGCAGCGGATCATCTGTCACTGCTTCCACAGGCGTGTACTGGTTCATCATACTGATGTAGATCTGATCACCATATGTTTCATGCAGATACTGCACGACTGCCTTTGCATTTTTCACATGGCCCGGCAAGAGCAGATGCCGCACGATGACGCCTTTGATTATAAGTTCGTTTTCTGTTTCGGGCTGCTTTTTCTCGTCTTCATTTATTTTCTGTGCTTCCGTACCACTGAACAAGGCTACATTTTTCTTCCGATCTGCAAAACTTGGCTGCGGACACTGCCGTACCATCTCTGCAACCGCAGCCTTTGCCACCTCCGGATAATCCGGTGCATGCGAATAAGCTGCTGCCAGATCTGACTCCATATATTTAAAATCAGGCAGATATACATCAACGAGTCCTTCCAGTCTCCGGATTGTCTCCGCCTTCTCATATCCACTGCTGTTATAAATGATCGGAATCGTCAGTCCCTGATCCTTCGCCCGCTGCAGTGCCAAAATGACCTGCGGCACATAATGGCCAGCCGTCACCAGATTGATGTTGTTGGCTTTCTGTTCCTGAAGCTCCAAAAAAATCTCCGCCAATCGCTCGATCGAAATGACTGCTCCGCTCTCACCGCCGGAGATTGCCCGGTTCTGACAGTAAAGGCAGCCCAGTGAACAGCCCGAAAAAAAGACCGCTCCAGATCCATTTTTGCCAGAAATGCAGGGTTCCTCCCACATATGCAGTGCTGCTCGCGCAACTTTGAGCTCTGCACTGACATGGCAGCGTCCCTTCTGTCCTTTGAGCCGATTGACTGTACAGGCCCGCGGACACAGGGTACATTTTTCTAAATTTTTCATACGTTACTCCATTTCTGCCGTTTACCGCTCCTGCTATCGCAATGCAGACACTCGAAATCTGCTGTCTATCTTTACTTGCGCATGCCGCATTTATATCTGTGCCAACACGATCGCGGCACACATCAGCACACAACCAAACAATTCTTTCACACTGAGTGTCTGTCCAAGGATCACCCAGCCCGCAAGCAATGATATTACCGATTCCAGACTCATGATCAGTGAAGCAACTGTTGGATTCATGTCCTTCTGTCCGACAATCTGGAGTGTATAAGCAACACCACAGGAAAGCGCTCCGGCATAAAGGATCGGCAGCCATGCCGCTGTGATCGCACTCAGACTTGGCTGTTCAAACAGCAGCATACCGACACCGGAAAGGAGTCCGCTCACCAGAAACTGGATGCAGGACATCCGCACACAGTCTACCTTCGGAGAAAAATGATCGATCACCAAAATATGCATCGTAAAAAACAGCGCCGACAGCAACACCAGAAAATCACCGAATGCGATAGAAAATCCTTCGGTCATACAGAGTAGATACAGACCTGCCACCGCCAGTGCTACGCTGAACCAGACTTTGATACCAGTCGTCTTTTTCAGAAAGATTCCGACCACTGGAACAAGGACGATATACATCGCTGTGATAAAACCAGCCTTACCGACTGTCGTATACTTGAGTCCAAACTGCTGCAGATTGCTGGCGATGCCAAGTGCAAGTCCACAGCAGATTCCGCCAATCCAAAGCGTTTTCGTCTGTGCTTTGTTTGTCACTGCCGCAGTCCCATTCTGTTCTGTTCCGTTCTGCACAACCGCAGCACCAGCTTTTTCCTTTTCTCGTGCGTTCCAATGATCCAGAAAGCAAATGCACGGAACCAGAACCGCACTTCCGATCAGACATCGCACACAATTAAACGTAAATCCGCCCACATAATCCATGCCGACACTTTGTGCCACAAAAGCGACACCCCAGATCAGTGCCGTCAGAAACAGCAGCAGCGGGCTTTTCCATGATGTTTTTTTCATAATAATAATTCTCCTCTTTTTGCAGCTG
>CAZEPO010000193.1:0-3924 GCA_964514125.1 uncultured Lachnospiraceae bacterium
GAAGCAATCATTACAGAAAATTATGCCAATGCAATGCGTTTTCTCGATGAGATCGATGCGGCGGCTGTCTATGTCAATGCCTCTACACGCTTTACTGACGGCTTTGAATTCGGCTTTGGGGCCGAGATCGGCATCAGTACCCAGAAGCTGCACGCACGCGGTCCGATGGGACTCGAAGCACTGACAACGACCAAATATATCATATTCGGAAACGGACAGATCCGTTCCTGACAGCTGATCCAAATAAGTCCTCTTTGCAGCAGTAAAAAGGACTTATTTTCTTACTGAAACAGAAAGGAACTACCATATATGTATCAAGAAATCGATTTTGAACAGATTAATCTCGCTGAGGAGGCACCGCTGCAGGAGCCGCAGCGCCAGTACTACTTCACTGCACAGGCTCGCGAGATGATCAGCCAGAGAAGTGTGGCCGCCGGACGCAGACTGACTGCCTGCATCAAGACCTTCGGCTGCCAGATGAATGCCCGCGATTCTGAAAAACTGCGCGGCATCCTTGAGCTCGCCGGCTATGAAATAACAGAACAGGAAGATGCTGATTTTGTTCTTTATAACACTTGTACTGTGCGCGAGAATGCCAACCAGAAGGTGTATGGGCATCTTGGCTATCTTTCTCGTCTGAAAAAACAGAATCCGCAGATGGTGATCGCACTCTGCGGCTGTATGATGCAGGAAGAGAAAGTAGTAGAAAAAATCCGCACCAGTTACCGCTTCGTAGACCTCGTATTCGGTACACACAATATCTACAAATTCGCCGAACTGCTCGTGACTGCACTGGATTCTCAGCGCACTGTCATCGACATCTGGAAGGATACCGACAAGATCGTAGAAGATCTTCCTTCCGAACGTACTTATTCGTTCAAATCCGGTGTCAATATCATGTTCGGCTGCAACAATTTCTGCAGCTACTGCATCGTACCGTATGTACGCGGACGCGAACGAAGCCGCAGACCGGAAGATATCATCCGTGAGATCAAAAATCTGGTTGCAGACGGAGTAGTAGAAGTCATGCTGCTTGGACAGAATGTCAACTCCTACGGCAAAAATCTGGAGAAACCGATGACCTTCGCCCAGCTGCTCCGTGAAATCGAAAAGATTGAGGGGCTGGAACGGATCCGATTTATGACCTCTCATCCAAAGGATCTCTCTGATGAACTGATCCAGGTCATGAAGGAATCCAAAAAGATCTGTCCACATATGCATCTGCCGCTTCAGTCCGGCAGCAGCCGGATTCTGAAGATCATGAACCGCAGATACACCAAAGAACAGTATCTCGCACTGGCACAAAAGCTGCGTGAAGCGATTCCTGAGATTTCACTGACAACCGATATTATCGTCGGATTTCCGGGCGAAACAGAAGAAGACTTTCAGGAAACGCTTGATGTGGTACGTCAGGTGCGCTATGACAGTGCATTTACGTTTATTTATTCCAAGCGTACCGGTACACCGGCAGCTGTGATGGAAGACCAGGTACCGGAAGATGTGGTCAAAGACCGCTTCAACCGTCTGCTCACACTTGTACAGGATATCTCACAGGAAATGTCTCTGCGTGTCGAAGGACAGACACTTCCTGTTCTGGTTGAGAGCATCAATGAGCAGGACGCTTCTCTTGTGACCGGACGCCTCGGCAACAATTTGCTGGTACACTTCCCTGGATGCAAAGAATTGATCGGAAAGATCGTTCCAGTACATCTCAAGGAATGCAAGGGATTTTATTATATCGGAGAACTGGCAGAATAGAAAAATGAATTTTATACTTCAAAGAGCAGGAAAAGATCAAATTTCATCCATCATCAATCTGATCGTCACAGTATATGATCAGATTCCAGAGGAACAAAAAAGCTGGTTTGTCATCAATCCGGAAGAAGATACCAAACTGCTTGAAGCAGAAGAGAACTGGGCTTACATTGCAGTCGATGCCGACACCGGCAAGCTGGCAGCAGCCTTTATTACAGCCTTTCCGGGCAGCAACCCGGACAATCTGGGCCGTGACTGCAAACTGCCGGAAGCAGAGCTTGCTTTTGTCGCACATATGGACACTGCGGCAGTCGCACTGGAATACCGCGGACATGGTCTGCAGAAGCAGCTGATGGAACTGGCAGAAGCTGATTTGCGGCAGGCAGGCTATCGCTATCTTTGCTGCACCGTCCATCCGGACAACCAGTACAGCAAAAACAACATTCTTCGACAGGGTTACCGCATTGCAGATACCAAAGAAAAATATCATGGCTTTTTGAGACATGTATGTCTGAAAAATCTGTAAGTAATTCTCACATTTATGAATAAGACAACAGCGGCGATGATACATTCCATATCATCGCCGCTGTTTCATTGTTCTTTATTCTACTTCTTCCGGTTCCATACTCAAAACATGCTCCGTATTACTGAGGTCATATTTTTGATTATATTCTTTGAAATAGGTATAGTATTCAATCGTATTGGCCGGATAAATCTTGGAGTTATGAATATGAATATCTGCATCCATTTCTTCGATCTTCAGCAGTGCAGTCATCGCACTTGCACAGTGGGCTGCGATACGATTAAAACTGTTCAGGATATCGGTAAACACCGCACCTTCCTCCAGGCTGCATGTTCCGTTGCCAAGCCGCTGTACATGGTGAAGCTTCAGATCATCACACATTTTGGAGATCACAACGCCGAGCGGAGCAACACGCTGTGCCGCCTCTTTGTCTTCCTTCATAAAAGCACTGCAGGTAATATTGATTTCTTCCCGAACTGCTTCCATGACTACATTCAGTTCATCCCATGCATCCTGCGAAAAAGTAATATGATTGTCGTGCATCTCGTTGGAAACATGCGCAATATAGGAAGCATGATCACCGATTCGCTCAAAGTCACTGATCGTATGTAAATACAGTGACACCTGTGTTGCCTGTGCAGTATTCATATTGTGACGGCTCAGCCGGATCAGATACTCCCCAAGACGACTCTCATATTTGTCGATCAGGGCTTCTTTTCGCTGCACCTTGTCAAATTTGTCCTGCTGATAATTGTTCAGAAGATTCATTGCCCGGTTGACATTTTTGCGCAGCTTCTTGGACATCCCATTCATCGCACGCTGACACTGTGCAAGCGCCAGTGCAGGATAGTTGACAAGACGTTCCTCTAGAAGATCAAAGTCTGCCTCATCCTCCAGTTCTTCTGCACTGTCTTTGACAAGCAGACACACCAGCTTCTCAATCTTGGAAATAAATGGGAACAGCACAAATACTGTAACCATACGGAATACCGTATTCAAAAGTGCAATGCTGACTGGTGTCATGATCCGGTCCATAAATGAAAAATGGATGAATGCATGTGCAGTATAAAAGACAACTGCCCAGAGGATCAGTCCGAACAAGTCATTGATCAGGTAGACCAGCGCCGTTCTTTTACCATTTTTATTCGCGTCAATTGCAGAAATCAATACCGGACAGGCGGCACCTACACCGATTCCAAGGATGATTGGAAATGCACTGGAAAAAGTCAGAATACCAGTGACAGAAAGCGCCTGCAGTACACCGACTGTAGCAGATGCACTCTGCAGTACTGCGGTGAAAAGAATACCGACCAGCATACCTGCCAGTGGATTGGAAAACATCGTAAGCATATTGATGAATATCTGACTCTCACGCAGCGGAGCAACCGCACCGCTCATGGTCTGCATGCCGATCATCAATACAGAAAAGCCAAGCATAATATTTCCGAGATTTTTGTGAACCGAACGTTTGCCGAACATACGAAGCACGACACCGATCACTGCAACAACAGCCGAGATCGTAGCAGTAGAGAGCAGACTTGCAATTCCGCCCGAGCCTTCAATATAAGAAAGGCAGAGAATCCATCCGGTAATACTGGTTCCGATATTGGCACCCATGATGATACCGATCGCCTGTTTCAGCTTCA
>CAZEPO010000194.1:0-3891 GCA_964514125.1 uncultured Lachnospiraceae bacterium
TGATCACAGTACAGAAAAATCGTAAGGGAAAAGCTAAGATACAGGTACAGGATAATACATGTAATGAGCAGGAAAATCAGCAGATCCGCAAGAAACGAAAAAGCTGAACTGATGGAAAAAAGACTGCTCAAAAACCAGCTTACTGTTTCGGTGAATGCAAAGGTCAGCAAAAAACGGATCACAGCATAGAGTGCGATGTGCTCTGGCTGGTTGGAAAATCCGAAGAAGAGTGCATGCTGCTGCGGCTGATGATCACGTATCCGATCCAGATAGATTTTGCAGGCGCCTGCAAGGAGGATTACGTATAGGACATTGGACAAAAGCGAGCAGGCGAAATAGAGAAGACTGCCAGATGCAGCTGTATATACAGGAAATGCGTAGTCAATGACCATATTTAGCAGATATTGTGCAGCCAGCAGGATAAATGTAAGAAATACAAAAAAGCCGTACTGGCCAGGAAGCATCCTGCGCGCTTGGTTTTTTAACTCGCGAATCGGTGTTTTTATCATAAGAAGGTTTCAGCTCCTTTCGGTGAAATAACAGGAGACTCATCGGCAGTATTTTCTTCAGAGTCAGGAAGTTCAAAGGAAGGAGTGTCCAGTCCGTCCAGGAACGGAAACAGGCCTTCCAACGTGTCATCGAGGTCAAAATTGTAATCCCCGGTATAAATACGGAGATAGTACTCCAGAAAAGAACGCATACTGGAGTCAGTCAGAACAGTGTAAAATGCGGATACGGTCAGAACGACAGTGGCGATCATACCGCAGATGCCGCAGATCAGTCCGCGGCGGGCTTTTTTGAGAATCGTTTGTTCTGTTCTGGACAGCAGTGCAAAGATGATGGCCAGAGCGCCGAACGGAAGTGAGAGATAGATGATAAAACAGGTGACAAGTGATAGGATACCGAACACCAGAGCTGCAGTTGCCAGCGGATTTTTGCGTGGCTGCGTCTGGTATTCGCTGTTGTTTTCTTCGTACATAAAAAACTCCATTCTTTGTTTAATCTTCAGATACCTAATATCATTTAGTGAGTATAGCACAGGAAAATAGAGATGACAAGCAAGGGCGGCACACAAAACTTTCTTGCATGATTTGGGTTTATTCGTTATAATAAGCCACGTTGCAGGTGTATAGCAGGAAATGGGACTGATATAGACCGGCATGGGATTACAATAGAAAGAAGGAACGTTATGGATATTATCAAAACACTCGCAGAGGAATTGGAAATTAAAACCGCTCAGGCAGAGGCTGCGGTCAAATTGATTGATGAAGGAAACACCATTCCGTTTATTTCACGATACAGAAAAGAAGCTACCGGATCGCTGAATGATGAAGTGCTCAGACGTTTATTTGAACGTCTGACCTATCTTCGCAATCTGGAGGACAAAAAGAAACAGGTACTTGCGACAATCGAGGAGCAGGGCAAACTGACGGCAGAACTGAAAAAACAGATTGAGGAAGCACAGACTCTTGTAGTCGTAGAGGATCTGTATCGTCCGTACCGTCCGAAACGCCGGACTCGTGCGACCATTGCCAAAGAAAAAGGACTGGAACCTCTGGCAAATATTATTTTGCTGCAGATGACAACCAAGCCGTTGGAGCAGGAGGCAGAAGCCTTCCTTTCTGAAGAAAAAGAAGTCCGCACCGCAGCTGAAGCGATCGCAGGAGCCAAAGATATCCTGGCAGAAATGGTTTCAGATGAGGCAGACTACCGTATTCGCATTCGTTCGATGACAATGAAAGAAGGTATGCTGATCGGAGAAGCCAAAGATGAAAAGGCTGAATCTGTTTATGAAATGTACTACAATTATGCAGAGCCGATCTCCAAGACAGCTGGTCATCGTGTACTCGCGCTGAATCGCGGCGAAAAAGAAAAATTCCTGAACGTAAAGATTGAGGCACCGGAAGATAAGATTCTCCTGTATCTCGAAAAGCAGGTCATCAAAAAAGACAATCCGATCACAACACCTGTGCTGAAAGAGGTGGTGCAGGACAGCTACAAGCGTTTGATCGCACCGGCAATCGAGCGTGAGATCCGCAGTACCCTGACAGAAAAGGCTGAAGACGGCGCAATCTCCGTTTTTGGCAAAAATCTCGAACAGCTGCTGATGCAGCCGCCAATCGCAGGTCATGTGGTACTGGGCTGGGACCCGGCATTCCGTACCGGCTGTAAGCTTGCAGTCGTAGACGCAACCGGAAAAGTACTGGATACCACGGTTGTATACCCGACTGCGCCGACCAACGAGACCAAGATCCGTGCAGCGAAAGATACTGTGAAAAAGCTGATCGAAAAATATAACGTTACACTGATCTCACTTGGAAACGGTACAGCATCCAGAGAGTCAGAGCAGGTGATCGTGGATATGCTCAAGGAGATTCCGGAGAGAAAGGTTTCCTACATGATCACAAATGAAGCAGGAGCTTCTGTTTATTCGGCAAGCAAACTTGCGACAGAAGAGTTCCCGAATTTTGATGTAGGGCAGAGAAGTGCGGCATCCATCGCACGCCGTGTACAGGATCCGCTGGCAGAGCTGGTCAAGATCGATCCGAAATCCATCGGTGTAGGCCAGTATCAGCACGATATGAACCAGAAGAAACTTGGGGAATCATTGGACGGTGTCGTAGAGGACAGCGTAAACCGTGTCGGTGTAGATCTGAATACAGCATCTGCGCCGCTGATGGAGCACATTTCCGGTATCACCAAGGCGATTGCAAAAAATATTGTGGCATACCGCGAAGAGAACGGCAGATTCCATAGCCGCCGCGAGCTTTTAAAAGTGCCGAAGCTTGGACCGAAGGCATTTGAGCAGTGCGCAGGCTTCATGCGGATCGCAGGTGGTGACAATCCGCTTGATTCCACGAGTATTCATCCGGAAAGCTACGATGCAGCAGGCAGACTACTGGCAGAGCTCGGTTATTCCGAAGACTGGGCAAAAGAGCCGGGACAGAAAGCAATCTACGTCAAAGATTACAAAAAGATGGCAGAAAAGCTTGGCATCGGTGAACCGACACTGCGTGACATGGTACAGGAATTGTGTAAACCGGGCCGTGATCCGCGTGATGAAATGCCGCAGCCAATCCTGCGTACTGATGTACTGGAAATGAAAGATCTCAAAGAAGGCATGATCCTGAAAGGAACAGTCCGCAATGTCATCGACTTCGGTGCATTCGTAGACATCGGAGTTCATCAGGACGGACTGGTACACATTTCACAGCTTACAGACAAGAAATATGTCAAACACCCGCTGGAGGTAGTCAGCGTTGGTGACATTGTAGAAGTTAAGGTACTTGGAGTAGATATGCAGAAGAAGCGTATTTCCCTGACAATGAGACTGTAAAAACAGCAGAACAGCAAAAAATAGATAAGCCTGCAGTTACAATTCCTGTTGGAAAAAGACTGCAGGCTTATTTTTATAGCAGCTGGTCTGTATCAGATGGTTCGTATTCTGCAATATCCTCAATTCTGCAGTCCAAGATCCGACACAGATCATTGATCGTTGTGGTATTCAGCGGTTTGTTTTTGCGCAGCTTGTCAATCGTGGCACTCGATACGTGATGGCGATTGATCAGCGTATAAGTAGTCTCCGGCGAATTTTTCAGGGTAGACCAAAATGGCTTATAACTAATCATTTGTGTTTCCTCTTTAGTAAGTGGCTGCAGCTTCCTGCGCGGCAGCGGTAGTTTATGGAAACAGCATAAAATATGGTTTAAAACTTGACCATAGTTATTAAAGAGACTATAATTTGCGTAAAGGAGGGATCTGTAATGAGAGAATTAAAAGAGAGTGAAGTGAAACGTGTATTAGAATTTTGTTTTAGTTCAGATTTGGAATTTTACGAGAAGCATTTGGCAGATCTGCCCCTAGAAGAGCAGGCTGCATTTATGAACGAAT
>CAZEPO010000195.1:0-3884 GCA_964514125.1 uncultured Lachnospiraceae bacterium
AGGATTGGCATGATGCCCGCAACTATGATCTGTGCCTGAACAGTGAGCGCCTTGGTTTTGAGGGTACAAAGGAAGCAATCAAGGAATATATCAAAGTACGATTTGGAAAACTGCCGAACGAATAATTGCAGGGGTTGCATTCAGAAAAAAGAGCAGCAGAAACATATAAGAAAGTGGGGAAAAATTTAGCAATGAAACGTATTTTATGTTATGGGGATTCAAATGCCTGGGGCCATGTTCCGGCAAAGGGAACGCGTTATCCGGATGAGGTGAGATGGCCAGGTGTTATGGCGAAGAAACTTGGATCAGAGTATCGAGTGATCGAGGACAACATCAGCGGACGAACAACCTTGGAAAATGATCCGGGACTTCCTTTCCGCTGCGGTGCGGACAATCTGGGCTATTCACTTCTGGCACATGGACCGATCGACCTTATGATTCTGGCATTGGGAAGTAATGATCTGAAATTCACGGATGCAGCAGGCGTGCGCCGCAATATTTCCAGAATGATCGATCTGATCCGGGGAGCGGATACGCTTTATTACAGCTTTAGTCCGATCTTTACCGAGCAGCCGAAGATTTTGCTGATCGCTCCGCCGGTGATCTTAGAGGAGATCAAAGAGATCCGTCCATACCATTCTCTTGCACATGCAGCCGAAGAATCCACAAAGCTTGGTTTCCATTATGCAGAGGTTGCGAAGGAAAAGCAGGTAGATTTCCTGGATCTTTCCAAACTGGTACGGCCGTCACTGGATGATTGCCTTCATCTGACACCGGAAGGTCATGCTGTAGCTGGAGAAGCAATCGCTGAAAAGGTTTTGGAGATCTTGTAAAGAATATTGTAAAAAGTGAAAATGTCGAGATACCGATGTCACTCTGTGAGATGACAATCAGTATCTCGGCATTTTTTATATTCAGAAGAAAAACTTGACATATTATATATAATAAGTTACCATATAGAATATTAAGTGAATTGGCAGACGGAGAAGTTTGGGGAGACGAAAGGAAGAACAATGATTGAAAAACAGGAATGGAAACGTCTGCAGTTATGGGAGAGGAACTCTGATGGGAGAAAAGGCAGCAATGCAGAAGATTATATGCAGTCAGAGCGTGACTGTGAAGAGCATGCGAGCAGCTATCTGATCGCACGGGATGAGCAGCAGGAGGAGAAGCGCAAAGAGCTTTTGTATCGTGTTCTTGGGCCGGTATTTTTTGGCAGAAAAGAGGCAGAAAGCTGGCAGGAGCTTCGCGAACTGTTTCAACGACGCTATGGGATTGATGTAGACAGTGACTTTTTCGAGGGTGATGAGCACTACGAGGAATATGTGGAAGCGCAGCAGGCGATCGCAGAAGGCATGGCAATCTACAGCGGCTCCATTTCATTTGATGAAGAGACATTGGCTGAATATGCAGAACAGCTTTGGGATGATCTGGAGCAGATGGATCAAAAGCGATTTCGCAGGATCAATACGATGCTGGAGGAATAGGTGATAGGGCTATGGTTCAGAGGAATCTCCAGTTTTTTACTGTACGAATATAGGATGAATATGATATACTGTCTGTGGTTATGAGGGGAAAGTGAGAAAAAGAATCATAGAAAGGAATTTGATCATGAAAAGAAAACACTTAATGGCAATGCTGTTATGCGCAGCCTGCCTGGCAACCACATCAGCAGCAGTGCTGGCAGAAGAGACTGAGGCAGTGACAGAAGCATCTACAGACACAGAGGCTGAAGAAACAGAAGCAAAAGCAGAGCGTCCGGATTATCAGGCAGCAGATTATGTGACGCTTGGAGAATACAAAGGCTTGAAGGTTCAGATTGACCTGACGGCTTCAGAGGATGAGATCGAGGAAGAACTGAACAGTGCGATCTCACGGGCTGATGTGATGGAAGAGATCACAGAGGGTACTGTGGCAGAAGGTGATATCGTCAGCATCGATTATGAAGGCAAGCTGGACGGAGAAGCATTTGACGGAGGAACTGCCAAAGATTATGATCTGGAGATTGGATCCGGTTCCTTTATTGACGGTTTCGAAGATGGACTGATCGGTGTCAATGTAGGCGATACAGTAGATCTGAATCTGACTTTCCCGGAGAATTATTTCAGCGAGGATCTGGCTGGACAGGAAGTGGTATTTACCGTTACCGTTCATGCGATCAAGAGAATGCCGGAGCTGACGGATGAGCTTGTCAGCACAATGACAGATGGTGAATATACAACGGTAGACGATTATAAGGCATCGATCCGAGCTTCGCTGGAAGAGGAAAAGGCAGGACAGCGTGATGCGATGATCATGTCTGATCTGTTTACACAGGTTGCAGCGAACACTACGATCAACGAGTATCCGGAAGTCATGGTGGACTATGGCGTTCAGGAAATGAGCGATTATTACGTAGATATGGCAGAGAGCTTTTCTATGGAATTTGCTGATTTCCTCAGCATGTATCTCGGCATGACAGAGGAAGAATTTAACGAACAGGTTGTGCTGGCTGTGCAGCAGAATCTGCAGCAGGAAATGTACCTGAAGGCAATCGCGGAGACAGAGGGTATCGAGCTGACTGAAGAAGAGTATGAAGCCGGATGCGAGAAGTATGCAGAAACCTATGGAATGGAATCAGCAGAAGAACTGGTAGAGAACTACGGCGAAAGTGTTGTACGTCTCAGCCTTCTTCAGGAAAAAGTGCTGGAATTCCTGAAGGAAAGTGCAGTGATCGAAGAGATTACAGAAACAGAACTGTCTACTGAGTCATAAAAACAATCTATTTTGTAAATACAAAGCGCCCTGAACGAAAACGTATCGTTTCGTCCAGGGCGTTCTGTTTATAGAAAGAAATAAGATTTTAGCTGAGCTGTTTCAGATCCTGAAGCGCATGTTCTGCAAGGATCACTTCCATGTGTTCTGCAAAATGAGCCTCCATGCCGGAGTGATATTTGCAGGCAAGCGCATATTCAGAAAGAAGATTGCAGACCTTGTTAAACTGCTGCGCTGAATTTTCTGCTTTTTTCAAAAGCAGGTAATAATGTCCGTTTTCCGGATTTTTGTATAAGGTATTCGGTCCGTCAAAAACAGAACCTGCGACGGAAGCTGCGGCAATAGCATCATCCAGCGAATGGAACAGATAAAAACGCGTCAGATTGCGGAGTTCCTCTGTTTCTTCTGGTTCTGCAGTTTCCTGTGTGGATTTAGAAGCTTCCTGCTCCGGCAGAGCAGGTGATTTTTCGGCAGCCTTTTTCTTGGCATCTGATATCTTGCGGATCAGGCCGAGAATATCGTCGGCACCTTCTATGCGGTCTTTCAGATCTGAGAAAGAAAGACTGGTTTCTTTTTCCGGATTTTCCGGTGAAAAACGTGCAAATCTTGTATCAAGCTCATCCGGATCGTCTACCTTGGTGATGATCAGGATCAGAGATTCCATGGAAACAGGAATCGCTTCTACCACAATCGGTGTATTGTCGGCTTCAAATCCAAAATCCTGCGCAGCGATCTGCATCATATCCTGAAACAGGACCTTGGCTTTTTCGGAACCATAAGCCAGTTCACTGAGCTTCAGCTCGCGGTTGGCCAGATCTTCCTTGGTCAGCGTACAGCGGATCTGCTTGTCATTGATTTTTTCAATTTTCATTACATCACATCCTTACTCGATTAATATATGTTAAGCTGTCTGCATATAAACTCTTTATAGTATATACGTATTCATACAAGGATGTAAAGTGGATAAAATTGAGCAAAAAACCTTGTAAAAACTTCGCATATTATATATAATTAGTTGCAGAAAGGTTATATGAGAACACTGTACTTTCCCTTGAATTGTTATCATATGCCCTTTTCTAACTTCTTTTACGCATTATAATCAATTTCCATTTTTTACGCAAGTAAAATCA
>CAZEPO010000196.1:0-3854 GCA_964514125.1 uncultured Lachnospiraceae bacterium
ATGGAATGTAGAAATTCTTACCCTTCGAAACAGGCTGAGGAAAGTATTTGCAAATCGTGGCTGTGCGTCCTGATATTTACAAGAAAGTATATATTTTTGTAAGGAAATGTAATTGACAGATAGGAAATATTTTGTATAATTAGTTCAAAAGTGAAATATTCAAAAAAGAATAATTGGATTGAAAGGAGCGAAGATGATTACAGGAATTGAATTTTCCAAAAAGCTGCTTCTGGTTTATAATTCCATGTGCAAATCACTGTGCCGGGAATTGAAGCTGCCGCAGACTTCACTGGATATTCTGCTTTTCCTTGCGAATAATCCGGAGTATAAGACAGCAAGAGACATTGTGGAAATCAGAAATATCAAGGCGAATCTGGTATCAATCAATGTGGACAAGCTGGTGCAGGAAGGATATTTGATGCGCAGAACGATTACAGGGGACCGCAGGAAGACAGAACTGATCTGTACCGAAAAGGCAGATCCGGTGATTGAAAAGGGAAGGTTCGTACAGCAGCAGTTTGCTGAGAAGCTGTTTGAAGGTATTTCAGAAGAAGAGCGGACCGCTTTTTTTGGAACAATGCAGACGATAGAAAAGAATTTAACTACTTATTTGAAGGGACAGAATTGATATGAATTTATTTATTACAGTACTTGTGACATTTTTTGCCGGCATGGGTGCCGGTCTTGGAACCGGATTTGCCGGAATGAGTGCGGCAGCAGTGATCAGCCCGATGTTGATCACATTTCTTGGAATTGAACCATATACGGCAGTCGGCATTGCACTTTCTTCTGATGTGCTTGCCAGTGCTATTTCCGCATATACCTACAAAAAGAATAAGAATCTTGATATCAGAAACGGAATTATTATGATGCTCAGCGTGCTTGTGTTTACCGTAGTCGGCAGCTATGTATCTAGCATGCTTCCGTCCACGACGATGGGCAATTTCTCAGTCTTTATGACCTTCCTGCTGGGTATTAAGTTTATTGTGAAGCCAGTCATGACGACAAAAGAGAGCATGGAAGCGGTATCGCCGCAGAAAAGAGCAGTACAGTCTGCTATCTGTGGAGTAATGATCGGATTTATCTGTGGATTTATCGGCGCAGGCGGCGGTATGATGATGCTTCTGATCCTGACATCTGTATTGGGCTATGAGCTGAAGACTGCAGTCGGCACAAGTGTATTTATTATGACCTTTACCGCACTGACTGGTGCAGTTTCTCACTTTGCGATCGGTGGTATGCCGGACTGGACCGTATTTGTCCTCTGCGTAATCTTTACGCTGATCTGGGCGCGGGTAGCAGCAGTATTTGCCAATAAGGCGACTCCGAAAACACTGAACCGAGTGACCGGTGTAATCCTTGTAATCCTCGGAATTGCAGTGATGGCATTTAATTTTATTGCCTAAGCGGGCTATTTCAAATTTGAGCAATGATAGAAACCTGTTTGTATAAGTTGGTTTATACAGGCAGGTTTTTCAATTTTATAAAAAGCCTGTGCAGAGCGAAGCCTGAAAAGATGATATTTTTACTGAATTCTTTTAATAATTATAAAAATATGACAAATTTCATAGCAAAAGAACGTGAGATATGTTAAGATAAGCCGGTATGAATGAAAGACGGAGGAAAAAATATAATGGAAACACAACATGAGAAGAGAAGTATGTTTTCCGGGAAACTCGGTTTCGTACTTTCAGCAGCCGGAGCGTCGGTAGGACTCGGAAATATATGGAGATTCCCATATCTGGCAGCGAAATATGGCGGAGGAATCTTTCTGCTTGTCTATATTATTCTGGCATTGACATTCGGTTACACGATGATCATGGCGGAGACTACGCTGGGACGTATGACAAAGAAGAGTCCGGTCGGTGCGTTTCGCTCCTTTGGAAAAAAGAAGTGGACGACAGCAGGCGGTTGGATCAATGCAATTATCCCAATTTTGATCGTGCCTTATTATTCTGTAATCGGCGGCTGGGTGATCAAATATCTTGCAGAATATGTGATGGGACATGGATCTCAGCTTGCAGAAGATGGTTATTTTTCTGCATTCATTTCAAACGGTGTCTCAGCAGAACTGTGCTTTGTGATCTTTGCAGTGGTCACGGTGCTGATCATCTACGCAGGTGTTCAGAACGGTATTGAGCGTGTGTCCAGTGTGATGATGCCGATTCTGGTTGTACTGTCTGTGATCATTGCAGTATATTCGATCAGCAGACCGGGGGCACTTGAGGGTGTGAAGTACTTCCTGGTTCCGAATCTGGAGAATTTCTCCTGGATGACTGTAGTATCAGCAATGGGACAGATGTTTTATTCCCTGTCAATTGCGATGGGAATTCTGGTGACATTCGGCTCCTATATGAAAAAGGATATATCGATTGAGGATTCCACCAGAAATGTTGAGATTTTTGATACAGCGATTGCAGTCATGGCAGGTCTGATGATCATTCCGGCAGTCTTTGCTTTTTCCGGCGGAGATCCGGAACAGCTCAATGCGGGTCCGTCACTGATGTTTATCACGATTCCGAAGGTGTTTGAAAATATGGGATTTGGTACATTGGTCGGTATTCTGTTTTTCCTGCTCGTTCTGTGTGCAGCACTGACCAGTTCGATCGCATTGACAGAGAGTGCCGTATCGACTTTTCAGGATGAGCTGAAGTGGAGCCGCAAGAAGGCAACACTGATCGTTGGTGCGATCATGCTTGCACTTGGCAGCCTTTCTTCTCTAGGCTATGGACCACTGGCTGGTGTTACGGTCATCGGTATGCAGTTCTTGGATTTCTTTGATTTCCTGACCAATTCTGTGATGATGCCGATCGCAGCGATTGCGACCTGCGTATTCGTTTCAAAAGTAGTAGGACTTCAGAAAATAGAAGAGGAGGTACTGCTTGAAAACGGTACTTTCCGCAGAAAAAAAATCTTTAACTGTATGATACAATATTTATGTCCAATCTTTGCTGCGATTATTTTGATCAGTTCAGTAGCAAATGCATTCGGATGGATTTCCATGTAAGTAAAAAAGGAGGGGCTGGCAGCAGATTTTTTGATTTTTGTGCTAGTCCCTTTTTGGGGGGAACATGGTGATGGGAAATTACTTGTTGGTGATGGATTCGAATGATCCGTTGCATAAATTGAAACTCGAATTTTTTGACGAAATATCCGTGCCTGCGAAGTTGAATGGTGAGGCAGGGGCACATATTTATCATGTACGAGTGCTGACGGAGATAATACTGAGAAAGCTGGCAGAAAAAGGAGATGCAGCAGGGCTTTCAGAGGAGGAGATACGAGCAGCAGCGCTTGCATCGTCGCTTCATGATGTTGGGAAGGTATGCATTCCTGAAGAATTACTGAAACGCCCAGGGAGGCTTACTGCAGAAGAATACGAGTGTGTCAAACAGCATACGGCAATTGGAGAAAAACTGATTGCTGAGGCACAGGCGGAGAATATTGATCCGAGGATCATCCAATATGCAATTGAGATTGCCCGCAGCCATCATGAGCGGATCGATGGAAAAGGATATCCAGACGGACTTTCCGGAAAAGAGATTCCGATTTATGTCCAGGCGACTGCATTAGCAGATACCTTTGATGCGCTGATGAGCAGACGACATTATAAACAGGCATTTTCCAAGGAGGTAGCGATCCGGATGATCGCAAGCGGTATGTGCGGACAGTTTGATGAAAAGCTGATCAAGATTCTTGCATAAGGATTATGCTGAAAGACAGGAACTCAAAGCGTATATTGAATATTTATGAAAAAGTGAAAGCGTAAAAATGCTGGCGGAATCGAATGGTTCTGCCAGCATTTTTTGCTTGAAATAGAGACAGATCGCCTCGGTATAGAAGCGTATGCTGTCAAA
>CAZEPO010000197.1:0-3814 GCA_964514125.1 uncultured Lachnospiraceae bacterium
TGTATGGGGCAGATGAGACCTTTTATCTGGTCAACGGAAGCAGCTGCGGGATTTTGGCTGCAGTGTCAGCCTGTACCAGAAAGGGTGGCCGCATCCTGATGAGCCGCAACTGCCACAAGGCGGTATATCATGCGGTGCTGCTGAATGATCTGCGTGCGGATTATCTTTATCCTTCTATGAATTTGGAGCATGGCATGAATGGAAGCATCAGTGCGGCAGATGTTCGGACTGCGCTGGAAGCGAAGGGCTGCAGCGGCTTAGACGGCCAAAGGCTTGCAGCAGAGTGCACTGGATCAGACAAAAACAAGATACAGGCAGTGCTGATCACATCGCCGACTTATGATGGTGTGGTGTCGGACATTGCAGCGATCGCTGATGCAGTGCATGAGGCAGGGGCATTGCTGATCGTAGATGAAGCACACGGTGCACATTTTGCGATGGACGGTTATTTTCCGCAGACGGCGCTGGCGCTCGGAGCAGATGTCGTGATCAACAGCCTGCACAAAACGATGCCGTCCCTGACCCAGACGGCGCTGCTCCATGTGAAGGGGGAGCGTGTCGATCGAGAGCGGCTCAAAAAATACCTCGGAATCTATCAGAGCAGCAGTCCGAGCTATGTACTGATGGCAGGTATGGACGCCTGTGTATGTCAAATGCTGGAGCGAAGGGAGACGCTGTTTGCATCGTTTACAGAGCGCTTGGAAAAGCTGCGGACTGCCCTGCAGAAGATGGAGGTTCTGCATTTGATCGATGGAACGGAAACAGGTCTGCAGGCATTTGCTTATGATCGGTCGAAGGTTATTATATCCACAGCGAAGAGTACGATCAATGGACCGGAACTGGGACAGCGCCTACGCAGTGACTGGCATCTGGAGCCGGAGATGGAGGCAGAGCAGTATGTAACGGCGATCATGACGGTGGCAGATACGCAGGAAGGCTTTGATCGGTTAGAAGAAGCGTTGCTGACAATCGACCGGCAGCTTAGGCTGGAGCCGTCTGCTGAATCCGTTCATTTGCCAAAAGCAGCAGCGCAGACAAAGGCTTCCGACGAGCAGAGCAGACAGCAGCAGGCTACAGAACAGGATTTGGCAATTCGTACGAACCTGCCTGAGGAGGTACTTACGATCAGTCAGGCAGAGGAAGCAGTGAAGGAAACAATTCTGCTGGAGCAGAGTGCAGGACGGATATCAGGTGAATTTGTCTATCTCTATCCGCCTGGAATCCCGCTTCTGGTGCCGGGCGAACGCATACCGGACACCATTCCGGAGCAGCTTCAGACCTATCGTGCGGCGGGACTTCATGTGCAGGGATTGCAGGACTATACCGGAACAAAGATCCAGATCATCATCGAGTGAAAGAACACAATCTAGGATTCAGAGCGGCAGAGTTATACACAGGCAGCATTATTGAAAATAAATAACTATAATTAACGAAAGACAGCCTGCAGTGGTATCTTTGTTTTGCAGGCGTCCGAGAGTTCATTAGAGAGGTCATAAATGGGAAAATTATTTTATGTGATGGGCAAAAGCTCATCAGGCAAAGATACGATCTATGAAGACTTGCTTTCCAGAGAAACACTGGAGCTTCAGTCTTTCATTATTTATACTACGCGCCCGATCCGGGCGGGGGAAACCGATGGTGTGCAGTATCATTTTGTAACAGAGGAGCAGCTGCAGCAGCTGCAGGCACAGGGCAGAGTGATCGAGCTGCGTACTTATCAGACCGTAGCCGGTCCGTGGCATTACTTTACTGCGGACGGAGACAATGTTGATATGACACAGCAGGATTACATCGCACTGGGTACGCTGGAATCCTACGAAAAGGTGAAAGCATACTACGGCAGCGAACAGGTAGTGCCGATCTACATCGAAGTCGATGATGACAAGCGGCTGGAGCGGGCACTCAAGCGTGAGCGCAAGCAGGAAAAACCGAATTATGAGGAAGTATGCAGGCGTTTTCTGGCAGATCAGAAGGATTTCTCCGAAGAAAATATTCAGAGAGCTGGTATTACAAGGCGTTTTCAGAATAACGCAGACCGTCAGATCTGCATGGACGAGATTGCAGCATACATAGAGGAAAATCAATGATTTCGCGCAATAGAATTTATAAAGGAAAACTTAAGATTCCAAAATGTGACGCTACTTCCCATCAAAGACAAGATGTGCTATACTGAAATAAGGATGCAGAGGATGGAAATCTGAGACAGTAGAGAGCAGAAATCTGCTCGGCGAACTGTCGCAGCAATGGGATGCACCGGAAGAAG
Organism: uncultured Lachnospiraceae bacterium; assembly: GCA_964514125.1. Lineage (GTDB taxonomy): Bacteria > Bacillota > Clostridia > Lachnospirales > Lachnospiraceae > Choladousia. The sequence goes on from CAZEPO010000197.1 coordinate 2,264, forward strand.
GAGGGAGCAGTTATGGCAGGTTTTAAAGATATGATAGGACATAAAATGGAGATTGCTCATCTGGAGAAAGCGATTGAGTCGGGCAAGGTAAGCCATGCGTATATCATCAATGGCGATAAAGGAACCGGCAAAAAAATGCTGGCAGATGCGTTTGCCATGACGCTGCAGTGTACTGGTGCAGGTTCAGAGCCGTGCGGCGTATGCCATTCCTGTAAGCAGGCAGCAGGCGGCAATCATCCGGATATTATTTATGTGAAGCATGAGAAGCCGACAAGTATTGGTGTTGAGGATATCCGCGACCAGCTGACTGGGGATATTCAGATCAAACCGTACAACGGCAAATACAAAGTATACATTATTGCAGATGCAGAGAAGATGACAGTACAGGCACAGAATGCAATTCTTAAGACAATCGAGGAACCGCCGGCTTATGCGGTGATCCTGCTTTTGACTACGAATGCACAGCTGTTTCTGGACACGATCCGTTCGCGCTGTGTAACATTGAATCTGAAGCCGGTACCGGATGAACAGGTGAAGCAGTACCTGATGGAGCAGCTTCAGGTGCCGGATTATCAGGCAGATATCTGTGCAGCCTTTGCACAGGGCAATATCGGCAAAGCAGTCCGCCTGGCATCTTCCGAGGACTTCCATTCGATCAAGTCCTCTGCGATGCAGCTGATCCGCAATGCAGGCAAGATGGAGATCAGTGACCTGATCGATTATGTCAAAGAAATTCAGGAATACAAGATCACGATTCAGGATTATCTGGATATCCTTGCACTTTGGTATCGTGATATGGTATATTTTAAAGCGACGCGCGATTTTGACGGGCTTATTTTCAAAGATGAGATCCGTACCATTCGGGATACAGTCAAGGTATGCTCGTATGAGGGCGTCGAAGAAGTAATGAAAGCCATTGAGAATGCGAAGACGCGTCTCAATGCAAATGTTAATTTTGATCTGACAATGGAACTTTTGTTCCTTGTCATTAAGGAGAACATACATGGTTAAAGTAGTTGGAGTCAGATTCAGAAATGCAGGGAAGGTCTATTATTTTGACCCGAAAGGCTATAAGATCAAGGCGGGAGACCACGTGATCGTGGAGACTGCCCGCGGCATCGAATATGGTACCGTGATCGGCGGGATACGTCAGGTAGAGGACGACAAGGTGATCCAGCCGCTCAAGGCAGTGATCCGCGTAGCGACACCGGAGGATGACGCCCGTGCACAGAAGAATCGTTCAAAAGAAAAAGATGCAATGCACATTTGTCAGGAAAAAATCCGCAAGCACAACTTGGATATGAAGCTGATCGATGCGGAATATACCTTTGATAACAACAAAGTACTGTTTTATTTTACGGCAGACGGAAGAATCGATTTCCGTGATCTGGTAAAAGATCTTGCAGCTGTGTTCAAGATGAGAATTGAACTGCGTCAGATCGGTGTCCGTGATGAGACAAAGATTCTCGGTGGAATCGGTATCTGCGGCCGTGTACTTTGCTGCAATTCGTTTCTTTCTGAGTTTGCACCTGTTTCAATCAAGATGGCGAA
>CAZEPO010000198.1:0-3730 GCA_964514125.1 uncultured Lachnospiraceae bacterium
TTTTCATTTGTAAATCCACCTTATTTGGAATAATGATCGTACCTGTCTGTACTTGCGCACTTTAGCGCATTGCATCAAAAGGGTACGCAAAAAGATTCTAGCACTTTTTGGCAGATTAGTAAAATAGTATTTACATGAATTGTAATTGAGAAAAAAGATCAATATGTGTATAATATATAGAAAAATAAAAATTCAGTGCAGTATAAACCGGCAGAAGCAGGATCGGCTGCGAAAGAGGAGGTAAAAATGTATTATAAGAGATATGGCAATACAGATATGATGGTTTCGGCAATCGGACTTGGTACAATGCGCTATGATATGGATGATGTCAAGGCAGGCCGTTTTGAAAAGTGTGCAGAGATTCCGCTCTATGCATTTGAAAAAGGCATCAATTATTGGGATACAGCACCAAACTATTGTGATGACAAGAGTGAGATCATTACAGGCATGGCACTTTCTCAGGTAGACCGCAGTAAGGTTTATGTGACTTCCAAAGTCAATTTTGGTACACTGGGGACAGAGCAGCCGACACGCGATCAGTTCCGCCGCAGACTGGAGCAGTCATTGGATCGTCTCCAGACTGACTACATTGATTTTTATCATATGTGGTGTATGCTCAACCTTGATTCCTGGCAGAAACATATGGATGCACTGTATGATTTCTTTGAGGAAGCGAAATCCGAGGGCCTGATCCGCAATATCGTATTTTCCTCACATATGCAGGGAAATGATATTGAGACGGTAGTAGAGAGTGGTAAATTCAAAGGTATGCTGGTTGGCTACAATGCAATAAATTACCAGTTCCGCCAGAGTGGTATCTGCAAAGCGCATGAAAATGGCATGGGCGTTGTAGTCATGAATCCAAATGGCGGCGGTATGATCCCGCAGAATCCGGAGCTGTTTTCTTATCTGACCGAAGGAACAGATCTGACCGTTGCTCAGGCAGCACTGCGATTCGTAGCTTCTCATAAGGAAATCACAGTTACACTGTCCGGCTGTACGACAAAAGAGCATGTCGATGATGCAGTCAAGGCTGTAGAGAACCTTGTAGAGGAACCGGCAGCTGACATTGTAGCAAAATATGCGTCCAAAGGTGTGGCACTCAACAATCTGTGTACAGGATGCGGTTACTGCGCTGGATGTCCGGCGGATATTCAGATTCCGAAATTTATGGATGCTTACAACCAGAAGATTCTGACTGGGGAGGATGCAGAAATCCAGCGTCGTACGAAAGGACATTGGGGACTTGCATTGTCGATGGCTGGAGAATGTCTGCAGTGCGGCAGCTGTGAAGAAAAGTGTACACAGCATCTTCCGATCATCCAGCGTCTGCAGGAGATCGCAGCACTGGCAAAGTAGGAGTTCGAGCAAAAAATAGATAAGTTATGAAAATAAAATTCCCGCAGAATGGAATGCCGATAGGAGGGCGTTGCGATTTCTGCGGGAATTTTTGGAAGAATCAAGAAGAATCTTCCGCTATTCTGGTGTTAAAATTGGTTTGTTATGTGAGAGTATAAAATAGTTGTGGTTAAGCTCCTTATTTGATGTCATCCTCTGTAATTGCTTTTACGTTAGGAGTTCTTCCGTCGGCAGAAGACTCGATTGTCAGTTCGCCGGCGTTGAGCAGTTCTACTGCTTTTGCATGTGCTTCTTCATCCCAGTCGTTTCCGATGATCTTCCAGTTGTTGTCTACCTGCGGAGTGATTGTGCCGCCCTTTACATTGACAATATAGTCGCCGATCAGTTCGCGTACACCGCCTAATTCACCTTTTACATCCATTTCAAGAAGTACCGGAAGCTCATCGCCTTCTGCAAAAACATCACCGTATGTCAGCAGCTGTGAGCTTGCGCGATAGTTGTTGACTGCGATTGTAAATACATCATCCTCAGCAACTGGTGTTCCATCCGGCCAAGTCAGATTTTCGATACGGTTTCCTGCTTCATTGGCGATATTGATGTCATAGTTGATACCCTGGAACATATCGTAGTTGTATGCACGCATATTTTCATTGAAGGAAATAGTCAGATCGCCTGGCTGATAAGTATTAAAATAGGAAACGGTCCACTCCATATATTTTTTCAGCTGTGCACCGGTCATTTCCAGTTTGTAAAGGGTATTTGCATATTTGTATACCAGTGCTGTGTCACATTTCTGAATATCTCCTTCGTGAAGATTCGCTTCCATAATGAACAGAGCAGAAGCAGAAACATCAGCATCGGTGTAGTACAGCTGAACATCCTGAATCAGGTCGATCAGAGCAGTATCCTGAATCTGAGCAGCCGGAATTTCTGTGATTTCGTTTTCTGGAGCAAGACTTCCGCCTTCCAGTTTGCCGATTACGATGGAAGCATCTTCTACCGCTCTTTCATGATACGGTTCAAGCATTGTGTCGAGTTCTTCATCGACTTCGTATTCACCGATGGTATGGCTTGTAGATGTGCGGTTGATCACATCCCAGCCGTTTTCTGTTTTCTGAAGCTCTAAATGAATCTCAGCAAGAGTTGCAGCGTTATTTTTGTTTTCAATAACATAAACGCCGTTAATCTCTTCGCCCTCGATCAGCTGATGACCGTGAGCAGCTACGATCAAATCAAGTTCCGGGCATGCTTCAGCCAAGTCACGGACACCAGATCCCTTTAATTCATATTCATTTTCAATGTCCATATGAACAACTGCGATCATTACGTCCACTTCATCCTGCAGTTCGTCGATTGCTGCACGTACTTCTTCGACCGGATCAGTTACAGTGCAGTCTTTCAGATTTACAGAATCCCATCTGGTAATATTTGGTGTTACCATACCGATAACTGCAACTTTTGCACCATTTTTTTCGATAATCGTATAATCATCAGCGACAGCTTCGCCGTTTTCATCATATACGTTGCCGACAAGCGGAGTTGCTTCCTGCTGATTCAGGATCTTGCGGAGTACGTCCATACCATAGTTGTACTCATGGTTGCCAGTAACGCATACATCGTAATCAATCTCATTCTGAGCAAGGATCATTGGATGGATATCATCCTCAAGGAAAAGCTCAGCGGAGTTGCCCTGAATGGTATCGCCGGCATCAACTACAATCGTGTTTTCATTTCGAAGTGCTTCGATTGCAGTAGACATCTGCACCATACTTCCGGAAGTATCTTCGGCATTCAGTGCATAATCCCAAGTAGTGAATTTGCCATGAGTATCACTGCTGGCAAGGATCTGGAGATCCATAGTTTCTGCTTCTTCCGCTGCAGTTACGGTAATACATCCGTTCATAGCAAGTACAGATGCGAGCAGCATAGCCATAATTTTGTTCTGTTTCATACATGTCCTCCTTAATTCTTGAAATTTCAACACCAGAATACATATGTGTGAAAGCAACTATTGGAACAATTCACGAATATTCCGTTGCCATATGTGCCTATACTTATATCATATTTGACGAAAAACAGAAAAGGACTGGAGTCTGTTTTTGGTTAAATTTTTTTAATAAAAAACTATATTTTTTTAGCGTATTCAGCGGAATGATGAAAAAAACGGTGATAAATAGTGAAAATGAATTATGATGCAAAATATTTCGAAGCAAAAGAGATGTTTTGCTTTGAAAAAAGATTGACAAATCTTTCTCCGGTGGTATAATACAGGGAAATACACAAAACCTATCGAGAAAGTAGGAAATTAGAGGAGGGCATTATGGCAAACATATATCGAAGCATTACAGAACTGATCGGCAAGACTCCATTG
>CAZEPO010000199.1:0-3726 GCA_964514125.1 uncultured Lachnospiraceae bacterium
AGATAATAAGAAAAAGCTTGCAGATCAGCCTTCTCATACCATTCATTATGGATTTATACAGGACGGAGAAGAGGTCATAGATGAAGTCCTTGTGATGCTGATGAGGGCACCGCGCAGCTTTACTGCGGAGGATACTGTGGAGATCAATTGCCATGGCGGTGTTTATGCGATGAAGCGGGTTCTGGAGACGGTGCTGAAGCATGGTGCAAGACCGGCAGAGCCGGGCGAATTCACCAAACGAGCTTTTTTGAATGGACGTATCGATCTGTCACAGGCAGAGTCTGTGATCGATGTGATCCAGGCCAAAAATGAATATGCGCTGAAAAGTTCGATCAGCCAGCTGAAAGGCTCTGTAAATGTCAAAATACGCGAACTGAGAGAGCAGATCATCTATGAGATCGCATTTATCGAATCAGCCCTGGATGACCCGGAGCACATCAGTCTGGATGGTTACCCGGAGCAGCTTTCCGCAAATGTAGAGCAGATTCTGGCACAGGTAAAGCACCTGATCGCATCTGCAGACAACGGACGAATGATGAAAGAAGGCATTCAGACCGTTATCGTAGGTAAGCCAAATGCCGGAAAGTCCTCCCTGCTGAATGCACTTCTGGGTGAAGATCGGGCGATCGTGACTGATATTGCAGGTACAACGAGAGATGTGCTGGAGGAGACGATCAATCTCAGCGGAATTACGCTGAATATGGTCGATACAGCAGGAATCCGTCAGGCAGAAGATCTGGTGGAGCAGATTGGAGTCGGCAAGGCGCGCGAAAAGGCTGAGCAGGCAGATCTGATCCTTTATGTGGTCGATTCCTCGACTGCGCTTGATGAAAATGACCGGGAGATTGCCGCATTTTTGGAAGGCAAAAAGGCAGTGATCCTTTTGAATAAATCAGATCTTAAGACCGAGACCACCGAAGAGAAGGTGATTGAGCTGACCGGAGGCAGTTATCCGGTAATTGGTATTTCGGTAAAAGAACAGACGGGAATTGATCTGCTGGAGCAGAAAATCAAAGAACTGTTTTATAAGGGAGAAATCTCCTTTAATGATGAAATCTATATTACAAATGCAAGACAGAAGGCTGCCCTTCAGGATGCCGCAGAAGGCCTTCAGAAGGTCCAGGAGAGCATAGAAGCGGGTATGCCAGAGGATTTCTTCTCTATCGACCTGATGAGCGCGTATGAGGCGCTTGGCACGATTCTGGGCGAAGCAGTGGGGGAAGATCTGGTCAACGAGATTTTCGGACGATTCTGTATGGGTAAATAAAGAAGACTTTATTTGAGAAGAGCCGGTATAGGCAGAGGAGTAGGATAAATATGAAAAAAGTAATAGAAGAATACATTGATGTGGCGGTCATTGGTGCAGGTCATGCCGGATGTGAGGCAGCACTGGCAAGTGCAAGACTTGGCATGAAGACAGTCATGTTTACCGTCAGCGTAGACAGTATCGCACTGATGCCTTGCAATCCCAATATCGGCGGCAGTTCCAAAGGTCATCTGGTGCGTGAAATCGATGCACTTGGCGGTGAAATGGGCAAAAATATTGACAAATCATTTATTCAGTCCAAAATGCTGAATAAATCCAAGGGTCCGGCAGTTCATTCTCTGCGGGCACAGGCAGACAAAGCAGATTATTCCAGAAACATGAGAAATGTGCTGGAAGCGACCGAAAATCTTTCCATCAAACAGATGGAAGTGACGGAACTGATCACCGAAAACGGTGCCCTGACAGGCGTTCGAACCTACTCCGGTGCAATCTATCACTGTAAAGCAGCAATTCTCTGTACAGGAACGTATCTGAAGGCACGCTGTATTTACGGCGATGTCAGTTCCTATACGGGTCCAAATGGGCTGCAGGCAGCCAATTATCTGACGGATTCCCTGAAGGCAAACGGTGTCGAGCTGTACCGATTCAAGACAGGTACACCTGCTCGTATATCCAAAAAATCCATCGATTTTTCCAAGATGGAGGAGCAGAAGGGGGATGAGCGGATCGTACCGTTCTCCTTTACAACAGACCCGCAGAGCGTTCAGAAAGAACAGATTTCCTGCTGGCTGACCTATACAAATGAGACAACACACGAGATCATTCGAAGTAATCTGGATCGTTCTCCGCTTTATTCCGGTATGATCGAGGGAACAGGACCACGATATTGTCCGTCAATAGAAGATAAAGTAGTTAAATTTGCAGATAAAAACCGTCATCAGGTATTTATCGAGCCGGAAGGACTGCATACAGATGAAATGTATGTGGGCGGCATGTCCAGCTCACTTCCGGAGGACGTTCAGTATGAGATGTATCGTTCTGTACCGGGATTAGAGCATGCAGAGATCGTGAGAAATGCTTATGCGATCGAATATGACTGCATCGATGCGAGACAGCTGGATCTTTCTTTGGAGTTCAAGAAAATCCGCGGATTGTTCAGCGCAGGACAGTTCAACGGCAGCTCAGGTTATGAGGAAGCTGCTGCACAGGGGCTGATTGCCGGCATTAATGCGGCACAGAAGATCAAAGGCAAAGAGCCACTGATCCTGGATCGTTCAGAGGCATATATCGGTGTTCTGATCGATGATCTTGTAACAAAAGAAAATCATGAACCGTATCGTATGATGACTTCACGCGCAGAGTACCGTCTGCTGCTTCGTCAGGACAATGCAGATGCACGTCTGACGCCAAAGGGCTATGAAATCGGACTGATTGATGAAGCGCGCTATCAGCATCTGCTGGAAAAAGAAGCGCAGATTGCGGCGGAGATCAAGCGTGTGGAACAGGTACACATTGGTGCGGGCAAAGAAGTGCAGCAGTGTCTGGTCAGCCATGGAAGCACAGAGCTGAAATCCTCAGCAACACTGGCAGAACTGATCCGCAGACCGGAACTGACCTATGATATGCTCGCAGAAATCGACCCAGAGCGTCCGAAACTGCCGGAAGAAGTAGGAGAACAGGTCAATATTTATATAAAATATGATGGTTATCTTCAGCGGCAGATGAAGCAGGTAGAGCAGTTTAAGAAGTTGGAAGCACGCAAAATTCCGGCAGATCTTGACTATGATGCAGTGCCGAGCCTGCGAATTGAGGCAAGACAGAAGCTGAAACAGTATCAGCCGATGTCGATCGGACAGGCGTCGAGATTGGCAGGTGTTTCACCGGCCGATGTCTCAGTGCTGCTGGTTTATCTGGAAAAGCGATAAAAGAATATATTTAGGAGAAAAAATGAATCGAGAAAATTATAATACAGCAATATTGAAAGACAGCTGCCAGAAGATTGGTGTGACATTGACGGATACACAGGTTGATCAGTTCCTAATCTATTATGAACATCTGGTAGAAAAAAACAAAGTCATGAATCTGACTGGCATTACCGAATATGAAGAAGTCGTGTTGAAACATTTTGTAGACAGCCTTTCTATTGCTCAGGTACTTGATCTGAACAAGTATGACAGCTTGATCGATATGGGAACGGGAGCTGGATTTCCTGGACTTCCGCTCAAAATAGCATTCCCGCACTTGAAGGTTGTATTGATGGATTCGCTGAACAAACGTATTCAGTTTCTAAACGAAGTGATCGAGCAGACAGGCTGCCAGAATATTACAGCTGTTCATTCCAGAGCAGAGGATGCAGCCCGCAAAAAAGAATATCGGGAACAGTTTGATCTCTGTGTATCGAGGGCAGTTGCAAACCTCTCAACACTTTCAGAATATTGTATTCCATTTGTCAAAAAGGG
>CAZEPO010000200.1:0-3716 GCA_964514125.1 uncultured Lachnospiraceae bacterium
GTCCTGTCACATACTTAAAATAACACGGAAAATCCAGATAAGAATAAATCTGATCATCTTCTCTGTGAATGGTCGGATTGGTGGCTCGGCCTTTCTGACCCGCACACATCACGGCACAGTCTTCCCAGTCTTCCTCCAGCCATTGTGCAAGACGTTCTTCTGTTTCACTTGCCACTTCTGTATCCGCTGTTTCTGTTTCCGTATCTGATTCACTTTCTCCGACACCTGCTATAACCTCTGATTCACTCTCATTGTCATCTGCTTCTCCATGGCTTACATTTGTTTCACTTTCTCCGGCACCTGCTATAGCTTCTGTTTCGCTCGCGTTATCACCCCCGCCTGCTGCAGATTCTGTCACTGCATCTGTATGGTTCGTTTCGGTTGCACTCTCATTCTTATATGTATTTTCTGCACTCACCTCATCTCTGCTTGCGCCATCTGCCGCTTCTGACATCATATCTGCATAATCGGTCTCTGACGTGTGCATACTTTCTGCTTTCACGCTGGCAGCTGCTGTCGTTTCCATCTCAGATTCTCTGCCTACCTTCTCACCTTCTGCTGAATCTGACACTGTTTCATTCAGACTGACAGCCAGTTCCCGCACTTTGGCTTCTTCCCCGACTTCCACCGCGTGTTCCGTCCCCTGTTCTGCAGTATTCGTTTCTGCTGCGTACATACCCGCCGTATCACAATAGGATATTGTGGTACACAAAAACAAAACCGCAAAAAACAGGCAAAAAACTCTGCCTTTTTTTACTGTTTTCAACTTTTTCATATCAACTATACCTCTCTACATCAAAGAATACTTACAGGGAAAATTGGCGAACGCCTAGAATGTCCTCAGATGCTTTTTGTATTGTAACATATTGTTTATTGTTTTTCAATATTTTATATATTGTACAAAACAATTTTTATTAGAGAACTCCGTTCTCAATCTTTGCCGTTTTTTTACCAGACAAATTGTCTGGTAAATTTCACATTGTTCTCTATCGCAGAACTACGTTCTTTATTTGTTGTAAAAAATATAGCTCCATTTGGCTATTTTTGCAAGTTTTTATGCTATATTTTATTTTTTTGTCTATTTTGACTAGTTTATAATATTTCCCGTATCCGCATCGCATATCTTTTAAGCAAATTTGCACAGAATTCAACCTTCTCGTCATCCATGCGGGGCGAGGGAGCACTGATACTCAATCCACCCTCGATCCTGCCGTCATGTCCGACCAAAGCCACACCCACGCACTTGATTCCGTACATCAGCTCCATATCATCGATTCCATACCCACGCATTTTTGTCAGTGCCAGTTCTTCCTGCAGCAGCTTCGGATCGATGATCGTATTTTCTGTGTAGGCTTCCAGCTCACCGCTGATATATTTGCTCCGTTCTTCCTCTGGAAGACTTGCCAGAATCGCTTTGCCGACACCAGTACAGTACATCTTGCACCGTTCACCTGCAACTGATGTCGTCACAAGCTTCTGATTCTCCGGAGAAACCACCTCCAGATAAATCACCTCGTCCTCCCGCGGAATCGTCAGATATACCAGCTCCTTCGTCTCATTCGCGATCTGACGCATAAACGGAACTGCCACCTTCGTAATGTCAAGCCCTTCCCGAAATGCTCTGCTGAGCGTCATCACGGACGCGCCCAGATGATACTTGCCGGTCTCTTTGTCATGCTCCAAATATCCAAGTGCTGTAAACGTCATCAGAATATTGTGGACATTGCTTTTGTATAAACCCAGTTTTTCACTGATCTCCGTCACACCAAGCGGCTGTTTTTCTGCAAAACATTCCAGAATCTCCATCGATTTCTGCAAGCTTTTTACTTTAATTTCGCCCTCTTTCTTCATAGGTCCTCCTTTTCAGATTTTCAAAAGCTTTTCTTTTATACTACCATCGCTGTCTGTGACTCACAAGTGAATGTTTTTATTTTTTCTGGATTTATGTATGATTTCTTATGCAAACAATTGTACAAAGTAATACGAATAAACTCCCGGAGAAGTTTCTTTTGCAAAAACACCGACTGCCAATGAAGTCGCCTCTTCCAAAAGCATATTCATATTATGTCCTGGTGAATTTTTCCATGCATTCATTACCTGTACAGCTGACCGCTGATATGCTGCGATATTTTCTGCAAAGCTGCCCGTCGTAAAATAAAATGCGAACAATCCAATTTCACCGTTTGGACGGTTATGACTATATGTATTTGCAATTTCATAGCTTCGAATATCTGCTGCATTCTGCAGTTCGATACTCGCTTCTTTTAATTCATGCAACCCCTTTTGGACACGATATTCATTTACCAGGTTGAAGATTTCTTTTGCCATCTTTTTGTCATGATGACCAGAAACTGTCGTTTCCCTTCCACCGCCTAAATCGATGCTGTAAACTTTATCCTGCAGATTTTTTACAGTCACCTTACAGGTATAGGTTTTTCCATTTTTTCCTTTACAGCTGATTTTCGCTGTCCCTGCTTTTTTGGCACGCACTACACCTTTGCTGGTCACTGTCGCAACATTTTTATTACTGCTCGTCCACTTTACCGCCGTAGTGCCTGTGATTTTCAGCGTATAGGTTTTGCCAATATCAATTGTTTGGGAAGACGCGTTTAAATATGGATTGTTAACCGTTACCTTGCAGGTATATTTTTTTCCATTTTTCCCAACACAGGTAATCGTTGCGGTGCCTGCTTTTTTGGCGGTCAATACACCTTTGCTGCTTACTTTTACGACGCTGTTTTTGTTGCTGCTCCATTTTTTTGCTGCAGTTCCTGTAATTTTCAGAGTCGATTTTCCGCCTACAAAAAGAGTCTTTGATGTTGCATTTAATTTTATGACTGCTGCATTCGTATAGCACGGACAAATGCCTACCAACAAAATGATTACGCACAATAAGGTGGTTATTTTCTTTCTTACGTTCATCATATCCTCCTTCGATCCTCTTATAACAAGATAAGCTTTTCCTTTCACTTATTTCAAGAATAAAGTAATGACTTCTTTCTGACCGGTTTTCTTATTTACAACATCAGCCGCAATAATAAAACCTTTTCCGCCTTTAATCTTAATCGCCGTGTTGTTTTTCAAAAATGAAGACGATTTCATCCAGCCTTTCTGGAAATAGTAAAAACCACTCAATACCTTGTCAGCATCTTCTATCTTTTCAAACTCCCAGCCTTTTGCGAGGTTAAAGGCTACTTTCACTTTCTTGTTAGCATATTTTGAATATTGCAGTGTCTGTACGGATCTGGTTTTGAATTTCGATGCAGACAATGTTGTATTTCCAACTTTTACCGAGGCAATCGGATTTTTATATTTGTTGACAGTGATCTTGGTTTTGTAAGTTTTTGATTTATACTTAAATGAAATTTCTGTCTTTCCTGTTTTTTTCAGCATAAGATAAATCTGGTTATCTCCATACGCCTTCTTTTTTAAGACAGATGCAACTGATGGTTTACTGCTTTTTAACTGGGTAACATTGCCTGGAACAGAATATAAATAACATTGATTTTTTTTCGATCCGTTAAAATTCGTATCCTTCGACGAATACAGGACTACGGATTTCTGTTTTGGAATATCGAGCTGCGCTGCTGCCGCCTGAACTGGAACGGAACCCAATATCATCGTTAAAATCAATACACCTGCCAACATTTTTTTCCATATTTTTTTCATTTTCTTTCTTCCTTTCTTTTTTGATATTTTTTTTACACTTTATAGAC
>CAZEPO010000201.1:0-2027 GCA_964514125.1 uncultured Lachnospiraceae bacterium
GCCGGATCGTATGTCTTTCTTCCATTCAGACCTACTTTTTCAAGGAACTCTTCTACTACACCCTTCATTGTAAAGAAATCGCCTTCTCCATACATACCGAGTGTAAACATCATGCGCTCCTGCGGAAGCTCTGTCAGCGGAAGTGCCTTCGGCAGATATACATTGGCCAGCTCATACAGACGTACATTCTTATTTCTGTGACTGTAGTTGAAGCCAAGTGAAGTCAGCATACCGTTCATAGATGTCGTACGCATGATACTGAAATCCTCACCCAGCGGATTCATGATCTTCACTGCATTGCGAAGCGGTGAATCTGCCGGAAGCATCAGTTTGTCAAATACCTTCGGGCTTTCAAAGGAATACATCATTCCCTGAGAGAAACCGCAGTACTCTGCGATATCCTGTGCTACATCACGGACACGGATATTGAACGGTTTCTTACCTGCTGTCGCAGCACCGCTCGGAAGTGTAGTCGGAATATTGTCATAGCCATAGAATCTTGCTACCTCTTCAGCCAGATCTGCTGTACGGAACAAGTCGTGGCGGAAGGTCGGTGCAATTACCTCACCTGCTGCCTCATCATATTCCAGATCAATGCTTCTGAAGTAAGTCAGCATTTCTTCTGCAGAAATGTCGGTACCAAGGAGTGCGTTGATCTTTTCCGGCTCAAATTTGATTCTTACCGGCTCTTTTCTTGTGCTGTATACATCAGCCATACCGCCGACTACCTCACCGGCACCCAGTTCTTCTACGAGCTGGCAGGCACGGTTGATAGCTGCCTCTGCATTGTTCGGGTCCAGACCCTTTTCAAATTTGGCAGAAGCATCGGTACGAAGACCGATTCGTTTGGAAGAAAGACGGATATTAGTTCCATCGAAGCAGGCTGCCTCGAAAAGCATCGTCTTTACGTTATCTGTGATCATGGAATTTTCGCCGCCCATGATGCCTGCGATACCGATGGATTTCTCTCCATCACAGATCATCAGCACGTTTTCGTCCATGGTACGTTCCTGACCGTCCAGTGTCACAAATTTTTCGTCTTTCTCTGCACGACGTACGATGATTTCATGTCCTGCAATATCATCATAATCAAATGCATGCATCGGCTGACCAAACTCTTCCATTACATAGTTTGTGATATCCACGATGTTGTTGATCGGACGGATACCTGCTGCTGCCAGTCTGCGCTGCATCCACTTCGGTGATGGAGCGATCTTGATATTTTTAACTACTCTTGCACAATAACGTGGGCAAAGATCGGTGTCTTTTACTGTTATTTTGATATAATCATTGACATCTTCCTGATTGCCAGTTGCAGTTACGACCGGCGGGTGGAATTCCTTGCGGAATGTCGCTGCTGCCTCTCTTGCGATACCAACAACTGAGAAACAGTCTACACGGTTCGATGTGATCTCATATTCAAATGTCACATCATGCAGTCCGAGTGCTTCGATTGCATCTGCACCTACTTCTGCATCTTCCGGGAAAATATAAATGCCGTATTCCGGTGCTTCCGGATACATCTCTCTTGTAGAACCAAGCTCTTCGATTGAGCACATCATACCGTTGGATTCGATTCCGCGGAGTTTGCCCTTCTTGATCTGGATTCCGCCCGGAGTCATTTTGCCATCGTGGCCGCCTGCCACGCGTCCGCCGTCCAGAACGACCGGAACCTTGTCTCCAACCTTGACGTTCGGTGCACCAGTTACGATCTGCGTGCTCTGTCCGCCGCCGATATTTACCTGACAGATGATCAGTTTGTCTGCATCTGGGTGACGCTCGATCTGCTCGATCTGACCGATCACGATTTTGTCAAGGTCACGGTCTGCCGCTTCAAATCCCTCTACCTTTGTTCCGGAGAGCGTCATGGCATCCGTGTATTCCTGAGCTGTCACGTCCAGTTCAGGCACATATGCTTTTATCCATGATAATGTTGTATTCATCTTTATCTCCTATCTTCACATGATTATATATCTTTTGCTGTAAGCAGCTCGTTCTCTCATTTCTCTGCCGTTATTCCGAACGGC
>CAZEPO010000201.1:2127-3711 GCA_964514125.1 uncultured Lachnospiraceae bacterium
CCACAGACCGTCTGCTCCGCAGACTAGATTCCGCCCTGCGGCATCTGTCTGTGGCTTGATGGGCATTCTGCCCATCTTTCGTCCGGTTCAACCGCACGGCCCCTGCTGCCAGCAGCCGGTCCGCACGTTTTCCCGTCCTCTGCCGTTCTGAATTTGTGATCAAAACTGTTTCAGGAAGCGTGCGTCGTTTTCGTAAAGCAGTCTCATATCGTCGATCTCGTATTTGAGAAGCGCGATACGCTCAAGTCCTACGCCGAATGCGAAACCAGTATATTCGTTCGGGTCAATGCCGCACATCTCAAGTACATGCGGGTGAACCATACCGCAGCCGAGGATCTCGATCCAGCCGCTGCCCTTACAGAAACGGCAGCCTTTTCCACCGCATTTGAAGCAGGAAACATCTACCTCTGCACTCGGCTCTGTGAACGGGAAGTGATGTGGACGGAATTTTGTCTTGGTGTTCTCGCCGAACAGCTCTTTTGCAAACTGCTCCAGTGTACCTTTGAGGTCAGCGAATGTAATATTTTTGTCGATAACCAGACCTTCAATCTGATGGAAGGACGGAGAATGTGTCGCATCTACTTCATCTGAACGGAATACACGTCCCGGAGAGATTACGCGGATCGGCAGTTTGCCCTGCTCCATGATACGCGCCTGTACCGGAGAAGTCTGTGTACGAAGTACAATATCCTTATTTACATAGAAGGTATCCTGCTCATCTTTTGCCGGGTGATTTGCCGGAATATTCAGCAGCTCGAAGTTATATTTGTCATACTCTACTTCCGGACCTTCCACTACCTCGTATCCGAGGCCGATGAAGATACGCTCTACCTCTTCCAGTGCGATTGTATTCGGATGACGGTGTCCTACATTGTTTTTCTGTGCCGGAAGTGTCACATCGATCACTTCCTCTGCCAGCTGACGCTCCAGTGCTTTTGCTTCCAGTTCCTTCTTGGTGTCCTCCAGAACTGCCTCGATCTGTCCTCTGACCTCATTGACCATCTGACCAAACGCCGGACGATCTTCCGGAGCAACATCCTTCATTCCTTTCATAACAGCCGTCAGCTTACCTTTTTTTCCAAGGAAGCCAACTCTGACATCATTCAGCTTGTCCAATGAATCCGCTTCTTTCATCAGTGAAAGTGCTTCTTCTTTGATTGCCTCTAATTTTGCTTTCATCTCTTTTTCCTTTCTTTTTCAAACTAAATTAAAAAATGCTCCGTCCTGATAGGGACGAAGCTAATAATTTCCGTGGTACCACCCTGATTCCTGCATATGCAGGCACTCGGTATGCGTAACGTGCATCATACGTCATCTTCTACTGAGATTGCTCTGTTCCAAGATGCAGCTCCGGTGTGAAATTCGCAACCTGTCTGAACCCAAAGGAGCTTCCAGCCGCCGGCTCCTTCTCTCTGTCGGAAAACAGTCTACTACTTTGCACCATCTGTGCCTTTCTTCTATATAAGGAATCCTATGACTCCCAAACTGATGTCTATTTTATCGCCTTCCTTTGCGTTCTGTCAACCCATTTTTTCAAAACATCTCCGGATGCACGACATAATGATTGATCTCTGCTCCGATAAA
>CAZEPO010000202.1:0-3688 GCA_964514125.1 uncultured Lachnospiraceae bacterium
GTTTGCAAAAAAGTATATTTTCATGAAATTCAGATTCTCCACAAATTCCATAGTTCCTCAAGGCAGTCGGCATAACCTGCTTTCGCTACGGCTGCTTCTGCCAAAATCGGTACACGGCCGATTTCTTTTGCACCAATCTGATAGATGCAGCTTCCAATCTCCTGCCCCACCTCGATCGGTGCCGAAAGTTCCGCAGGAAGCTCAAGTCTGCGCTCGATCAGTGCAAAATCCTCACCTGTCGTACTCAGATAGGTGAATGTATCCTGATAGGTAAGCGGCACGCTTTTTTCCGTACCGCCGCGCACAGGCATTGCGTCAAGCGGCTGCATTTCCTCATCTTCATAGAGCGAACACTGTGAAAACCCATAGTTTAAAAGCTTGCCTGCCTCCGCAAATCTTGTCTTAGAATCCGGCGATGTCATGATCACACTGACCAGCCGGATCCCATTTCTTCTGGCCGTCGCGCTCAGACAGAATTTTGCCAGACTGGTGCTGCCTGTCTTTAAGCCGTCACAGCCATCGAAGGCACGCAGCAGCTTGTTGGTATTGGTTAATGTAAATACACTGCTGCCCTGTCTGGTCTCATGCGTAATGTCCTCCATCCAGATATCAGAATAGTCTGTGACCTGTGGAAAACGATACAGCAGTTCTCTGGACATGATCGCCACATCCCGTGCTGTCGTATAGTGCTGCGCCGAATCTGTCAAACCGCAGCAGTCCACGAAATGCGTGTTGTTCATCCCCAAGCTCTGTGCCTTTTCGTTCATCTTGGCAACAAATGCTTCCTCCGTACCGCCAATCTGCTCTGCCATCGCCACCGCAGCGTCATTGCCTGACGCTATAATGATACATTTCAGCAGTGTCTCAACAGTCTGCACCTCGCCTTCTTCCAGAAAGACCTGCGATCCGCCCATTGACTTGGCATGTGCACTGGTGGAAACTTCCTGATCCAGGGCCAGTCTGCCATCCTCCAGTGCTTCGAAGATCAAAAGGATCGTCATGATCTTGGTCACGCTGGCCGGATGCGCCCTCTCATCTGCCGCTTTTTCAAACAGCATCTGTCCGGTAGAAACCTCCATAACCGCTGCATGCGGCGAAACCAGTTCCACCTGCAGCGTTTCCTGTTGCACCGCAGTTTCCGCAGGCAGCTCTTCTGTTTCCTCCGCATATCCATTCTGTATCGTGCCAAACAGGATTCCGAGACATAAAAGCCATGTCACGATTTTTTTCATACAACACGTCCTGCAATTTCTTACTTTTACTATACGTTTCTCAAAGCAGGATTATACCACTATAAAATCAAAACAGACTGCCCGCTTACAGAAGCGGCGCAAACAGCCGGAGAATACTCTGCCAGAAGCGCTTCATGATACTTTTCTTGGCACAGTCCTCCGCTGTAATCTCGCAGCATTCTTTGAACAGCGCCATCGCATCCTCCTTGATCTGCAGGACTGCCTCGGACTGATGCATCCAGACACCACACTCAAAATGCAGATACAAGCTGCGGTAATCGAGGTTAATCGTACCAACTACCGCCGTCTTATCATCGCTGACAAAGGATTTTGCATGCAGAAATCCAGGTTTGTACTCGAAAATACGCACGCCAGCCTGAATCAGCGTGTCATAGTAGGACTGTGTCAGCAAGAATACCAGCTTTTTGTCCGGAATACCAGGTGTCACGATCCGCACATCGATTCCGCTCTTGGCTGCCAGCCGAAGGGCGGTGATCATCTCGTTATCCGGAATCAGATACGGCGTAAAGATATAGACATACTCCTTCGCACGGTTGATGATATTGAGGTAAACATTTTCTCCGACCGTCTCGTGATCCAACGGCGTATCTCCGTATGGCTGTACAAATCCGTCATCCTCAAACAACTCCTCATGCCACTCCGCCGGACGATATTTTTCATAGTCTTCTTTCTCATCCGCAAGCACACTCCAGGTCTGCAGGAACATCATCGTGAAATTCCAGACTGCTTCTCCATGAAGCATAATTCCGGTATCTTTCCAATAGCCAAACCGTTCTTTTCGATTGATATATTCGTCCGCCAGATTCAGTCCACCGGTAAATGCCGTATGACCATCGATCACCGTAATCTTGCGGTGGTCACGATTATTCAAAAGCACGGTTGCGATCGGCATCAGCGGGTTGAACACCTCACACCGAATCCCTCTGCGGCGCAGCATCAGCTGAAACTCCTGCGGCATCGTGCTCGCACAGCCCCAGTCATCATAGATCAGACGCACATCCAGACCCATCTGTGCTTTCTGCTCCAGCACATCCAGGATTCCCTGCCACATCTCACCGTCATCGATGATAAAATATTCCATAAAAATATAATGCTCTGCTGCCTTCAGCTCCTGGATCAGCGCATCATAGAGTTCCTCTCCAACTCGAAAATACTTTGTCGCTGTCTTCTGATAAACCGGATAACCGGCATAGTCCCGGATATAGCGTGACTGACAGGATGCAGAGGCACTTGCATGATTCAGTGCCCTGCGCACTGCCGGATCTTCCTTCAGATAACCCGCTGTTTCTTTGGCCGCCTGATCCATTTTCTTTTGAAGTTCCTTGCCAAGCCAGGTCTTGCCAAACATAAAATAAATCATCGCTCCTGCTACCGGCACAGCGAGGATCAAAATCGTCCATGCCAGCTTGTAAGCTGGATTGATGTCGTTGCTGACCAGCTTCAGGATTGCAGCAACAGAAAAAAGTTCAATCGCTGTCATTACGATGGAATATTTATTTTTCAAAACAACAACTGCAAAAATGAGCCACCCAACCTGAAAAAGTATCGCCAGCGCCCAATACACAATTCTTCCCAATAGTCGTTTTGATGTTTTCTGCATATGCAAACCTCCTGCTGCAAAGTCTTTTTCTATGCTCATTCTTTTCTCACCTGCCTGAAATGATGAAAAAATCCCTGACCATTTACATGACCAGGGATTTTACTGCACATTAGTTAAATTTACGCTTACGAGCAGCTTCAGATTTTTTCTTACGTCTTACGCTCGGTTTCTCGTAATGCTCTCTTTTACGAATCTCCTGCTGAATGCCTGCCTTTGCACAGTTTCTTTTGAAACGGCGCAGAGCACTGTCCAGAGTCTCGTTTTCTTTAACGATTACATTTGACATTGTCTCACCTAACCTCCCTCCAGTTGTAGATTGTGCATAATACAACTGTCTGGGTAATTTTTATTGCACTAACTGCACTGATAACAAGTATATCATATTTTCCGGTTTCGTCAACAGTTTTTCGGGAAAATTTTCTGATTTACTTCAACAGCTGTTCTTTTAACACTTCTTTTGCCTTTTCAAGGGCTGATTCTACACCTGCAGGGTTCTTTCCGCCTGCCTGTGCCATGTTCGGACGTCCACCGCCGCCGCCGCCAACGAGCGCTGCGATTCCCTTGATCAGATTGCCGGCATGTGCACCCTGCTTCATCGCACCGTCTGTCGCTGCTGCCATCAGGTTAACCTTGCCGTCATTGACAGAAGCCAGAAGTACAACACCTTCGCCAAGCTTCTCACGCAGCTGGTCACCGAGTTCACGCAGACCATTCATATCCACACCTTCCAGCTTGGAAGCCAGAAGTTTGACACCTTCGATCTCGCAAACCTGATCCATAACATCGCCAAGTGCATCTTTTGCCAGTTTGCTCTTGAGCGCTTCATTCTCACTTG
>CAZEPO010000203.1:0-3686 GCA_964514125.1 uncultured Lachnospiraceae bacterium
AAAGTATATTTTTCTAGAAAGCATAAGGTTTGCTTTAGATTTTGGTTGAAAGAAAATTTTGTAATGACTATAATTAGAAAATGAGATAGTTTATAGATAGGATAAACAGCAAAATTTGATGCCTTGCGAGATAGTTGAGGCGAGAATTTGCAGCAGGGGGAACTATGAAGATTTCTACAAAAGGAAGATACGCGCTTCGGTTGATGCTGGATCTGGCGATCAATGATTCGGGAGCACCGATCCGACTGAAGGATGCAGCGCGAAGACAGAATATATCAGAAAAATATTTGGAGCAGATCATTTCTATTTTGAATAAAGCCGGTTTTGTACGCAGTATCCGTGGACCGCAGGGGGGATATGTGCTCAGCAGCCGTCCGGAGGAATATACAGTAGGCATGATCCTGCGTCAGACAGAAGGCAGTCTTGCGCCGGTAGAATGTGCAGAGCATGCCGGGGCGTGTGAGCAGGAGAGCGGCTGCGCGACCAGAATGCTTTGGGAAAAACTGAGCGATGCGATCAATGGAGTTGTGGATCATGTGACACTCGAGGATCTGGTGAATTGGCAGAAGGCAAAAGCAGACGAATACATAATTTGATAAAAATAAGCTCGAATAAATACAATGAGGAGACACAGATGAAAAAAATATTAGTGATCAGTACAGGCGGAACGCTGGCTTCTTCGCACAGTGACAATGGATTGGCACCGGGGCTTCACGGGAATGATATACTGGAGAAGATATCAGGTCTGACTGAAGGATTTCAGGTGGAGCAGGAAGAGCTGTTCATGCTGGATTCCTCCAATATCCAGCCGGAGGAGTGGTCTGTACTGGCAGAGTGCATTTATGAAAGAAGGAATTCCTACGATGGCATCGTCGTGATCCATGGAACCGATACGCTTGCGTATACAGCCAGTGCGATGTCGTTTGCACTGCCGGGCATCCGGATTCCGGTCGTGCTGACCGGAAGTCAGGTTTCCATCGAGAATCCGATCGCAGATGCGACGGAGAACTGCCGTGCTGCACTGCATATGGCTGCGAGCGGCTGTCCGGGTGTCTATGTAGCATTTAACCGCAAGATTATCATGGGAACACGTGCCAGCAAGGTGCGCACGAGAAGTTTTGATGCGTTTGAGAGTATTGATTATCCCTATGCAGCCCGGATCAACAGCAGCGGTCTGGTGGTCAATCCGACGATTCCGCGTTACTATGGTGAAAGCTGTATTTTGCGCAACAAATTCAGCACAGATGTATTTTTGCTGAAAATCTTTCCGGGGATTTCGCCGGATATTTTCAAACGATTGGAGCAGATGGGAGTTCGTGGCGTCTATGTGGAAGGCTTTGGAATCGGAGGTCTGCCGTTTGAAAAGCGCAATCTTACTGCAGCGATCCGTGAGGTGGTTGAGCATGGCATGATCGTAGCTGTGGGCAGCCAGTGCCTGTATGAAGGCAGTGATTTCAGCGTTTATGAGGTAGGACGTCAGGTGCTTGACTGCGGCGTGATCGAGACCGGCAACATGACTTCAGAGGCAGCAGTGACGAAGCTGATGTGGGCGCTTGGCCAGTTCGAGGATCCGGAGGAAGTGCGTAAGATCATGCAGACAAATCTGCTCGGTGAGATCGGTCATATGATTGACTGGTATGAGCGATGAGGATAAGAGGAGGAAATATGGAGATTTTTAGCGGACGTCCGGCTGACTGTACCGATCGGCTGGCGAAGGAGACTGCGGTCTATGATCTACTGGATGAACTGAAGATTGAATATGAGCGTGTGGATCATGAGGTACTGATGACGATGGAGGCCTGCAGACAGGTCGATGAGGCACTGCAGATTGCAATCTGCAAAAATCTGTTTCTCTGCAATCGGCAGAAAACGACTTTTTATCTGCTGCTGATGCCGGGCGATAAAAAATTTGTGACAAAGGATCTGTGTAAGCAGATCGAATCACCGCGGCTTTCCTTTGCAGATGATGCACATATGGAAGAATATCTGAATATTACACCGGGCTCTGTCAGTGTCATGGGGTTGATGAACGATACAGAGAACCGGGTTCAGCTGCTGATCGACCGTGACGTGCTGGAAGAAGAATACTTTGGATGCCATCCATGCATCAATACATCCAGTCTGAAGCTGAAGACTAGGGATGTGGTTGAAAAAGTACTGCCGAAGATCCAGCATTCTTATCGGGTCGTGGATCTGTAGAAGAGGAAGCGCAAAAATATTTGGGGGAAGAAATGTGGAGGCGTAAGTTATGACAAAGAGTATGACGGAGGGCAATCCGCTGAAGCTGATTCTGGCGTTCGCGGTGCCTATGTTTTTGGGAATGTTGTTTCAGCAGTTTTACAGCATGGTCGATACGATCATTGTGGGCAAATTTTTGGGAGTAGAGCCGCTAGCTGGTGTAGGCTCTACCGGTTCGCTGAACTTCATGGTAATCGGCTTCTGCAGCGGAATCTGCAGTGGATTTGCTGTGCCGGTGGCGCAGATGTTTGGTGCTAAGCAGGACAGCGAACTGCGCAAATTCGTGGCAAATTCTGCGTGGCTGTGTATTGGGTTTTCCATTGTGTTGACTGCACTGGTTGTCGCGCTGTGCAGACCAATCCTGATGCTGTTGAACACACCTGCAAATATTTTTGAGTATGCGTATATTTATATTGTGATCATTTTCTGGGGAATTCCATGTACGATCCTTTACAATATGCTAGCGGCAATTCTTCGTTCGCTGGGCGACAGCAAATCGCCGGTTTTGTTTTTGGCACTGTCGTCTGTGATCAATATTGTGCTGGATATTTTGTTTATCGTATCTTTTCATATGAATGTAGAGGGACCGGCACTGGCGACCGTGATCTCACAAGGAATCTCGGGTGCAGTCTGCCTGCTCTATATGCGCAGAAAATATCCGGTTCTGCATATGAGCCGTGAAGAAATGAAGCCGAGGCGCTATTATATATGGAAGCTTTGTTACATCGGTATTCCGATGGGGCTGCAGTATTCCATCACCGCAATCGGTACACTGGTCATTCAGGCTGCAATCAACGGATTTGGTTCAGTAGCGGTGGCTGGTGTGACAGCAGCACAGAAACTTGGTAATTTTATGACCTGTCCGTTCGAGGCACTTGGTGCGACTATGGCATCCTTTGCAGGACAGAATATGGGCGCAGGCAGAACAGACCGGATCAAGGCAGGACTGAGGGATTCGATCCTATGCGGATTTGTGGTATCGGCACTGATGCTTTTGCTCGTATTGATTGCTGGAAGACAGCTGCCGCTGCTGTTTCTGGATGTGCCGGATCCAGAGGTGATCGATTATGCATATCAATTTATGCTTATATCGGCTGCAGGATATGCATTGCTGACACTTGTCAATACCGTACGTTTTACGATTCAGGGAATGGGCTTTTCTGGCTTTGCGGTTATTGCCGGTGTGATGGAGATGGCAGCCAGACTATTGGCTGGAATTGTGCTGATCCGCTGGTTCGGATTTACTGCGGTTTGTATGGCACATATTTTGGCCTGGATATTTGCAGATCTGTTTTTGGTACCGGCCTTTTTCCATTGTATTCGCAGAACGGAGCGAATGCACTAGGCTACGTAAAATCAAGGTACTAACTGTAAAACAAAGAAGAGAAGGTTTGTAGCAAAAATGAAGGATAAGAGAGAAGTGGAAGAAGAGGAAAACAGAGAAAAAC
>CAZEPO010000204.1:0-3602 GCA_964514125.1 uncultured Lachnospiraceae bacterium
TTTTTCAAAACATCTCCGGATGCACGACATAATGATTGATCTCTGCTCCGATAAAAAACAGATACATCAGAAAATACAGCCACAGCATCACCACGACCAACGTTGTCAGACTGCCATAGATGACAGACATATTGCTGACGTATTCCAGATAAATGGAAAACACATAAGAAAAAACTGCCCATGCTGCTGCAGTAAAAACTGCGCCTGGAAACTGCTTGCGAATTTTCCGTCTGCGCGTCGGCAAAAACGCATACATGATCAGAAACAGCAGACACAAAAGCCCCATGGCAATCCCCATCGGAAGCATCAGCATCGCACCGGAAACTTTTGACAGGATTGGAAAGAAGGATTCAAGATAATCCAGAATCCAGTACCCAAACACCAGAATACCGAGGCTGAGTGTCAATGCAAGGATCATAATGATCGTGTGAAATGCCGCCCTGATCCGCAGCACAATATAATTGCCTGTCTCCTCAATCTGATAGACCGAATTGAGTCCGTCCGATAGTCCCATCATGCCTTTGGCGCCTGCCCACAGAGCAGCCAATGAGGTCCATGGAACCAGTGCCGAAGAATGATTATATACCACATCGACCAGCGGTTCCAGACTTCCTCTGATTTCAAATGGTGTAATACTCTCCACTGTCGCCAAAAGCTGTCCTTCTGTCAGAGGTAAAAAACGAATCATTGCCAGCAAAAGCATTACGACCGGAAAAAAACTCATGATAATAAAGAATGCCGCCTCTGCTGAATGAGCACGCACCCGGTCTTTTTTCATTTTTGCTGAAAATTTAAAAAACAGCAGCACCATAATAATACTCCAATATCTCCCTGTATTCTTTCCCTTTTTCTGCCATGGCCGCAGCACCGCACTGGCTCATGCCAATGCCATGCCCATATCCGCCTCCATACAGTGCAATCTCATCTGTATCTTCTGTCTGCAAAATAAAATACGCACTTGGCAGCATCGTCATATTCTGTACCGTCGTACCGTCTCTTAAGCAAACTACTGTATGCTCCGGAGCAAGCAGTCTGCGAATCTGATATTCTCCTTCGATCACAATTTCTTTCTCAGCACACACAACCGACAGCTTCTGCACCTGTCCCTGTCCATTCCGCTTCAGCACACGCAAAGTCAGCGGAAACTCCACACTCTGATCCCACTCTCGCTTCAGGCGTTCCAAAATATCCACTTGATTCAGTTCCACCTGCCAGCGAAGCCAGGGCGAATCGTACTCTGTCCCTTTTTTCGGGCTCTGCGAAAGAAACTCCGAAAACGCCGATTCTGTTCCGAGATCCTCCCTTGTTTCAGAACCAACGGAAGTAGAATAATACAATACTTCCGTTCGGTCAAGTATTTCTCCTGCTGTGTCCTCGACTGCTTTTCTTGAATTTTTCATTGCTTTCTGATTATTATACACCTGAAATTCCACACTGTCATCTAAATCCCACAGTTCACACTGCGCAAAATCGCCCTCTGACTGCCAGACTTTTGTTGCCTCTGCAAGTGTCTCCTCCAGTGTTCGTCTGCTGATGCAGTTGACTGCATATGTCCTTGCACAGACCGCCTGCGCCTTCTGTGCTTCCAAAGGATAAGAGGACGGCATCTCACTGGCCGTCACACTGTACAGATACGTTTCAAGCAGCAATTCGTTGATCAGCACGATCCCTTCTGCAGTCCTGCACAGATACAGAGCACCCTCATATTCCGGTATGCCCTGCGTCCGGCTGATACTGTCCACGCGCAGTCCCGCATTTCCCTTCGGTACTGCCTTCCAGACCTCTCCTACTTCCATTTGTTCTGCACTGATTTCGACCGTTTCTCCAGCTTCAACAGTCTGTATTTCTGAAGTCTCTATGTCAGATAAACTCTTGGAATCCTCAGTCTCTGTACTCTCATACAATTGAGGCAAATCCTTCTGTGTTCTCTCGTCAATCCTCTGACGATTCAGTTCAAATTCTTCTGAGCCAGACAGTACTATCTTTTGATGAATCCTGCTCTCAAAATCGGTGGTGCAGATACAGACTCTGATCAGTTGCTCCGCATCGCTCTGTTTCCACTCCAATTTCACACCTTCCGATGTTCTTTTTTGTTCCAGTTCTGCTATATCTTGTTGTTCTCCATCTTCTTCCTTCTGCCTGTCCCCCTTTTGTTCCGTCTCCCCCGACTCTGCCGATCGTTCTTCTTTTTGTTCCCCGTACTGCAGATAATGCACATACAAGCGTCCCGTTCCATACACCATACCGACTAGCAGCATTCCCAACAGCAAAGACTCCAAGACACCGCGCCAATTTTTGCCGTTCATCTATCCTCCTGCTTTCTTCCAAAGATTTTTCTTATCAAAACATTTTCCAGAAAAACAGATTCTATGCAGCTCCTGCCCTATTATATTGCTGCTGACAGCTGGATATTCCACTGCGTTTCACCGGAATCTTATTCTGTACATCTATTTTTTTCTGTGATAAAATGTATAAATCATATTTTATTGCTAAGGAGAATGTTCACATGAAAAAGACACTGGTCATCGGTTCTACTGTTGTGGATGTCATCATCACACTGGAAGATTATCTTCCGAAAACACAGGGTGATGTGCATGTACTCAATCAGGAAATGTCTCTGGGCGGATGTGCATACAACACTTCTGATATGATCCGGCACTTCGAAGTGCCTTATATTCTTTTTTCACCGGTAGGCACCGGCGCATACGGCGATTTTGTCCGGACAAATCTCGCACAGCGAAAGATCACCACACCAATTCCGACACCAGAAGAAGAAAACGGCTGCTGCTATTGTTTTATCGAAAAAACCGGCGAGCGTACGTTTATTTCCTACCACGGTGCAGAATACCGCTTCAAACCGGAATGGTTTGATCTGCTGAATCCGGAAGAAATCGACAGTGTCTATATTTGTGGCTTTGAAATCGAAGAAACCACCGGAATCCACATTGTGGAATGGCTTGAAAAGCACCCTGAGCTGACCGTCTATTTCGCTCCGGGACCGCGTCTGAATAAGATCAAGCCAGAACTGATGCAGCGTCTGTTCACACTCCACCCTGTCATTCATCTGAATGAGGAAGAATCCTGTTCCTACCAGGGCTTCGTTGACAGTCCTGCCTACTCAAAGGAAGGCTGTATGCTGGAGCACGCCGCTGCTTATCTGTACTCTCTTACGCAGAATACCGTTATCGTCACACTTGGCGCCAACGGCACCTACTATCACAGTGCCGACCAGTGTGAATACATTGCCAGCACCCCTGCTCATCAGATTGATACGATCGGTGCAGGCGATTCCCATATCGGTGCAGTCATCGCCTGTCGCCAGCGCGGCATGAATCTGCACGATGCGATCCTTACCGCAAACAAAGCTGCTGCCAAAGTAGTTGAGACTAAAGGCGCACTGCTTCCTGATGAGATATTTGCAAGTCTCCATCTGATCTAATAACTATATTTTTGTAAATAGGATGCCGGGAGCGGAAAGAAGACTACTTCCTGTTTGATGAATTCAGAAGTACAAGGAGTATTCTTCTTTCCACTCTCGGTTGTCTATGTAGCAAATTAAAATATTGTGTCTATCTTACGAATGTCCTTCCATCAATATCCCC
>CAZEPO010000205.1:0-3572 GCA_964514125.1 uncultured Lachnospiraceae bacterium
AGAGTATAATGGTGAAAAACTGGAAGGGAGAAAGTATTTTGAAAGCACTGCTGAAGTATTTGAAAAATTACAAAAAAGAGACGGTTCTGGCACCTTTGTTCAAGCTGCTGGAAGCGTCTTTTGAATTGTTTGTGCCTCTTGTCATGGCGGCGATCATTGACCGCGGTATCGGACAGGCAGATGGAACCTATGTATTCCAGATGGGAGGCGTGCTGATCGCGCTTGGCATCATTGGACTGGTATGCTCGATCACGGCACAATATTTTGCAGCAAAGGCGGCGACCGGATTCTCGACTGAGCTGCGCCATGAACTGTTTGCACATATTCAGAATTTATCCTATACGAAGATGGATACGATCGGAACTTCAACACTGATCACGCGTATGACCAGTGACATCAATCAGGTACAGTCCGGTGTTAATCTGGTGCTGCGGCTGTTCCTGCGTTCGCCGTTTATCGTATTCGGTGCGATGGTGATGGCGTTTACCGTAGACAGCAAGGCAGCTCTTGTTTTTGTCGTGACGATTCCGCTGCTGTCAGTGGTCGTGTTCGGCATTATGCTGCTTACTATGCCGCTGTACCGCAAGGTGCAGGCGAAGCTGGACGCCGTATTGGGTGTGACCAGAGAGAATCTGACTGGTGTGCGTGTGATCCGTGCATTTAATAAGGAAGAAGATGAAAAAGAGCGTTTTGAAGAACAGAATCAGCTGCTGACTGATGCACAGAAATTTGTCGGCAAGATTTCTGGTCTGATGAATCCGCTGACCTATATCATCGTGAACGGAGCATTGATCGTGCTCATCTATACTGGGGCTTTGCGTGTCGATGCCGGAATCATTACACAGGGTGCGGTAGTGGCGCTGGTCAACTATATGTCACAGATTCTGGTCGAACTGGTCAAGCTGGCGAATCTGATCATCACCGTGACCAAGGCATGTGCCTGCGGCAATCGAATTCAGAGTGTATTTGAAGAAGAGAGCGGTATGCCTGAGGGTACAGCACTGTGGCCGAACGATGAAAAACAAGACCGCCAAAAAGCCCGGCAGCCAGTCGTAGAGTTTGACCACGTCAGCCTGCGATATGCACAGGCAGGAGAGGATTCTCTGACTGATATCAGTTTCTGTGCGATGCCGGGGCAGACGATTGGTATCATCGGAGGAACCGGCTCCGGCAAATCCTCGGTGGTGAATCTGATTCCGCGTTTTTATGATGCGACACAGGGAAGCGTGCGCATTTGTGGTAAAGAAGTAAGAGAATATCAGGTGGATGAGCTGCGTGCACATATCGGAGTCGTGCCGCAGAAGGCAGTTCTGTTCAAAGGCACGATCGCAGAAAACCTGCGCTGGGGCAAAGAAGATGCAACAGATGCAGAACTGAATCGGGCGATCGAAACTGCACAGGCAAAGGAATTTGTCGAGACAAAAGAAAACGGGCTGGATTATCCGATTGAACAAAACGGAAAGAATCTTTCCGGAGGACAGCGTCAGCGTCTGACGATCGCAAGAGCACTGGTGCGCGATCCGGAGATTTTGATCCTTGATGACAGTGCATCGGCATTGGACTTTGCAACCGATGCGAAGCTACGGACGGCAATCCGCCAGATGGACAGCCAGCCGGTCGTTTTTATCGTATCACAGAGAGCATCTTCGATTCAGTATGCAGATCAGATCCTTGTACTGGATGATGGTGCACTGGTCGGCATCGGTACACATGATGCGCTGATGGAAAACTGCGAAACTTACCGTGAAATTTACGAATCACAGATGGAACGCAGTGCGAAGGACAGAGAAGTATCCGTGGCAGCCAGCAAAGAAACATTATCTGATTCGATGACACAGAAAGGGGTGACGGAACATGGCACAAAATAAAAAAGACAATGCAAAACAGACTGAGACACTCCAAAAAGTATTCCGTTATCTTGGAAAATACAGGATTTATCTGGCATTTACCATTTTGCTGGCGGCAGTGACCGTCGCACTTACGCTGTATGTGCCGAAGCTGACCGGAGCAGCGGTCGATGAGATCGTCGGAGCCGGACAGGTGAACTTTGACGGTGTGCTGCAGATTCTGTTCAAAATCGGCATCTGCATTGCGATTACTGCATTTGCGCAGTGGCTTATGAACATCTGCAACAACAAAATGACTTATCAGATTGTGCAGGACGTGCGAAATGAGGCATTTCAGAAAATCGAGATCCTGCCGCTGAAATACATTGACGGACATCCGTACGGTGAGATTGTCAGCCGTGTCATCGCAGATGTGGATCAGTTCGCAGACGGTCTGCTGATGGGCTTTACACAGCTCTTTACCGGAGTGGCGACAATCGTCGGTACACTTGGCTTTATGCTTTCAGTCAATGTCAAGATTACGCTGGTCGTGGTCGTAATCACACCGGTTTCCTTCTTTGTGGCAGGCTTTATTGCCAAACGAACCTATACAATGTTTAAGCTTCAGTCTGAGACAAGAGCAGAGCAGACCGGACTGATTGATGAGATGATCGGCAACCAGAAGGTTGTACAGGCATTCGGACAAGGGGAGCGGGTGATGCAGCGGTTTGACGAGATCAATGACAGACTGCAGAAATGTTCGCTCCGCGCGATCTTCTTTTCTTCGATCACAAATCCATCGACCCGATTCGTCAACAGCCTTGTGTATGCGGGTGTCGGTATCACCGGAGCACTTTCTGCGATTCAGGGAAGACTCAGCGTCGGACAGCTGACTTGCTTTTTGAGCTATGCCAACCAGTACACGAAACCGTTCAATGAAATCTCCGGAGTCGTGACGGAACTTCAGAATGCGATTGCCTGTGCGGGCAGAATCTTTGAGCTGATTGAAGAAGAACCGCAGATTCCGGAAGCAGCAGATGCCAAGACACTGACCGATATCAAAGGAAACATTGAACTTGAGAATGTTCGCTTTTCCTATACACCGGAGCAGAAGCTGATCGAAGATCTGAACCTGAAGGTCAGACCGGGACAGAGAGTCGCAATCGTAGGACCGACCGGCTGCGGCAAGACCACACTGATCAATCTGCTCATGCGTTTCTATGATGTGACAGGCGGCTCAATCGCAGTGGAAGGCACAGATGTGCGGGAACTGACCAGAAGCAGCCTGCGTGCCGGATTTGGTATGGTGCTTCAGGAGACCTGGCTGCGTACCGGAACAATCCGTGACAATATCATCATGGGCAAGCCGGATGCGACGGAGGAGGAAATCATCGCAGCGGCCAAAGCGTCCCATGCACACAGCTTTATCCGCCGTCTGCCTAAGGGATATGACACCTGGATCACAGAGGACGGAGGCAATCTTTCACAGGGACAGAAGCAGCTGCTTTGCATCACGCGTGTCATGCTCTGCCGTCCACCGATGCTGATCCTCGACGAGGCAACGTCCTCGATCGATACGCGCACCGAGATCAAGATCCAGAAGGCATTTGCTTCTCTGATGGAGGGCAGAACCAGCTTTATCGTGGCGCACCGTCTTTCTACGATCCGCGAATCCGATGTGATCCTTGTCATGAAGGATGGCAATATCATCGAGCAGGGCAGTCATGAAGAACTGCTGGCCAAAGG
>CAZEPO010000206.1:0-3564 GCA_964514125.1 uncultured Lachnospiraceae bacterium
AAAAGACCAGGAGGCAGAAAATGGCGTTGATCTATATTGTAGAAGATGATGAAAACATTCGGGAGATTGAGATGTTTGCTTTGAAAAATGCAGGCTATGAGGTGAAAGGTTTTGACTGTGCGGCTGCTTTTTATGCGAAGCTGAAGGAAAAACTGCCCTCGCTTGTACTGCTTGACATCATGCTGCCTGATGAGGATGGTCTGTCCATCGTGAGCAGGCTGCGCTGTTCGGCGGATACCAGAAAGCTGCCGATCATTATGGCTACGGCCAAGACGACGGAGCTGGACAAGGTGAAGGGACTGGACATCGGTGCAGATGATTATATTACGAAGCCGTTCGGAGTCATGGAACTGATCTCAAGAGTGAAGGCACTCATGCGGCGGAGCAACGGCATGGAAGAAGAACGCATGATCCGCTATGCGTCTGTGTTTATGGATGATGAAAAGCGAGCTGTTTATGTGGACGATGAACATTGCGAGCTTACTTATAAAGAATATGAGCTTTTGAAGCTTCTGCTGGTCAATGCGGGCATTGTTGTACCACGTGACCGGATTTTGGATCGTGTATGGGGAACGGATTTTGAAGGTGAGTCACGTACCCTCGATATGCACATCAAAACTTTGCGGCAGAAGCTTGGAAATGCAGGTACGATGATCAAAACAGTGCGAAATGTTGGATATATGCTGACAGGAGAAAAATAAAGCAATGAAATCGATGAAGAAAAAAATCAACATTTATCTGGTGCTGACGGTATTTTTGACATTGACCGCTACACTCTGTATGGCGGTAGCTGTTTTTCACCAGATGTATCAGAGACAGGTCATCAATGACATGCGCATCTACACCGAACTGATCCGAAATATGGGAATTACCGGAGAAGAGCTGAAGGCTCAGGTTGGCAATATGGACAGTGAGCTTCGGGTGACCTTTATTGATCAGATGGGCAGTGTCAAATATGACAGCCGGACAGAGGAAGAAACCTTGGACAATCATCTGGATCGGCCGGAAATTCAAAGTGCATTGGAGTCAGAAGAGGGATACTGCGTCCGGCACTCCGATACGCTGGATCGGGATATGTATTATTATGCGGTACGGCTCAGTGACGGCGGAATCCTGCGCATCAGCAAGGAAGAGGCAAGTATCTGGGGTGTATTCACCAAGACGATTTATGGAATTATAGGCATTGCATTCCTGATGTTTTTGGTCTGCTTTGTTTTTTCGATGTATATGACCAACAGCATCATTCAGCCGGTCGAGCAGCTGGCGGGGAATATTGCGAGTGATACACAGCTGGATACTTACAAGGAGCTGCAGCCGTTCCTCAAGACGATTCAGCGGCAGCATACCGATATCCTCAAAAGTGCAAACATCCGCCAGGAATTTACAGCCAATGTATCTCACGAACTGAAGACACCGCTGACTGCGATATCCGGTTATGCAGAGTTGATCGAGACAGGGCTTGCCGGAGAAAATGAGGTGCGGCGTTTTGCCAAAGAAATCCATCGCAGCTCCAAACGGCTTCTGACACTGATCAACGACATCATACGTCTTTCTGAGCTGGATTCGGATCACCTTCAGCTCTCGCTTTCAGAGGTTGATCTGTACAGTCTTGCACAGAATTGTGTGGAGACTTTGAAAGTCAATGCGAACAGTCATGGGATCAAGATTGCCAGCCACGGAGAAAAGGCGGTCATACATGCGGATATCGGTATGATGGAAGAGCTGCTGTTCAATCTCTGTGATAATGCGATCCGCTATAACCGCCTTGGCGGAAGAGTGGATGTAAGTGTGGAAAGACAGGGAAATCAAACGGTTCTTTCGGTCAAAGATACCGGAATCGGTATTCCGGAGGAGAGCCAGGAACGGATTTTTGAGCGGTTCTATCGTGTGGACAAGAGCCGTTCCAAGCTGACCGGAGGAACCGGACTTGGACTGGCGATCGTGAAGCATATCGTAGCACAGCACCATGCCAGACTGGAGCTCCAAAGCGAGGTCGGGACAGGTACAGAAATTAAGATTTTCTTCGAGGAATAAACGGTGTTCGCCCCTTGACTATTGCCCGCGAATGGTGCAATATATTGGGGTGAGCACTTTTTTCATTATTATGGAAAATCAAATAAAGGTATTCAGAAGGGTATGGGGAATCAAGGTGAAAAAGAAAAAACAAAGGCGAAGAACCATTATACTGCTGGTGATCGTTTTGATCCTGGCAGCGCTGTGCGGAGTGGCATATTATCTGTATGAGCGGGCAAGCAGCGGTCTCTTTTTTGAGGAAACAAAGATCAATGGTTATGATGTATCCGGCAAGGGCTGCAAAGAAGTCCTCCTGTTTTTGGAGAAGGAGTACAGTGCACCGCAGGTCGAGATCTGCGAGAAGGGGGAGACTGCACTTAAACTCACGCTTGCAGAGGCTGGCTATACGATCGATCAGATGAAACTGCTTTCTGAGATTCAGGATTGTATGCGTGAGCAGAACATTGGTCTGATCTTTTCACTGATGGAAGGCAACGAGTTTGAAGTGACGATTCCATTCGAATACGACGAAGCAGTCTTTCAGCAGTCTGTTTCCGCACAGAATTTTGCAGTGGCGAGAACAGCCAGTACAGATGCTGTGATGGAGTATAATGGCACAGAATACTATATTGAACCGGAGACCTATGGAGATGAGCTGGATGATGCCGATCTGCAGGTTATGGTGAAGGATTCGCTGGATAAGCTTGTGGCGGCAGATCGCCCGCAGGCGGATCTGAAGATTGATGTACCGGAGTCCTTTTATTTCCTTCCTGCTGTGACACAGGATGACAGTGAGATGAACCGCCTGATGCAGATCTACAACACATACTGCAAGGCGAAGATCACGCTGACCTTTGGCAAAACCAAAGAGGTGATCGGCTGGGAAACAATCAAAGAGTGGCTGGTGATCACAGACGATGACAGCTATATCGATGACGAGTATGTATACAATTATGCGTATGAGCTTGCGGCAAAGTATGACACTTACCATTATCCGCATGAGTTTGTGACAAGTGACGGAGCAACTCTTACGTTTGACGGCAGCGATTATGGCTACAAGATCAGCTGTGATGCGGAAGCAGAGCAGATCCTCGCCGACATCGCATCGAATACAGCAGTCGAGCGGGAGCCGGTTTATGAGGTCAAAGGCTTTTCACGCAATGGCAGAGATGATTTCAACGGCAACTATGTGGAGGTCAATCTGACGAAGCAGCATCTGTGGTTCTACCGCGAGGGAGACCTGGTCGTAGAGACCGATCTGGTATCCGGACTTCCGAAGGATGGCCGTGAGACAGCCACCGGAATCTTTACGATTCCATATAAGATCCAAGACACTGTACTCAAAGGTGATACCTGGGAAGCAGATGTGGAATACTGGATGCCGTTCCATGACGGACAGGGGTTGCACGATGCTCCATGGAGAAGCTCCTTTGGCGGTAATATTTATCAGAGCAACGGTTCACATGGCTGTGTAAACCTCCCACCGGCAGCAGCGAAGACCATATTTGAGAATATGGAAGAGCGGATGCCGATCATACTTTACAAATAAAA
>CAZEPO010000207.1:0-3558 GCA_964514125.1 uncultured Lachnospiraceae bacterium
TGACAATGTCCGAGAAGAGTAAGACCAGTATCATTCAGAACGCATATACCAATCTTCCGGATGGATATCGTTATACTGGTACACTGACGATCACCAAAAAAGTGACTGATACCTCAGGTAATGCAGCCAGCGTTAACGAGACTTTTTATGCAGGTATTTACCGCAAGGCAGATTATTCGGATAAGCCAACGGTTGTGAAACTGGAGCTCAAAAATGCTTCTTCTGCTTCTGTAAAGAAGAGAATCCTGCTTTCCGGAAGCAAGGATATGGTCTACTATATCGCGGAAGTAGATGCGGATAGTAACCGCATCATAGACAGCTCGGATTTCGCTTATACGGTTAAGATTGATCAGCCGGCGGCGACGATATCAAAGGGAAATAATACCAATGTCACGATCACGAACCAGAAAAAATCGACGAAGGCTACGCTGTATCTGACCAAGAAGGTTTATAATGGTACAGAACTGCAGACTGTCAACGAGACCTTCTATGCAGGGCTGTTCAAGGATGCGGCATTTACGCAGCCGTATACGAAGCCGATTGCGATGAAGCTGGAGAACAAGAGTGAGCTGACACTCAAGCTTTCATTGAATCTTGGTAAGTCATCCAGTACCAAGATTTACATTGCGGAGGTAGATGCAGACGGCAATGTGATCAAGGATGAGAAGAGCTTTGGTTATCAGATCCGTATGGTCAATTCGACCGTTGAATTTACGCAGGACAGAAGAGAAGTTCAGACAATCCTGCTGAATTCGAAGTATGGTACGACTGCTTCGAATGACTGGAACAGCATCCTGGATAAGGACGGCAATGATGTCGGCAGTATGAGCGGCGGATACTGGGGCGTGTCCGGCAACGGTGATATTTCAGAATCGACAGCTGCACAGACAGGAGACAATACACCGATCATCGGTATGATGCTCCTGATGTGTTCTGCATTGACAATGCTGGTGGTATTGTTCAGAAGAAGACGCATAATTTAATCAAATAATTAAAGAAGTCCTGTATGGAATGAGGGTATCGTTCTATACAGGGCTTTTTGTTTCGGAACTATGCAGTATTCGGAATTGCCGTTGGCTGATGCAAAAGCAGGAATCGGAATGGCGGATTTTGCATAGAGATACAATAAGTAAGAAAAGCAGGTGAATGATGCAGTTTCTTCTTTATTTATCACAGTTTATCATTCCTTTTTTGATTCTGCTGATCATAAGCTATGGAATACTGGAAAAGATCGCGGTCTATGACTGTTTTGTCAGCGGCGCGCGGGAGGGGATTCAGACAGTCGTGAAGCTGATGCCGACTCTGGTCGGTCTGATGATCGCCACCGGTGTGCTGCGTGCTTCCGGATTTCTGGATCTGGCGGGCAGTTGGCTGAATCGGCTCATACCGGAGTGGATTTTTCCGGGCGAATTGCTGCCGCTTGGGATTCTGAAGATGTTTTCCTCGAGTGCATCGACCGGGCTGTTGTTGGATGTGTATAAGCGGTTTGGTACGGATTCCAGGCTTGGATTGATCGCTTCGCTGATGATGAGCAGTACAGAGACGATTTTTTATACGATGAGCGTCTATTTTATGACGGCAGGGGTGAAAAAGACGCGTTATACATTGGCGGGCGCATTGCTTGCGACACTCGGCGGTGTGGCGGCCAGTGTGCTGCTGGCGGCAAGTATCTCAGATAATGATTCCAGCCCACAGGTGCTCCTTTTGGGCGCAGATGAGGATGGGTTTGAGACGATTGCAGATCTGACAGAACTGACGAGGCAGACAGACGCAGAACCTGGACGGCTTTTGAGTGCGTGGGCGAGAGCATCGGCTGTTTCTTCCGCGGAGGCAGAAGGTTTTATTGTTGACTGGTTCGAGACATTCCGGGCAACCGGGGCGGTCACGGTTGCGGTTCCGTATGTGCTGAATGATGATGGCGTGACTCTGGCAGATGCACCGTGTCTTCTGGATGAGACGAAGGAATGGACTGCATGGCAGGGATTTGATGTACTGAGCAGCACAGAGGAGAATGCAGCTGTCGCATATCAGGTCGTACCGGGTGATGTGGTTCGTTTGACCGAGTATGTGCATGCGAACGGCAGAGCCTATCTGAAGTGTATCAATCAAAATGGAGAAGAGGGCTGGATGCCGGATGCGGAAGAATATAGTAGTTTTTAAAACTACCAGATGTAGTGCTCGGCTAGCAAAATTCACATTGCGGAGCACTATTTTTTGTGCTATATTACCAATAAAAAAGAATATAGGAAAATGGGATTTCCGCGCGAGAAATACCTTTTTGAACTTTATAAAAGAAAGTACCTTAAGAACAGGAGGATATTATGGGAAAAGTCGCTATCGTGACAGACAGCAACAGTGGTATTACACAGGCAGCAGCGAAGGAATTGGGTGTTTATGTACTTCCGATGCCGTTTTATATTGATGAGCAGTTATATTATGAGGAAATTTCTCTTTCACAGGAAGGGTTTTATCAGCATTTGAGTGATAAGGCAGAGATTTCTACTTCGATGCCGGCGATTCCGGATGTGACAGAGTTGTGGGATGAGCTTCTCGAGACACATGAAGGCGTTGTATACATTCCGATGTCCAGCGGCCTCAGCAGCTCTTGCAGCACCGCTATGGTGATGGCACAGGATTATGATGGAAAGGTGCAGGTGGCCGACAACAAACGAATCTCTGTTACTCTGAAGCAGGCCGTGATCGAAGCGAAAGAACGGTCAGATGCCGGTTGGAGTGCAGAAGAGATCAAAAATTATCTGGAAGAGACCGCAGCAGACTCCAGTATCTACATTACACTGGATACGCTCTATTATCTGAAAAAAGGCGGCCGTATCACACCGGCGGCAGCAGCGCTTGGTACACTGCTGAGACTGAAACCGGTTCTCCAGATCCAGGGAGACAAGCTGGATGCCTATGCGAAGTGCAGAACCACAAAAGCAGCGCATACGACTATGCTGGATGCGATGCGCAAGGACTTTGTAGAACGCTTCGATGCAGGTGAGAACGGCGAAGGAATGCACATTATGGCGGCCTATACAGGAACCGATGACACAGAAGCCAAAGCCTGGGTACAGGAGATCAAAGAAGCATTCGGCGGACATGAAGTGACATTTGTGGATCCGCTTTCGCTGAGTGTTTCCTGTCATATCGGACCGGGCGCAATTGCAATCGCATGTACAAAGAAACATACATTATAATAAAAGAAAAGCAGGAGGAATGAATTCATGAGAATCATCAAGGCGAAAGACTATAAAGAAATGAGCCGCAAAGCAGCCAACATCATTGCTGCACAGGTAGTGACCAAACCAGACAGCGTACTTGGTCTGGCAACAGGTTCCACACCAATCGGTATGTATCAGGAGCTGATCGCAGGCTATCAGAATGGCGATCTTGATTTTTCACAGGTGAGATCCGTGAACCTTGATGAGTACCGCGGACTTCCGAGAGAACATGATCAGAGCTACTATTATTTTATGTATGAAAATCTGTTCAAACATATCAATATTGATCTGAACAATACGAATGTGCCGAACGGCATGGAGCTGGACAGCGACAAAG
>CAZEPO010000208.1:0-3496 GCA_964514125.1 uncultured Lachnospiraceae bacterium
AATAAAAATACCGCCGAAAATCAATTCACACATGAATATACCAAAGAAACAGGGAGATACTTAAAGTAAAAGAAAATCCTTGTATCGGAGTGTGAGTGAAGTGATTATTAAAAGAGGAGATATTTTTTATGCAGATTTGAGACCGGTCGTTGGTTCAGAACAAGGCGGCATCCGCCCAGTTCTGATCATTCAGAATGATGTAGGCAACAAGCACAGTCCCACTGTGATCTGTGCGGCGATCACTTCCCGAATGAACAAAGCCAAACTGCCAACCCATGTTGAGATTGAAGCCGGAAAATGCCAAATCGTAAAAGATTCTGTGATTCTGCTGGAGCAGCTGCGTACGATCGACAAAAAACGGCTCAAGGATCGCGTCTGTCATCTGGATCTGGAACATCTGGATCGAGTCGACAAAGCACTGCAGGTATCGTTGGAGCTGCTTACATAGTATGACGGTCCACAGAACAAAACTTGACGAAAGACAACGAAACTGATATATTAAGGAATACGAATAATTTTAAAGGAGTAATACACTTATGGATAGTGACGCGGGCGCCTTATGCGCCACAGTTATTTTTTTGATCCTGTTGTTCATTCATTTTGTACTTGCTGCCTATGCTGCGGCTCTTTGCAGTGTTCCGGAAGCAGAGCTGACGGAGCGATTTTCTAAGGATGACCCTCTGTATGAGCAGCTTATGAAATGGAAAGAATCGGAAAATCAGATCACCCATGCTGCATGGTTTGCCAATGTACTGGCTTTTACAGCCGGAGGCATGCTGCTTGTCACATGGAAAGACCGCATTGCCTTGTATTGGCTGTGTCTTCTTTTGATCATCGTCTGTTATCTGTTTGGTTTTTCACTTCCGGAAATGGTCGGACATAAGGCTCCGATTTCCTATTTGAAGCGAAAGTTTCGGACGGTTCAGCATCTTCTTCTGGTTCTTTCACCAGTTACATATGTTATGACCAAAGCATCCGAATGCTTCATCCGTCTCTTTGGTGTGGATCCTGAATCTTTGGAACCGGAAGTTACAGAGAATGAGATTATCTCTATTGTAAATGAGGGCCATGAACAAGGCGTTCTGGATGCAAGAGAAGCTGAGATGATCCAGAATATTTTCGAACTGGATGATAAAAATGCCGGAAATATTATGACCCATCGTAAAAATATGGTCGGAATCAGTGCAGAACTCAGCCTCAGCGAAGCGATCGAGGTAATGGTTGGAGAATCTGTTTCCCGCTTTCCGGTATACGAAGGAAGCATCGATAACATTCTTGGTGTACTGCATTTTAAGGATGCAATGAAATTCCATACCAAGGGGAACTGTGACAATCGTACGATCAAAAACATCCCCAAACTGCTTCGGGAAGTTCGTTTTATTCCGGAGACCAGAGGAATTGACAATCTGTTCCGTACGATGCAGGCAGAAAAACTTCAGATGGTCATCGTTGTAGATGAATATGGACAGACAGCAGGACTTGTAACCATGGAGGATATTCTCGAGGAGATTGTCGGCAGTATTCAGGATGAGTACGACAATGAAGTACCTTTGATCCGCCAGGAATCTGAGGGAGTATATCTGATGGATGGTATGGCACCGCTTCTGGAAGCCGCCGATACCTTGGACATTCCGCTCGGAGAAGAAGAATATGATACATTGAACGGATGGCTGATATCCAAACTTGGCCGTATTCCAGCAGATGGAGAACAGGCTGAATTTTTGGAAGCAGGTTATCTGTTTCAGATATTAAAGGTGGAGGATAAAATGATCCGCCTTGTTAAAATCAAAAAATCTAATGAAGAAGAAAAGGAGTAACGTTCAGTTATGTCAGGACATTCAAAATTTGCCAATATTAAACACAAAAAAGAAAAAAATGATGCAGCAAAGGGAAAAATCTTTACGATCATCGGACGTGAGATCGCAGTAGCAGTCAAAGAAGGCGGATCTGATCCGGCAAACAACAGCCGTCTGCGCGATATCATTGCTAAGGCAAAAGCCAACAACATGCCGAATGATACAATCGAACGTGGTATCAAAAAAGCAGCAGGAGAGCTTTCTTCTGTAAACTATGAATATGTTACATACGAAGGATATGGTCCGAACGGCATTGCGATCATTGTAGAAGCACTGACTGACAACAAAAACCGTACTGCATCCAATGTCCGCAACGCCTTCACAAAGGGAAGCGGAAGCATTGGTACACAGGGCTGTGTATCCTATATGTTTGACCAGAAAGGTCAGATCATCATTGACAAAGAAGAATGTGAAATGGATGCGGATGATCTGATGATGATCGCACTTGATGCAGGTGCAGAAGATTTCGCAGAGGAAGAAGACAGCTTTGAGATTCTGACTGATCCGGACGAATTCAGCAATGTACGTCAGGCACTGGAAGAACAGAACATTCCGATGGCTTCTGCAGAAGTTACTATGATTCCGCAGAATTACGTTGAATTGACCGATGAGACTGCACTGAAGCAGCTCAACCGTACACTGGATCTGCTTGATGAGGATGACGACGTACAGGCTGTTTATACCAATCTGGATGAGTAACTATACTCTGCCAAAAGATACATTTGGAGGAAACTATGAATTATTATCTGACTGGAATCGAAGGTATGCCAAAGCTGCTTGACTGCTGCGAGGATCCAATGGTGTACTTTAAGAAAAAAACTTACCCAAATGCATTCCACAGAATGTATCAAGAGCATTTTGCTACATTGGATGCCATCGAAAATGGCTTCAATATGGTGATCGACAAAGATACCTTTTTGGAAAACATGGCTAATGCACTGACTGCACATGCAGCAGAGAAGCTCAACGCATGCAGCAAAAAGCGCGACATAGAAAGCAAAACAATGGATCTGAATATGACCATGGCCGTATTTGTGCTTCCGATCATTCTGGAATACAAAGGTAATTCATCGAAGCTTCTGGCTGATAAGCTGATTGCTTCCTGGAAAAAAGAATTTCCAAAGTCCAATCTGCAGGCAGCCGATTACGAGTATATCGAAAAGGGATTCCACAGAAAATACTGCTATATCACTACCGCAGTCTGTGAAACATTCGGTAAGCCGGACGACTGCTACGAGTTGACGACACTTCGTGATTACCGCGACAATTATCTGGCTTCCCTTCCAAACGGTGATGCCCTGATCCATGAATATTATGATGTGGCACCTACGATCGTAAAGCATATTGATCAGTCGGAGCATGCTGCTGAGATTTACCGTTCCATCTGGGAGACATACCTGAATCCTTGTCTTTCTATGATCGAGCATCAGGAAATGGAACAGTGCAGAGAACTTTATCAGGAGATGGTCTATACGCTCCGTGATACTTATTTTTATCAGTAAACAGGAAACTGCAGAGGAATTTTTCTTCTGCAGTTTTTTATTGGAGATTCTGCGTATTCTCCCAAAGTATTGCTTTTAAAAAGCATTTCTTATATACTGGAAGACAATGATAGAGAACGGAGGAAAAAGTGTTGAAAC
>CAZEPO010000209.1:0-3474 GCA_964514125.1 uncultured Lachnospiraceae bacterium
TCAGGAACTGACAAATACGCTGTTTCAGGGAATACAGGGTGTTATTTCCCATCCGAGTCATAGAAACATAGCTTCCGCTGCACAGAACGCGAAGAATATAATCGTTGAAATTGGCGTCGAGCTTCAGCCACTTTAAATACTGATCTCGCTCCAGTTCCAGCATTGTCACTGGTCCCTTCGCCTCAATCCGGCTCATATAGGGCTTCTGCTCAAACATCTCCAGTTCGCCGATAAACTGGCCTTTCCCATACGTGCAAATATAATACTTCTTTCCTTCGCTGGATTCCACTGAAATATCAGCATATCCATCTACGACAATAAAAAAAGTATTATATACGGTTCCCTGCTCCAGTATAAATTCTCCTGCCTGATATTTTTTCAGACGGAGGGTCTTGAGAATTTCATACGGGCAGTCTTTCAACATTTCATAAATCTTTTTGTCCCGCTCCAGCAGTTCCAAAACTTCTATTAAATTTGTCTGAATCATTCTGAGCTCCTTCTTCGCTGCTTCTGCAGCAAAGTAACCATGGTTCTTGATTTGCGCGCTTGTTAGAAATGGTCTTCTGTCCTACTTTCCGATGCATTTCCTCATTTCTTGTCCCTATTATATCCTTTTTGTTCACGGATTGACAGGAATTGTGTCCTTTATCCGGCCACTTTTCTTGTTGAATTTATATATTTTTAATTTTTTTAAAGACATTTGTCCTCGTTTTTGCCCCTACCCACAGTCTCTTTGCACAATCTGACGAATTTGGCGAATATTCTTTTCCCCATTTTCGTTAGTTTACCAGCATCCTGTATACAAAAAACAGTTTTTACCAGCAGAATGTCGAACAAAAAAGAGCATTTCCGGGACAAGCAGCCTTTCTCCGGTAAATGCTCTTCACATTATACTAATTCTGCAATTTTTTCTTTATAAATATGAGCAAAATAAATCATCTCTGCCAATGCGGTAATGCTCCAGGAAA
The DNA here is from genome assembly GCA_964514125.1 of uncultured Lachnospiraceae bacterium. GTDB lineage: Bacteria > Bacillota > Clostridia > Lachnospirales > Lachnospiraceae > Choladousia. The sequence goes on from CAZEPO010000209.1 coordinate 969, forward strand.
ATACGTACAACAGATACAGCGATGGAATCGTATGGAAATGTGCAAAGATCGTATTCACCCAGATGATACGGAACACACAGGAACCCATGATCACAATGATCGTAGGAATCAATCCCTTGCCAAGCGCTCTGGAGGCCGCGATCGGCGCATCCATAAATGCCGATACGCAATAAGAAAATCCCATGATCGTCAGACGCTTCATGCCTGCTGCCATCACTGCTGCATCCGATGTAAACAAGCCCAAAAATGCATTGCCGAAGCACACGAGCATGCCTCCCATGATGACTCCGGTTCCAAACGCATAGACAATACTGATCAAAAAGCTGTGCAGTACACGTTTTTTTCTGCCAGCTCCATAATTCTGCCCCATAAAGCTGCCGCATGCAGTATAAAAAGCAGCCATCACATCATATACCAGTGCATCCGCATTAGCTGCCGCTGAATTGCCTGCTACCATTGTCGCGTCAAAAGAATTGACGCCTGTCTGAATAAACAGGTTTGCGATCTGAAAGATTGCATTCTGCATTCCTGCCGGAATACCGATCGCCAAAAGATCCGCTGCCTTCTCCCTATTAATCCGCAGATCATTCAGGCGAAGACCGTAGTCCTCCCTGCTGCGGAGCAGCGCCAGAACGATCAACGCAGCGGAAAGATACTGTGAAATCGCACTTGCTAATGCTACACCCATAACATCCAGTCCGCAGCAGATCACAAAAAACAGATTCAGCACGACATTCACAATGCCCGCAAATATCAGATAGAACAATGGTCTTTTGGTATCACCGACAGCACTGAATACCGCATTGCCAAAATTATAGATTGCCAGTGCCGGCATTCCAAGCAGATAGGTGCGCAGATACAGCACTGCACCATCGATCAGCTCCGGTCTCGTATTCATCAGCTGCAGGATTCCTCTGGAAAACCCAAGTCCAAGCAGCATGATCACAAGTCCGATCATCAGGCTGATCAGTGCAGCCGTATGCACAGTCTGTGAGACAGCCCGTTTGTCCTTGGCTCCAAACTGTCTGGCCACCAGCACATTGATTCCGCCAGACAGTCCGATCAGAAATCCGGTGAACATGGCAACCAGCGTCGATGTAGAACCGACCGAACCAAGTGACAATGGTCCGGCGAAACGTCCGATCACCGCCACATCTGCCATATTAAATAAAATCTGAAGCACATTTGACAGCATCAAAGGTGCGCTGAACAGCAGCATTTTTTTCCACAAGGATCCCGTTGTCAGATCCTGCTTTTCTCTTATCGTATGTTCCATAACTCCCTCTTACATTGGATGCTAAACTTTCCCAAGCATTTTCATCTCACGGATCAGCATAGCAGCTGAAATCAGTGCTGCCATCAAATCAGCTATCGGTCCAGCGTACATGATGCCGTCAATCCCCAGAAACAGCGGAAAGATAACAAGCAGCGGAAGCAAAAAGATAATCTGTCTCGTCAGACTGAGAAAAGCTCCCTTGGTCGGTTTGCCGATCGCAGAAAAGAAATTCGATGACAGCGGCTGAATATTGTTGATAAAAGTAAAAAACAGATAGATTCTGAAATAGCGCTCTGCAAATGCAAAATACAGATCAGACCCTTTTCCAAACAGACCAATGATCTGCCGCGGAAAAATCTGAAACATCAAAAATGCAGTCATACAAATTATCAATCCGGCACAAAGACTCAGCTTAACTGCCTTTTTGACACGATCATATTGCTTTGCTCCGTAGTTGAAGCTCGCGATCGGCTGCATTCCCTGTGAAATACCGATACAGAACGCAAAAAACATCGCACTCACTTTGTTAATGATACCTGCACTCGCAAGCGGTATCGATTCTCCATAAATGGAAGCTGCACCATAATAAGTCAGTGAATTGTTCATCACAATCTGTACGACCATCATTGCAAGCTGATTGAAACACTGAGCCAATCCAAGACTCATAGAATAACCGAAATATTTCCTGCGCGGCAGCAAATGCCTGCGTTCGAGTGGCCCAGCCTTGTATCTGCGCATGTAGCGAAATACCATACCTGCCGATATGATCTGTCCAATGATCGTCGCCAGTGCCGCTCCTGCCATTCCCATTTCCAATCCAAAAATAAACAATGCATCCAGAAATACGTTGATCACTGCACCAGTCAGGTTACACATCATCGAATAACTTGGACTGCCGTCAGCTCGGATCAAATGTGCCCCTCCGGTTGTCGTGATCAAAAACGGAAAACCGATCGCTACGATCCGAACATATTCTTTGGCATATCCAAGCACCTCATCCGGTGATCCAAAGAATACCAGCAGCGGTTCCAGAAACAGTTCTGTGATCAGACAAAGTATCAAACCAAATCCAAAGAGCAGTGTCACGGAATTGCCGATATAATATAATGCCTTCTCTTTTTCTCCGCGTCCCATCGTCAGATTAAACGCAGATGCCGCACCGATTCCCAGCAGTAATGCGATCGCCGTACAGCTGGTCGTCAGCGGAAATGCCACATTGGTCGCCGCATT
>CAZEPO010000210.1:0-3467 GCA_964514125.1 uncultured Lachnospiraceae bacterium
ATGGCAAAACAAACAATCGTACAGATGCAGCACATCATGAAGATTTACGGCAATGGTGTTGTTGCCAATGAAGATGTCAGCCTGGAGCTGCACAAAGGAGAAATCCACGCACTGCTCGGAGAGAACGGAGCCGGCAAGAGTACACTGATGAAGGTGCTCTTCGGTATCGAATCTCCGGACGAAGGAAAAATTATTCTGAACGGACAGGAGACAACGATCAAGTCTCCGCAGGACGCGATCAGCAAAGGAATCGGAATGGTACATCAGCATTTCATGCTGGTTCCTTCCATGACGGTTGCAGAGAACATTATCCTTGGAACAGAGCCGAAGAAAGGTCTGTTCATCGATATGAAGCAGGCAGTTGCTGAGGCAAAGGCCATCGCTGAAAAGTACAACTTTGATATTGACGTAACTGCAAAGGTAGAAAACATTCCGGTAGGTATCAAACAGAAGGTAGAGATCCTGAAGGCGCTTTACCGTGGAGCGGACGTGCTGATCCTCGATGAGCCGACCGCAGTTCTGACACCGCAGGAGACCAACGAGCTGTTCGTACAGCTGGAGAAGCTTCGTGATGACGGACATACCATGATCTTTATCTCCCACAAGCTGGACGAGATCAAACGGATCTGTGACCGTGCAACGATCATGAGAAGCGGACGCAGCATGGGTACTTACAATGTAGCGGACATCAGTACCGACGATATGTCCAAGCTGATGGTAGGCCGTGAGGTTGTACTGACCTTCGATAAGAAGCCGGTACAGCTGAAAGAGACCATGATGAAGGTCAGAAACCTGACCGTACATAACTCTCAGGGTGTCATGAAAGTTGACGATCTGTCCTTCGACCTGAAGGGCGGCGAGATCCTCGGCATCGCAGGTGTAGAGGGCAACGGACAGTCTGAGCTGATCAATACACTGGTAGGTCTGAACAAGGCATACGCAGGAACAGTAGAGATCAAAGGCGAGGATATCAAACGCTTCTCTGTAAAGGATATCCGTGACCGCAAGCTGGCACATATCCCGGAAGACCGTATGGTCAGCGGATGTGCAGCGAACCTGAGCATCATGGAAAATATGTTCACAAACCAGTACGAAGAGCCGCAGTACTCCGGCAAGGTCCTGCTCAAGGGCGATGTGCTTGAGAGCCGTTCCAAGGAACTGGTCAAAGAATACCTTGTAAAATGTAATTCCAACAAACAGAACGTCGGCATGCTTTCCGGCGGAAATATCCAGAAGGTCATCGTAGCACGAGAGTTCTCCAACGGTCCGGATATCATCATCGCGAACCAGCCGACCCGTGGTATCGACGTCGGTGCGGCTGAATTCATCCGCCGCCGTCTGCTGGAGTTCCGTGATGCAGGCTGTGCAGTCATCCTCGTAACAGCAGACCTCAATGAGGTATTCTCACTGAGTGACCGTCTGGCTGTTATGTATAAAGGAAAATTCTCCGGTCTGTTCACAGATGTGGAGAAGGTAACAGAAGAAGAACTTGGACAGTACATGCTCGGTCTGAAGCATGATGAGAAACTTGGAGGTGTGATTTATGAATAACAGCGCAAAACGTTTTGAAGTGCTCCGTATGTTCTTTGCCATTGTGATCGCACTTCTGGTATCCTTCGTGCTGATCTTTTTTGTAAGTGACCAGCCGGTCGATGCGATCGTTGCATTGATCACCGGACCGCTCACAAGCAAACGTAACCTGGCAAACGTGGCAGAATCCATGATCCCGCTGATCTTTACCGGTACAGGCGTATGTATCATGTTCTCTGCAAACCAGATCAACCTGGCTTCTGAGGGTGGTTTCCACCTCGGCGGTCTGGTAGCAGCAGTCTGTGTACTGCAGTTCGGTCTGCCGGCAGGCATCAACCTTCCGCTGGCACTGATCGCAGCAGCAGTTGCAGGTGCACTCTTCACAGCGATCCCGGCGATCCTGAAGATCAAGACAGGCTCCTCTGAGATGGTAGCTTCTCTGATGATGAACTACATCTCCCTGTGGTTCTGTACTTATATCCTGATGCACTTTATCGTGGACCCGTCCGTAGGTTCTGCTTCCTTCAAGTTTGCGAAGGAGATGGAGCTGCCGACTCTGATGAGAGGCACCCGTATCCACTTTGGTATCCTCATCGCACTGGCAGTCGCAGTATTTGGTTATGTATTCCTGTACAAGACCAAGATCGGTTACGAACTGCGTATCGCAGGTGAGAATGAAGCATTTGCAAGATATTCCGGTATCAATATCGTAAAAGTTATCGTAATTTCCCAGATGGTAGGCGGTGCGATCGCAGGACTTGGCGGCGGCGTTGAGATCCTCAGCCCGATCTACAACCGTTTCTCCTGGACCGACCTGCTCGGCTATGGATGGGACGCGATCATCATCTGTACACTGGCGAAGAAGAACCCGATCAAGACTCCGCTGGCAGCACTGTTCCTCGCATATCTGCGTGTTGGTGCATCCATCATGTCACGTTCTACAGACGTTACACTGGAGATCGTACAGGTTACTCAGGGTATCATCATCCTGCTTGCAGTAGCAGAGCAGTTCCTGAGCAAGACAAAACATAAGATGATCGCCAAAGAAGCAAAAGCAGCATTGAAGGAGGAGGCGTAATATGTTAGATATCTTTTTATCACCAGAATTTTATACAGCGATCCTGCGTGCGACTACGCCGATCCTTTTTGCCACACTGGCAGCTGGTGTTGCACAGAAAGCAGGTATCTGCAACATGGCTCTTGAGGGAATCATGCTGTTCGCATCCCTGTTCGGCATTATCTTCAGCTCCCTGACACACAGCTGGGTGCTTGGTATTGCATTTACCGTAGTGACCGGTGCACTGATCGGTCTGTTCCTCGCATTCTTCGTCATCGATATGAAGACGGATGAGATCCTGGCAGCCGTGGCGATCAACCTGATGGCATCCGGTGCGACCGTACTTCTCCTGCTGGCATTCTCCGGAGACCGTGGTTCTTCCACATCCGTAGCCAGCGTATCTGCACCGACGATCGCGATCCCGGTGATCCAGAGCATCCCGTTCCTCGGCAAGATCATTTCCGGACAGAATATCCTGACTTACCTTGCATTTATCATGGTCATCGTGATGCATCTGTTCCTGTACAAGACACCGCTGGGACTGAAGATCCGTGCGGTTGGTGAGAACAAGAACGCAGCTGAGTCCGTAGGTATCAGCTCTAAGAAGATCCAGTACATTGCACTGGTGATCAGTGGTATGCTGTGTTCCCTGGGCGGCTACTTTATGTCCGGCGGATACATGAACATGTTCAACAAAGAGATGGCAGCCGGCCGTGGTTTCATCGCTCTGGCAGCAAGTGCGATGGGACAGGATACACCGATCGGCGGACTGCTCGTATCCCTGCTCTTCGGTGCTTCACAGGCATTCGGTAACGAGATCCAGCCGAGCTATCCGAAGATCATGGAGCTGATCCAGATGATCCCGTATGTGGTAACTCTG
>CAZEPO010000211.1:0-3446 GCA_964514125.1 uncultured Lachnospiraceae bacterium
AGACCATATTTGAGAATATGGAAGAGCGGATGCCGATCATACTTTACAAATAAAATCTCAAAAAAATAAAAAAGCGCTTGACAAACTGAGCAAAAAGTATTATAAATATTACTGTTGCAGCGAGAACGCTGCAGAGAATATGAAATGTGTGCTTAGCTCAGCTGGATAGAGCGTTTGGCTACGGACCAAAAGGTCGGGGGTTCGAATCCTCTAGCGCACGGACGAAAGGCATCTCGGTAGAGATGCCTTTTTTGTAGTTAGGATAATACGATATTCGTTTGATTATATTGCATTGCAGTGATTAATAAAAGAAGGGAGAAGCGCTCCATGACTGATAAAATCAATTATGGAGCGTTTCTCCCTTTGTGGTTTATAAGATAGTGCAGTACCTTAACTTAGCTGTTATAGATATCAGCGTTAAATTTGTTTTCACTCTTGGCAACAGCGATGCTGGAAAGCGAATCGCCGACGCAGTTCAGAGAAGTGACCAGCATCTCGATCGGGCGGTTGATCGCAAGGATCAGAGAATAAGCAATCAGTGCTTCTTCACTGGTAAAGCCCATACCGGAGAGGATCGTGAAGAGAATGACAGCGCCAGCGCCCGGTGCAGCCGGAGTTCCCATGCTGGCGATCAGTGCAAGGATCATGATGATGACCAGCTGGAAGATCGTGACATCATATCCGCTGCAGCCTGCGATAAATAAAGTAGCAACGACCTGCATGATAGCGGTGCCGTCCATATTGATCGTCATACCAAGCGGCAGTACGAAAGAGGCAATCTGCTGATCAACGCCGAGCTCTTTGGTGTTGGTATCCATGTTCAGCGGCAGGGTAGCTGCGCTGGAGGAGGTAGAGAATCCGAAGATGATGACTTTGAACATCTTTTTGATGAAGATCACCGGATTCAGTTTGCAGACAAAGCGAATATAAATCGGATAACCGATGAACAGGTATGCGAGCAGAAGCAAAGTACACAGAATGAAATAAGCGAGTGCCGGCTTCAGATAGTCGATACCATAGGTAGCAAAAGTTCTGCACAGCAGCATGAAGATTGCTGCAGGTCCAAATTTACGAACAACAAAATTCAGGAAAAATACAATGATCCGGCTGATCTCGTCGCACAGACGGTAGAGGATGCTTCCCTTGCCGAGGTCCAGTGCATTCAGACCGATTCCGACTACTACTGCGATAAATACAATACTGAGTACGGAATTGTTGACGCTGAATACTGCACCGATGTTGGAAGGAATGATATTCAGGATTACCAGAAGTGGATTGGATCCGGTACTTCCGGCTGAACTGGAGAGGCCTTCAATCGTCACATGAAACAGTCCTGCTTTGAAGCAAAGCAGCGCAACCGTGCCGGCAAACACAAGCGCAACGCAGCTGGTAAGCATGAACCAGCCAATTGTCTTGACGGATACACGTCCCAGAGTGGAGGCTTCTTTGATTTCACTGATTGCCATTACTACGGAAGAAAATACCATCGGAACGATGATGAGCTGAAGAGAACGGATAAAGAGCTGACCGCAAATATAAAAGAGACCGAGTGCGCTTTCGCCGCCTTCGGCAGTGATATCCTGAAATAACATTCGATTGATGCCAAGCCAGATGGAACTGTCGGAACCGAGATGTTCTCTTAGAAACATAAAGAGAAGGCCGGAGACAATACCAAGAACCATAGCTGTGAGCATCTGAATGGCGAGCTTACTGTTGTCATTTGTTTTTTTCATAACTTTTCTCCTTCGTATTTATTTTTGCTGAATGCACAAATTGCCTTATTTTACTGCTGATTAAGAAAAAAAGCAAGCAAAATCTGAAAAAATATGAAAAAAATATTTTGAAAAAAGTGTTGACAAAGTGGAACAAGAGTAATATAATCAATCATGTTGAAACGGCAACGACAAATAAATATATGTGTGCTTAGCTCAGCTGGATAGAGCGTTTGGCTACGGACCAAAAGGTCGGGGGTTCGAATCCTCTAGCGCACGGACGAAGACATCTCATTATTGAGGTGTCTTTTTTTGTGTATAGATTTTTTGTATTTTGTCTGTCCAGATGTGCAGAAAAACGAAGAAACAGGGCATAATATAGAAAAAACAGCAAAAAAAATGTGAAAAAACAACAATGTACAAATGGAATATTTTGTGGTATCCTACATGTAGAATAGCTGTACAGACGAACAGGCTTGAATCATATTGCGGATGGACCGCTGCAGGGCAGAGGACACTGTGCAGTTAAAATAAAGCAAAATGCAAAAAGGAGAATAGAGCAATGGAAAGAATGAAAGGTATTGTAATCCCGCTGGTAACACCATTTACAGATGAAGACACGATCGATGTAGCATCTCTTGAGAGACTGGTTGATCACTGTATCGAGGGTGGAATGACTTCTCTGTATCCGTGCGGAACAACAGGCGAAATGATGTACATGACAGTAGCTGAGAGAAAGCAGGTTGCTGAAGTTGTTGTGAAACATGCAGCTGGCAGAATTCCGGTTTATGTACATGTAGGTGCATGGAATCAGGCAGATACAATCGAGCTGGCAAAACATGCCGTAGAGATTGGTGCACAGGGTATCGGCGTAGTGACACCGTCCTTCTACAGCATCAGCGACAAAGGTCTGGTAGATTACTATGTTGCTGTTGCAAACAGCGTTCCGGAAGATTTCCCGGTATATATGTACGGCATCAAGCAGAATGCGATCAACGATCTGAACAAAAATGTATGCCAGCAGGTTGCTGACAAGTGTAAAAACGTTCTGGGTGTAAAATACAGTTTCCCGGATATGACAAGACTGCAGGAGCTGATGACTGTAAACAATGGCGATTTCGATGTTCTGGTAGGACCGGATCATCTGTTTGAAGCTGTATGCGCAGTTGGAGGCAAAGGTGTTGTTTCTGGAAATGCAATGATCGTAAGAGAGCATTATGCAGCTGTTTGGGATGCAATCCAGAAAAAAGATTATGATCTTGCAACAAAACTGCAGAGACGTACAAACGTACTCAATGCAACGATGTGTGCAATCAACAATATCGCAGCATACAAAGTAATTCTGAAAAATGAGGGCGTTCTGGCAACTACCAATATGCGTCGTCCGATGGAGAATTTGACACCGGAACAGGAAGCAGATCTTCTGAAGAAAATGGAAGAACTGGATTACAAACACGTAATTATTTAGTTGCCTGAATAGTTTAGGTGAAAATATGAAGCGTAAATCAGATATTCATACATTAAATAGAGTGAATTTATATGAACAGGTAGCAGATTGTCTGGAACAATTGATTTTAGATACAGACAATGAATCGTGGGCAGAAGGGGATCAGCTTCCTTCAGAACAGGAATTGGCAGATTCTTTTGGTGTGAGCCGTAATGTAGTTCGTGAAGCAATCAAACTGCTGAAAGAACGAGGATTAACAGAACCGCGCAATGGAGTGGGTGTTTATG
>CAZEPO010000212.1:0-3388 GCA_964514125.1 uncultured Lachnospiraceae bacterium
AGAACGGTTGTGCCCATCGCGCTGACGCTCTGGATGATGTCAAAAATCTCATTGACCAGAATCGGTGAAAGTCCCATGGACGGTTCGTCCATCAGAATAATCTTCGGCTTGGACATCAGTGCACGGCCCATCGCAAGCATCTGCTGCTCGCCGCCGGAAAGTGTACCTGCCAGCTGATTTTTTCGTTCTTCCAGACGCGGGAAACGCTTGTATACGTTTTCCAGACTCGCCTCGATCTCTTCCTTGCTGCTTCTCGTATATGCACCCATCTTCAGGTTCTGATAAACCGACATCTCAGCAAAGACACGTCTGCCCTCCGGAACGTGTGCCATTCCAAGGCTTACGATCTTGTGTGCCGGAATCTTTGTGATATCCTTTCCTTCAAAAACCACGCTGCCCTTTTTCGGGGAAAGCAGTCCTGTGATCGTGTGAAGGATTGTCGTTTTGCCGGCACCGTTGGCACCGATCAGGGCGATTACCTCTCCCTCGTTTACATCGAAGGAAACTCCCTTAATGGCCTGGATCATACCGTAGTATACTTCCAGATCTCTAATCTCAAGCATTGCCATTTTCTTTTCCCTTTCTTTTCGTCTACTCGCCCAGATATGCTGTGATTACCTGCTGGTTGCTCAGAACCTCTGCAGTCTTGCCCTGACAGAGTACCTCACCGAAGTTCAGTACCGTCAGTTCTTCACAGATACCGGATACCAGTTTCATATCATGCTCAATGAGCAGAATTGTCATGCCAAAATGCTCTCTTACGAAATGGATCGTATTCATCAGTTCTTTTGTCTCATTCGGGTTCATGCCGGCTGCCGGCTCGTCCAGAAGCAAAAGCTTCGGATCGGTCGCAAGCGCTCTGGCGATCTCCAGCTTACGCTGTTTTCCGTAAGGAAGATTGGCTGCCAGATAATCAGCCTGTCCGTCCAGATCAAATACCTTCAAAAGCTCCATCGCTTTTTCGTCCATCTCTTTTTCCACGCGGCGGTATGCCGGTGTACGGAAAATTCCGTCGAACGTCGAATATTTGTGATGATTGTGCAGGCCTGCTTTGACATTGTCCAAAACAGACATATCCTTGAACAGACGGATATTCTGGAAGGTTCTTGCAATGCCCTCTTTGTTGATCTCAATCGTTGATTTGCCAGTGATATCCTTGCCGTCCAGCACGATACGTCCCTCGTTCGGACGATATACACCGGTCAACAGGTTAAAAAATGTTGTTTTGCCGGCACCGTTCGGACCGATCAGTCCGTAGAGCGCACCTTTTTGAATCGTCATATCCACGCCGTTTACCGCGCGCAGACCTCCGAATGATATTCCAAGATTTTTTACTTCCAACATAGCTGCCATCTTATTTGCCCTCCTTCGCAGATTTTCTGAAAAGACGACCCAGATAGCGTTCACGCCATTCCAGTGCCTTCGGCGCCCAGTTAAAGAGCATCATCACGATCAATACGATCGCATAGATCAGCATACGATAATCAGAGAGTCCACGGAGCAGCTCCGGAAGCGCGGTCAGCAGAACTGCTGCGATCACGGAACCACGGATATTGCCGATGCCGCCGAGCACGACAAATACCAGTGTCATGATGGACATATTGTAGTCAAATTTTTTCGCCTGGAGTGTTGCAAGGTTCTGAGCGTACAATGCACCTGCTGCACCTGCCAGTGCTGCTGCTACGGTAAATGCCATCAGTTTGTATTTTGTGATATTGATACCAACACTCTCAGCCGCGATACGGTTGTCACGGATTGCTTTGATCGCACGTCCGTCTCTGGAATCGATCAGATTCAGAACGATAAACAGTGTGATCAGTACCAGAATGATACCTGCGAGGAAGGTGGCGTCCTTCGGTGTGCCGGAGATTCCCTGCGGTCCCTTCAGGATTACCTTGCCGGATGTCAGATCCAGTCCAAGAGAAAATTCATCCTTCATACTGATATGAAAACCTGCACTGTCTTTTCCTATATAAAATACATTGATCACGTTTTTGATGATCTCGCCGAATGCCAGTGTAACGATTGCCAGATAGTCACCTTTCAGACGCAGTACCGGAATACCGATCAGGATACCGAATACTGCTGCCACAGCTGCTCCGATCAGCATCGCCAGAAACAGACGCAGACCGCTGATCGTGATCACATTCTGCACACAGTTGGCGAAAAATGCACCACTAAATGCACCTACGCACATGAATCCTGCATGTCCAAGGCTCAGTTCTCCGGAAATACCAACTACAAGGTTCAGTGAAACTGCCAGTACCACATAGACACACAGCGGAACCAGAAGTCCCTTAAACAGACTGGACAGATTGCCTGTCATCTGCAGAGCCTGCACGATGAGGAACGCGGCGATCACGATTCCATATGTAATCAGATTGCTTTTTAATTTTTTGTTTTTCATGTCCCTCACCTACACTTTCTCCTGAATCTTCTTGCCAAGCAGACCGGTCGGCTTCACGAGAAGAACCACGATCAGTACTGCAAATACAATAGCGTCTGCCAGCTGAGCAGAAACATATGCTTTGCCCAGAATCTCGATCACGCCGAGCAGGATACCGCCGATCATCGCACCCGGAATGGAGCCGATGCCGCCGAATACAGCCGCTACGAACGCTTTGATACCAGGCATAGAACCGGTATACGGTGACAGGGACGGATAAGCAGAACAGAGCAGAACACCTGCCACTGCAGCGAGACCGGAACCGATTGCAAAGGTCAGTGCGATCGTTCCATTGACGTTGATACCCATCAGCTGTGCAGCGCCCTTATCCTCAGCGACTGCCAGCATTGCCTGACCTGCTTTTGTCTTATTGACGAAGGTAGTCAGTGCGATCATGATCACGATACAGCTTACGATCGTAACGATCGTCTCTGCTGTAATGTTCAGCGCACCGCCTGCCAGCTGCAGATCCGGGAACGGTACAACAGACTGAAAACTCTTCGGTGCAGAACCAAAGATCAGAAGTACGATGTTCTGCAGAAAATAGCTGACACCGATCGCGGTGATCAAAACTGCCAGCGGTGAAGCTGCACCGCGCAGCGGTCGATATGCGATTCGTTCAATCGTAACCCCCAGTACTGTACATACCACAATGGCCACAAGAACTGCCAACAGTGGATTGGAGCTTACACTCATCATCATCGTGATCGCAGCATAGCCGCCGACCATAATGACATCACCATGAGCAAAGTTCAGCATTTTGGCAATACCATAGACCATGGTATATCCCAATGCGATTATGGCATATACACTGCCGAGACTTATGCCGTTAATCAAATACGATAAAAAACTCATAGGACACCTCTTATTTTTCCCTTTTCTAAATATGATACAACAGGGGGTTGCGATGCAACCCCCTGTCGGGTTTTGTAACTGAATTAT
>CAZEPO010000213.1:0-1491 GCA_964514125.1 uncultured Lachnospiraceae bacterium
TGGGAGAGGCGATAGACCTCGTCGCGGTCATGGGAGACCAGGATTGCAGTTTTGCCGAAGCGCCGCAGCACCTGCCGTACTTCCTGCTCCAGTTTGAAGCGCAGATGGCTGTCCAGTGCAGAAAATGGCTCATCCAACAGCAGAATCCTTGGATTGGAGACTAGGATGCGGGCAAGCGCAACACGCTGCTGCTGACCGCCGGAGAGCTGATGCGGGTAACGGTTTTTATATTCGGTAAGACCAAACAAATCTAGGGTGGTTTGAATGGTGGTTTTTCGTATGTCAGGGTCTTTTTCTCTTTTGGCACCTGTCTGCACATTCTGCAGGACAGTCATGTGAGGAAAAAGTGCATAATTTTGAAACATCAGACCAGTCCGGCGCTCCTGCGGGGAAAGGTTGATCTTTTTTTCAGAATCAAATAGTGTCACACCGTCTACGATGATTTTGCCACGGTCGGGTTTTTCGATTCCGGCGATACACTTGAGCGTCATACTTTTGCCGCAGCCGGAGGAACCGAGCAGTGCGAGTGTTTCATTTTCGGCTTCAAATTTGACATTGAGACAAAAGGAACCGAGTTTCTTTTCAATATCTACAAAAACAGACATCAGCGGCCTCCTTTTCCGGTAGTTCGATTTTTCTTCTCAAGCATATTGACGGCCAGCAAGACAACAAAGGAAATGGAGAGATTGACCATGACCCAGCGAAATGCGGCAGCATCGTCATTGGTACGCCAAAGCTGATAGACGGTCGTGGAGATCGTAGCCGTCCGTCCCGGTGTGTAGCCGCAGATCATGCTCGTCGCACCGTATTCACCGAGCGCACGGGCGAACGCAAGCACTGTGCCAGCCAGAATCCCCTGACGGCAGCATGGGATGCGAATGCGCCAAAAGATATATGTATTGGACAGACCGAGCGATTGAGCTGAGTATGCCAGTGTCTCATCGAAGGCTTCAAACGCGCCGCGGGCAGTTCGGTACATCAGCGGAAAGATCACAACTGTGGTGGCAAAGATTGCAGACCACCAGGTCATGGTCAGCTTCAGATTAAAGTGTTCCAAAAACCAGGCACCGATGATTCGTTTGGGTCCGAATACTCTTAAAAGCAGATAGCCTACGACAGTCGGCGGGAGGACCAGAGGAAGCGTAAGGATGACGTCCAGGATTCCCTTGACCAGACGAGGTGCTTTGGCGATGTAGTAAGCGGCAAAGATTCCGAGAAAAAAGATGAGGACTGTGCTGATCGCAGCGATGCGCAGGGAATTTAATAGTGGAAACCAGTCCATAAAATACCTCCGTGATAAAACAGGACGCTTCGCAAGGAATCATATACTGCTGCAAACACACTTGCGTTCCGTTCAGCTCGCAGCGGTACTAAACTCGTTCAGCGCCAGAGGCTTGAACTTGTTAAGTACCGGCGGCTTCACAGGGTTTGCATTCAGTATATGATTCCTTGCGAAGCTGTCAGTGATTAAATGTTTATGTTCTGCAGAAG
>CAZEPO010000213.1:1591-3358 GCA_964514125.1 uncultured Lachnospiraceae bacterium
GTCAGGCTTCTTCGTCTGCTTCGATCGGAGTGAAGCCGACTTCTTCGAATATGGCATCTGCCTCATCGGTGGTCAGGTAGGTGAGGAAGTCCTGTGCTTCTTCGGCATGTGCAGAGATGTTGAGTACAGCTGCCGGGTAGATGACCTGTCCGCACATTTCTGCGGTTGCAGTGTCTGCGATGGTCAGACCTGCGGAGTAAGCATCGGTCTGGTAGATAATACCGCAGTCTACCACTGCTTCGGAAACCTGTGTGGTGACTTCTTTGACGTTTGAGCCGTAGGTGATGCAGCCGTTTGCAGCGAGATCTTCTTCTGAGAGTTCAAAGTAGGTGAGCAGTTTCTGGGTGTACTGTCCAACCGGTACATCGGAATTGCCCATTGCCAGCATGATCTTGCCGTCTTTGAGTCCTTCTGCCATATCTTCATAGGATTCGATTCCAGCAGGATTGTCTTCCGGAACAGCCAGGGCTACTTTGTTTTCGAGAATATCGAATCTGGTATCTTCGAGAACAAAGTCGAGTCCTTCGGTGTTTACTTCTTCATCAGCGGTGATATCCAGCTGATTCATCTGCTTCTGGCCTGCGGAGATAAAGATATCACAGTCTGCACCTTCCTGAATCTGTGTTTTCAGTGTGCCGGAAGAGTCGAAGTTGAAAGTCAGAGTCACGTTTGGATGTGCTTCGGTATAGAGATCACCAAGCTCTGTCAATGTTTCCTGCATTGATGCAGCTGCGAATACGATCAGCTCGACCGGTTCATCAGAAAGCTCTGTTTCCTGTGCACAGCTGAAAATCGGAAGTGCCAGCATAGATGCGGATAAAAGAAACGCGATTGTCTTTTTCATAGAATAAATCCTCCTGTCTGCTTAAATAATTATAAAAATTTTAACAGAAAATGCCAGAGAAGTCTGTTGTTTGGACAACATAAGCAGCGCTGGAATGAAAATAACTGGCTTGCTGACCAGATGGAAGCATGCTATAGTAAAAAGAAAAGTGACGAATCTAGTGAGGGAAAGGATGAGCGAACGATGAGCTATACAGCAGCAGTGATCACAATCAGTGACAAAGGATATGCGGGAGAACGGGAGGATACCAGTGGTCCGGCTTTGGCCGCTCTTTTGAAGGAAAAAGGCTTCGAAGTCGTTTATCAGACGATTGTGCCGGATGAAGCAGATCTGATCAAGAAGGAACTGATTTCCTGTGCGGACGAAAAAGCGATCGCACTTGTTCTGACAACAGGAGGCACCGGTTTTTCACCGCGGGATATTACACCGGAAGCTACAATGGAAGTGGTAGAGCGTCCGACACCGGGGATTCCGGAGGCGATGCGTGCAGAGAGTATGCGTATCACGCCGAAGGGCTGTCTTTCCAGATCGGCAGCAGGTATTCGCAAACGCACACTGATCATCAATCTGCCGGGCAGCAAGAAGGCATCGGTTGAGAATATTCAGGCAGTGCTCGATCCGGTGATGCATGGACTGGATATGCTTTATTCGGAAGGATCGGCGAACTGCGCAGGCGCATAAGACAACAGATGGGAAAGGCTGGTTTTGCAGTTTTGCAGAAACTGGCTTTTTCTTTTTAGAAGTCCAGCAAAACCGCCTTGAGAGGAAACGGAGGATATATTATAATATCAGAAAAGGAGTTGTGATGGTTATGTGTAAAGAAAAAGAATTGGGATTTTCTATATTCATTCTCTATAGTCTTGCTGATAAATGGAACAAAACACCGGCATATGTTTATAACGTACTAAATTCTACCGGAATTT
>CAZEPO010000214.1:0-3257 GCA_964514125.1 uncultured Lachnospiraceae bacterium
TGATCAGCAGTCCGCTGGTATCGCGGTCCAGACGGTTGATGCAGCGATATACAAAAGGGATATTTTGCTGCTGATAATGATACATAACGGCATTGGCAAGCGTATTTTCGTAATTGTTGATCGAAGGATGGATCGGCATATCACTGGATTTGTTAATAATGAGCAGATCTTCATCTTCATAGACGATGTCAAGCGGCAGCGGAACCGGAAGAATCTGTTCAGAAGCTTCTGTTTCAATCAGCCGGATCGTGACTTCATCGCCGGTATTCAGTTTTTGACTAGTATAGGCCCAGACATCGTTGCAGAGAATGCCATGCTCCGTTCGTTTTAGATGTGTCAGTACATGATGGGAGCAGCCGCGGCTGCGCAGAAACTGATCGATCGTCATGCCTTCCTGTTCTGCAGTTATGATCCAGTTTAAAATGCGTTCCATTTCGATTCCTTTCTTAGGTCACTGTTTTGTGCCATACGGAATAATCCGCGGGCATCATTAGTTCATTCTATGGTTTGGTACGGCAAATGTCAACCTTTGACATCTGCAGCAATATTTCACTTAACAAATTTTGTAAATTATGGTATGATTGAGCAGAAGCTGTGTCCGGATGAGATGGGATGCAGAATAATTTTCGAAAACGCATAGAATTTCTGTGTTCAAGGAGGTTTCGCAGATGGAAGGACAGGAAAAATACGTTGCATACGTCGGAACTTATACACATGGCAGCAGTATTGGCATCCATGTTTATGATATTCATGTAGAAGAAGGCATTATGACGGAGCGGGAAGTCGTTCCGGTCAACAATGCATCACATATGTGCAAATCTTATAATGGCAAATATTTGTATTCGATTGCGGATGAGGGCGTGCAGGTGCTGGAGATCCAGAAGGACGGCGGTCTGAAAACAATCAACCAGGTCGATATTGATGGGATGAGAGGCTGCTATCTCTCTGCAGACCGCAATGGACGATTCCTGTATGTAGGCGGCTATCATGACGGGAAGGTGACGGTAGTTCATACACATCGGGACGGACGCCTCGGTTCGGTGCTGGACGGTGTATTCCACAAAGGACTTGGCAGCGTAGCAGAGCGGAATTTCCGCCCTCATGTCAGCTGTGTGATCCCAACGCCGGATTCCAAATATCTGTGTGCAGTTGACAACGGCATCGATCAGGTGAAGATTTACAAAGTCAATGAGAAAAACGGTAAGCTGAAACTGTATGATATTCTGCGCTGCAAGCTGGATTCCGGTCCGCGTCTTCTGACCTTCAGCAAGGATGGCAGATTCGCTTACATCAATGCCGAATTGACGAATGAAGTGTGTGTATATACTTATGACGGAAGCGGCAAGTCTCCGGAATTTGAGAAAATTCAGGAAATTTCTGTGCTCCGTGACAAAACAACGCAGGGAAGTGCATGTTGTGGCATGAAGATTTCGCCGAGCGGAGAATATCTGTATTGTTCAACAGCAGGAGAAAATACAGTAGCAGTGTTTAAGATTGATCAGGAGACGGGCAAGCTGACGAGACTGTGCTGTCTGCCGATCAGCGGCGATTATCCGAAGGATATCGATGTATTTCCGGGTGAGAAAACACTGGTAGTGCTCAACCACGAGACAAATGATATCCGCTTTTTTACAATTGATACTGAAAATGGTCTATTGATCATGAAAGGCAAACCGGTCAAGATCGAGACCCCGAACTGTATTTTGATCTCAAAAGTACAGGAATAAGCCAAATAGAACGGCTGTCCATGAAGCAAGGCGCTTCTTGGACAGCCGTTTTTGCAAGTATGCGGAATAATTCCGGATATCTGTTTTATTCGTGATCTGTGCAGTAAACTTTTTTGATATGTCCAATCTGAGAGGACAGATTGAGCAGCAGCTGATCTGCAATGGTCAGCATGGTCATGGCTTCTACGACAACCACAGCACGGGATACGATGATCGGATCGTGGCGTCCATGAATCGATTCCTCGTGAATCTGGCCGTCTGTGCCAAGCATACACTGCGGTCGGGCAATAGACGGAGTCGGCTTAAAGGAAGCGCGCAGAAAAACAGGAGATCCGTCGCTGATGCCGCCGAGGATACCGCCGCTGTGATTCGTCTGTTTGCAGGGCAGTCCGTTTGCATCGACGCCGTAACAATCATTGTTTTCGGAGCCGTTTCGGGAGGATGCCAGTGTGCCGTCGCCGATTTCGACTGCTTTGACTGCGCCGATTGACATGATTGCTTTGGCGAGTGTTGCATCGAGCTTGTCAAACACGGGCTCTCCGATTCCAGCGGGCAGATTGCTTACCGTGCATTCAATGCAGCCGCCGCAGGAATCCTGCACGGAAAGAGCTGCTTCCATATAGGCACAGGCTTGTTCCGTTGCATCCGGATCTGGCATTCGGACGATACTTTTTTCGATATAAGAAAGATCCATATGTGCACGGTCAATTTCAATCGGGCCGATCGAGCTGACATAAGCGGTGACGGTGATGCCAAGCTCTTGCAGGAGTTTGCGCGCCACTGCACCGGCAGCAACACGGCCGATCGTTTCCCGGCCGGAAGAGCGGCCACCGCCCCGATAATCGCGGAAACCGTATTTCTGATCAAAGGTATAATCGGCATGTCCCGGGCGATACAGCTCGGCGATATTGCCGTAATCTCTGGAGCGCTGATCCTGATTGCGGATCAGGATGGAGATCGGAGTTCCGGTCGTTTTGCCTTCAAATACACCGGAAAGGATTTCAGCTGTATCAGATTCGGCACGCGCGGTCGTATAGCGGTTCTGACCGGGTTTTCGCCTGTTCAGATCCTGCTGAATGTCCTCCTCGCACAGTGCGATCCCGGCTGGACAGCCGTCGATCACTACGCCGATGCCTTTTCCATGGGATTCGCCCCAGGTACTGATTCTGAAAATAGTTCCAAATGTAGATCCTGCCATAGGTATATTCCTTCTTTCTAACGCATTAACTTGTTACAGTATAATATATTACGTTGTTTTTTGGCAAGGAAAAAATAGAAGATGCATATATTAGAAACAGAAGAAACTGGCAGGAGCACAAATATGGAAAATGAGAACCGCTGTGTCGGCTTTGTTCATACGATCGAAAAGGGTGATACGCTGTATCTTCTTGGGAAAAAATATCACGTGAGTGTTACGGCACTGATCTATGCAAATCCATATGTGGATGTCTATGATCTTCATGAGGGAGACCAGATCTGTATACCAAAATATCCGCAGGAATTTACGTCTTTTTCTTAAAAAAATATAAA
>CAZEPO010000215.1:0-3232 GCA_964514125.1 uncultured Lachnospiraceae bacterium
ATCGTCTGATCGACTTCCTGCTTTCCAGCATGTCCAACTGCGGCATTGACAATATCTCTCTGTTGGTCAACAACAACTATCATTCTCTGATGGACCATCTCGGATCCGGACGTGAATGGGATCTTGTCCGCAAAAAAGGCGGTCTGAACCTGTTCCCGCCTCACGCAGAGAAAACCACAAAGAATTACTCCGGCCGTGTTGCTGCACTGGCTGGTATCCTTGGATTCCTGCGTGCACAGAAAGAAAAATATGTTGTTATGGCAGATTCCAACAGTGCTTTCAATTTCGATTTCAAAGCAATGATCCAGAAACACATCGAGACAGGTGCTGATGTGACGACTGCTTATACAGAGCAGGAGATTCCGGAAGGCTATCTGCGCCTTGCAAATGACCAGAGCTTCTACTATACATACGCGATCGACAACGGCCGCGTTTCCAAGATCTACGTCAACTCCAAAGAAGAAGGCGTACAGAATCTTGCCATGGCTGTCTTTGTCATCGAGCGTGAGCTTCTGATCGATCTGGTCAACACTGCATTTGTCCGCGGACAGAAATACTTTGAGCGCGATATCCTCCTGACACAGCTGAACAAGCTGAATGTACAGGCATACAAATATGACGGCTACGTTGCCCGCATCTCCAGCCTTAAGAGCTACTTCGATGAGAATATGAAGCTGCTCGACGACTACAACCTCGATGCACTGTTCGGCGGTGCTCCGATCTACACCAAGATTCGTGACGACAACCCGACCAGATACATCACCGGTGCCAAAGTTGCCAATGCGATGATCGCTGACGGCTGTGTCATCGAAGGTGAAGTAGAGAACTGTATTCTTTTCAGAGGTGTCAAAGTAGAGAAGGGTGCAAAAGTGAAAAACTGTATCCTCATGCAGGATACCGTAGTAGAAGCCGGTGCAGACGTTGAATATCTGATCACCGACAAGAAGGTGACGATCACAGCCGGCACAAAGATGACCGGAACAGATTCCTTCCCGGTATATATCGCAAAACATCAGACCGTTTAATTGGTCCTAATGAATCAGCCAGACGGACTATCCGTCCGTCATTCATTCAAAAAGCTTCCGGTTGAATGCAGCAGCATTCAACCGGAAGCTTTTATTTTATCTTTTGATACCAAATTTAATCCAGATCTGTATTCATTCGATAGCCTACCCCAAGCTCATTCAGGATATACTGACTGTCACCCGGCTTCTGGCCGATTTTTTTGCGGATATTTGCCAGATTAACCTGCAGTTTTTTGACACTGCCCGCATCGTTCCATTTCCAGATTTCCCGAATGATCTCGGAATACGTCATAACCTTTCCCGCATGAATGGCAAGAAGCGCCAGAATATTATATTCGGTCTGTGTCAGATGAATCTCTTCTCCTGCGATATGTACGCTTCGCTTTTCATAATTGATTTCCAGCTGACCGCTTCGGAAATACATTCCTTCTTCCATACCCATATTCAGCTTGAGATGGCGGATACGCAGCGCTACGCGGACTCTTGCAAGCAATTCTGCCGTACTGAATGGTTTTGTCACATAATCATTCGCACCGTAATCCAGCGCCTCGACCTTATCCATCTCATCGGTACGCGCGGACAGTACGATGATCGGGACGGAAAATTCGCTTCGGATCATTTTGATATAATCCAGACCATCGCCGTCCGGCAGACCCAGATCCAATATGATCAGATCCGGAGAATAAGAACCAAACATCGCCCTTCCCTCCGCTGCATTTTCCGCTTCCATTACATGATATCCGTTTGTTGTCAAAATCGTCCGCACAACATTTCGGATATTTGCCTCGTCTTCTACGATTAAAATCTTATATCTGTTTCCGCCTGTCACCCTTCTATCGTTCCTTTCTTCTCAGTCTTATGCTTCTGCCGGTACGTCCATTTTCAGTGTGAAACGGAAGCAGCAGCCGCCTTCTTTAAGATTTTCTGCCTGTATTTCCCCACCGTGTGCCTTGATCACCGATGCACAGACAGTCAGACCGATGCCCATGTTGTGCTTCTGATGATCTGCCGGAATATCTTTTTTCTGATAGTAGCCTGTAAAGATCTCATCAATCGCTTCTTTTGGAATCCCGCAGCCGTCATCGATAATTTCAAAAACTGCCTTCGGTCCATCGGTCGAAACGCGCAGGATCAGTTTGGTCATGCCCCTCGCATGGACCACCGCATTTTCGAGCATATTTACAATGACCTGTGTGATCAGCACTGCGTCCATCGGAATACTGATAAACTCATCTGGCAGCTCCAGCTCTACCTTCTGCTCTGGATAACGTTTTTTGAAACGCACCAGTACGGAATCGATCAGTTCTTCCAGCACCACCGATGTCTTATTAAGTTTCACCCGATTGCCTTCCATTCGCGTCACAGACAGCAGATTTTCTACCATTCCGGTCAGCCACTGGGCATCTTCCTTAATTCCTTTTGCAAAAGTAAGGATCTCTTCATCTGTCAGGCTGTCATAATTTTCTATGATTGCTGCACTGGAACCATAGATCGTCGTAAGCGGTGTCCGCAGATCATGCGATACCGCGCGCAACAAATTTGCCCGCATCTTTTCTTTTTCACTCTCGACCTTCAGACGTTCCTGCTTTTTCAGCTTGGTGGTAAGCGCGCTGGTCATGATCGTAAGCACCAGCATGACAAATGCCGAGATCAGATTTTCTGTGATCGTAAAATTAAATTTGGAATAGGGAAACGTAAACGTATGGTTGACGATCAGCATACTGACAACCGATACTGCGATTCCATAGATAAATCCCTCTGTAAAAAAAGCCACCAAGAAAACTCCGAGTGAAAAAACTGCCGGAATCAGCGCATCTGCTGCAAGCATACGCTCCAGACAAAGACTGATCAGATAAAAAACAACTAAGATACCCGCTGCAAACGCAGTATCCCTCACTTTTGTATGTTTGATCGGCATAGCCACCTCCAAAACGATTGATTACTGTGCTCATTTTACCAGATTTCCGTCATGATTTACAGTGTACTGCACTGCTGGAACAGTTAAGACTTGGCTAAGATTTTCGGTTCGATAGGACGCGATTTCCTGTCGAATAAAAAAATGCAGCTGCCAAAGCAATCTCTTGCTCTGACAGCTGCATCATAGTCCTTCGTTTACAGCTGCTTTGTATAAATTCCATTCTCAGAAACAAAGCCCATCTTCTCCAGATAACTGATATGATCCTGTGTCTTTCCGGTATAAACCAGTT
>CAZEPO010000216.1:0-3188 GCA_964514125.1 uncultured Lachnospiraceae bacterium
AGCAGATTATTCGTCGTCGTTTTTCCGTTGGTTCCGCAGACCACAAAGATCTTTTCCCGAACCTGCGAGGACAATCCCTCCAGTATCGACGGATCGATCTTCAAAGCAGCTTTGCCCGCCAGTGTCACACCCTGTCTGCCCGACAGCCTGCACAGTGTACTGATTATTTTTGCCGTCCATATCGCTGTTAATCTTCGTATTTTCATATCTTTATCCCTTATCGTATCTATGTCGTTTATCCTGTAAAGCAAACATTTCTCGTATTTTTGCCACAAATAGAAAAAGAGCCCTGATGAATGTATCAGACCTCCTTGCCAAATAACTTTTTCATACTAACCCCAAATTTTCAAAATGTCAAGATACATTTCATACTATTACAGTTCCCTTTTTTCTTTTGTCGATACACGAAAAACAATGCCTGATTTTATCTTTTGTATTCCAAATTGCCCAGATTCTGTTATAATTTCATTAGAAGACAAATTTCGCAGAACACATCGGTCCTGCACTTTTGCCCCGATATCATTTTCGTTAAGGGAGTATGTGTTTTATGAAGAACTTTGACAAAAAAATCATTCAAACCACTGTAAACATGGCCTGGCCCGCAATCATCGAATCCTTCTTTGTTGCATTCGCCGGTCTGGTCGATTCCTACATGGTGAGCTCTCTGGGCTCCTCTGCCGTCGCAGCAGTTGGACTTACCACACAGCCAAAATTCATGGGATTTTCGCTTTTTTTCGCTCTGAATGTTGCGGTTTCCGCATTGGTAGCCCGCAGACGCGGCGAAAAGCGACAGCAGGATGCCAACCGGATCCTCTGTACTTCACTTATCTTTGTCGTCATCGCCTGCATCCTCATGAGTACTGCTCTGGTGCTTTCAGCAGATGCGATTATTTCCTTCTGCGGTTCCACACCTGAAACGCACGACGGCGCTGTAGCTTATTATCAGATCATCATGGGCGGTATGTTCTTTAACTGTCTGCAGATGTGTATCAACTCCGCTCAGCGCGGCTGCGGCAATACACTGATCACCATGAAGACAAATGTAACCTCAAACACAGTCAATATTATCGGCAACTATCTGCTGATCGGAGGCAATTGCGGATTTCCGGCACTTGGCATTCAGGGTGCTGCACTCGCTACAGTGTTCGGTACAGTAGTGGCAGCAGTCATGAGTATCATCTCTATTATGAAAAAAGATGATTTTGTCAGCATTCCTTATATTTTAAAAGAAAAGATCCGTCCATCTCTCAGTGCTTTTGCCAGCCTGATCAATGTCGGATACAGTGTCTTTTTTGAACAGATCCTGATGCGTATCGGTTTTATGTTTACAGCGATCATGGCTGCTAATCAGGGAACAGATGCCATGGCCGCACATCAGGTCGGCATGAATATCATGGGCCTCACCTTTGCATTCGGAGATGGCTTACAGTCCACAGCAGTTGCTCTGATCGGCCGAAGCCTCGGTGCCAAAGACGAAGAACTCGCCAAAGAATATGCCCGCACCTGCAAATTGATCGGCGGTATCATTGCCGTTTTCCTCGTTCTGATCTACTTCTTCGGCGCTTCACCGATGATGGGCCTGTTCTTCACAGAAGATCATATCGTAGCAATCGGTGTCCGTATCATGCATGTGATCCTGTTTGTTGTTGTTTTCCAGATCATTCAGGTCATCAACATGGGCTGTCTGCGCGGTGCCGGCGATACAAGATATACCGCGATCGCCTCTATGATCAGTGTCACGCTGATCCGTACCGCTGTTTCTTATTTCTGCGGCTATGTATTGAATTGGGGAATCATCGGAATCTGGCTCGGCGTATTAGGAGATCAGGTCTCCCGCTATATCTTGGCATCAATCCGATTCCGTGCCGGCAAATGGACCAAGATTAAAATCTGACACAAAACATTAGCAATCAAATACAGCATTCACTTGGAATCTGTCATCGCATTTTCCAGTGAATGCTGTATTATTTTCGGCTTTATTTTATAGTTACGCTATAATCAATGGTATGCAGTACATTGCCTGCTTCATCATAAAAAACTGCCTGGAAGGACGTCGTGCCTGCCTGTGCGAAAGAAGCTGTAAAGCTGCCGGATGCCATAAACTCTGTCGCATCAAAGGTCACAAAGTTCGGATCTGCATTCTCGATGCTGGCACGTACCGCTGCGGTTCCATCCATCAGGACCTGACCGGAAATAGCTGAACCAGCTGTGATACCCTGCGGTGTCTTATCCAGACCAAAACCATATTCTGAAGTCTCGATTGTCCATGTATACGCATCAGGAGTTGCCTCAGAATGACCGATACCATCCAGTGAAGAAAGTGCATCCTCAGACAGTGTCACAAAGTAGCTGGAGGACTGTGCCAATGGAGTATCCAGATATACCACAACCTTAGTGCCGCCTGCCCAGCCAAGTTCTGCCAGTTCTTCGCTGCTGAGTGCTTCCATACCCACCTTAGCTGCATCATTCATATTGATCTTCTCAATCTCAGTAGAATCAGCTGCATTGTACAACGTGATCGCGCCAGATCCCGGAAGCACATCACTGCGCTGGAAGCTAATCGTCAGTTCATTCGTACCTGCTTCTACGATCTGATATCCTGTCGCATCTGATGTCATCGGACTCAAAACAAATTCACTAAGCGGAATCAATTCTAGCTGCAGCGTCGTAAGTCCATCATCCGGCATCTCTGTCTGTACTTCACCACCATCCGGTGTCACAGTTTCTGCCGCTTCACTCATGCTGGTTTCCGGCTGTATCACTTCTGCATCTGCCGCAGCCTCTGTCTCTTCATTGATCACAGAATCTTCCGGAATGATCGTACCGTCTGGTGCAACAACTCCTCCGTCCACATAAACTGTGTCATCCTGTGCCGGTGCTTCTGTCTGTACCGGAGCCTCAGTCTGCTGCGGAAGTCCTTCGATCGTCGTAGTATCTGTCGCATCAAAAATTGCAGAATCGCCAAGAGCCGAATCGTCTGTATTATTCAGGATGCTGTCCTGTGCCACTGTTTCCGGTGTCTCTGGTGTCGTTCCATCGATCACAAGCGCATCATCCAGAACAGATTCTGTATCCTCTGTCTCAGAAATCTCCTGCATATTCGCTTCTACACGCTCCAGTGTCTCTTTCATCTCTTCATAATCATAATCCTGATCAGCAATCTCTTTCAAAAGCTGTGAAAGCAGTGC
>CAZEPO010000217.1:0-3178 GCA_964514125.1 uncultured Lachnospiraceae bacterium
GATAAAGATGAATTTCGCAGAATATGCAATAAACTGATGAGCACATGTTTTATTTGTAAGCAGAATGCAGATACAAAGAGCGAGTATTATTTTATTATGCGCCAGAGAGCTGTTTTTGAACGTTATCTCGATATTTTGGGCTATACAATGGAAATCAATGAGGAATATGGTGTTGTCCAGCTTGTAAATCGTGAAAATTTCAATCATGTTCATTTGAAGCTATACGAGTCAATCATTCTGCTGATCCTGCGTATCCTTTATGATGAGAAAAAGCGGGAATTATCACTGTCGGATGTGGTGATCAATATTGGAGATATCCAGGAAAAGTATCTTTCGCTGAAAATCCGGGAAAAGCAGATTGATAAAACGACAATGAATAATGCACTTCGTCTTTTCAAGCGCTACAATCTGGTCGCGCTTTTGGATAAGGATCTGTCGCAGGAAGATGCACGTATTGTAATTTATGATTCAATCTTGATGGCGATACGTGTGGAGGATATCAAACGGGTGAGCGATATGATCGCATTATATCGAAAAGGAGGTGCAGGCAATGAAAATATTGAAGAGAGTACGGCTGATCAATTGGCATAGATTTCAGGATGAGACGATCGAATTTGCAGAATCGGTCCTTCTTTCAGGAGAAAATGGTGCAGGAAAATCAACGATTTTGGATGCAGTCCAGTTTGTGATGACATGTTCAAAAGCGAATTTTAACAAAGCGGCTCATGAAAAAGGAAAGCGAACCCTGAACAGCTATATCAGATGCAAAACGGGACGGGAGGATCGGCCATATGAGCGAACAGGGGCATTGTCAGCACATATTGCACTGGAGTTTTATGATGAAGCGAAAAAACGTCCGTTTATCATCGGTGTTGTTATGGATTCAGCTACAGAAGAAAAAGAGCCGAATACAGCATGGTACCTGATTGAGAAGAAAGAGTTAAAAGATGAATTCTTCAAGATGGGAAGACAGATCAAGAGTATCTCTGTATTCCGGTCGACCAACAAAGGTGTACAGTTTTACAGTACGATTGCGGAAGCAAAAAAAATGATGCTGAATCGGTTTGGAAGATTGGAGGACAAGTTTTTTTCTTTGATTCCGAAAGCACTGGCATTTAAACCAATCCATGACATCAAGGATTTTGTTTATTCTTATGTTTTGGATGAGAAGGAAGTGAATATAGAAGCATTAAAAGAAAATGTCCGGAGTTATCAGGATTTGGAGCGGATGCTGCAGGATGTTAAGCAGCGGATCGGTGAATTGGAGCATGTCTGTGCAAAAGAGCGGGATGTAGAAAATTATCTGAGGATAGACCGGTATCAGGATTATTATATTGCGCGGGCGGATAAAGAACTGACAGAAAAGGAGATAGAACAGACAGAGCATAACATTCGTTTTGAGGAAATTCGTAAGAAGGAATTGAATCAGAAAAGTGAAGAATTTCGCGGTGGAAAAATTGCGAAGGAACAGATCATAGAAGAACTGACGCTGGAATTAAACAGCGATAAGGAATATCAGGCACTTCGTGAACTGGAACGAAAATCAGAAGATCTGAAAGCACAGATCAAAGAAGATAAAGCAGAAATGAAAGAACTGAAAAAGGCGGTTTCTGCGGCATGCGCCGATGCGGAAAAGCTATTGAAGGTCAGGGATGTAGATAACTGTATTCTGGAATATCATGAATTTCTGCAGACATTAGAAGAAACGGAAAGTCTGGCGGCAGTATTTTCCTGTCTGGAGCATGTGATTGAATATAAGAAAAAGATGTATGATAAGGTTCAGGAAAAAATCGCGGAGCTGAATGTTGAAATCCGTGGTCAGGAGACCGAGATGGTTGAACTGAATCATAGGATTCAGGAACTGGAATCCAGACGTCTTGTATATCCGTCCAGTGTTGTGAAGCTGCAGAGTGCAATCCGCGAGCAATTTCGACGGCTCAAACGAAAAGGTGAAACTGCGGTTTTGTGTGAGCTTTTGGAGATTACAGATCCGGAGTGGCAGAATGCTGTGGAAGGTTACTTGAATACGCAGCGTTTTTATCTGATCGCAGAGCCGGAAGATTTTGATGTGGCATTGAGTGTATATGACAAACTGCGGGGTGCAGGGGAGGTTTATGGAGTAGGTCTCATCAATACCGGAAAACTGGAGGAATATGAGCAGGCACCGAAAGGGACACTGGCAGAGATCGTGACCTCCAAAAATGTATGGGCGAGGCGATATGTCAACATGGTTCTCGGCAAGGTTCGACGTTGTGATAAATATCAGGATCTGAAAAAATATCCTGTATCCATTACAAAAGAGTGTATGCGGTATCAGAACCATGTGGTAAGCGCGATCCGTCCGGAGATTTATGAGATACCATATATCGGTGCGGAAGCATACAAAAAGCAGTTGGAGCAATGCATCCGGCAAAAAAAGAATCTGGAGCAAAGGCTGAACAGCTTAAAAGAAAACAGAAAAAATCTGCGATATGTGGTAGAACCACTCGCTACATCGAATGATGTAGATGTGAAATATCGCTTGAAGGCGTTGGAAAATCTTAGAATCCATGAGCGTGCATTAGAAGAGTGCAAGGACGAGATGCGTCTGCTTGGTGCGAGTCAGACGATGATACAGAAACGAATCCGACTTCAGGAATTACAGAATGAGCGGAGACAGATTGAGGAAGAGATTGAAAAAATCTCGAAAGAGATTGGACGATGTGAAGAGCGTATTGTGAAATATCAGGAAGAAGTGGTTCATTTACAATCACTGTGTATATCTAAGACAGCGACAGCAGCGGAGCTTGCGGAGCGGTTGAAGGAAGAATTTTCAGCTTGCGAGAAGGAATATCTTCGCCAGACAGAAGGTGTGGAACTGGAAAGATTCCGGGAAAACTATATTCGTGCGAAAAAGGCCAATTGGACGCTGAAAGAAAAGGCTGAGGATGAGATGACAGCATCGATGAGAGCCTATAAGATTGCCCATGATTTTGGCGCTGCTGAATCGATGGCGGGATTTCCGGAATTTGAAGCGGAGTATATAAAACTAAAAAACTCACAGCTGTTGGAATACGAGGATAAGGTTTATCAGGCAAGAAAAGCAGCAGAGGAGGAGTTCCGCGAGCAGTTTTTGTCCAAGCTTCAGGAGAATATCAAGCAGGCACAGGGCGAATTTAAAGAGCTGAATCGTGCGCTG
>CAZEPO010000218.1:0-3164 GCA_964514125.1 uncultured Lachnospiraceae bacterium
TGCCGCCAGCACTGATACGGGAATATCTGGAGAATGATCCTCCAAAACCGTTTTTACTTTGTGAATATATGCATGATATGGGAAATTCGATAGGCGGCATGGAAAGCTATATGAAGCTTATGGAAGAATTTCCGATGTATCAGGGAGGTTTTATCTGGGATTATATCGATCAGGCCTTGTATTATAGGAATGCAGATGGGGAAGAAGTCCTTGGATACGGCGGTGACTTCATGGACCGTCCAACAGATTATGCGTTCAGCGGAAATGGAATTGTTTTTGCAGACCGAAGTGAAAAACCGGCGATGCAGGAGGTTCGCTATTGGTATAGTGATCCAGAAGAAAGAGCGCGATTTACGCAGGAAAATATTAGAAATTATCAAAAAGCAGTAAAGAACTATTCAGAGGCTGCGCAGGCATATGAAAAACATACGAAGCCAGCATCGCTGTCTGTTATTCATGGCGATGTGACACTCGGAATAAAGGGCAAAGATTTTGCATTTATTTTTTCTTATCAGGATGGCGGTCCGGTATCGATCGTATATGATGGGACGGAATGTTTGTATCGAGCACCGCGTCCGGCGTTTTGGCGTGCGGCAACAGAAAATGATAAGGGAAACCGGTTTGCGGCAGAGAGTGTGATCTGGATGGCAGCGGAGAACGGCTGTGTATGCCGGGAAATTACCGTGACAGAATATGGATCAGATTGGGAAAAATCATTGGATATTCGCAATATGGCGAGCCGAAAGGCGGCAGATCAAACGGTTGAACGAGTAAAGATTTCTTATGTCTATGAATGTGCAGCCATACCAGAAATGAAAGTTACCGTGGATTATACAGTAGATGCAGGAGGCAGAATTCATACAGCAGTGGAATATCACGGCGCAGAAAACTTGCCAGGACTTCCATTGTTTGGAATGCGTTTCCTGATGCCGGAAAGAGTAGAAAGCTATACATGGGAAGGGCTTTCAGGAGAAACCTATCCGGATCGCTTCAAAGGCGGAAGGTTTGGTGTACATACAGCAAAAACAAGGATTCCGGATTATCTGGTTCCGCAGGAATGTGGAAATCATATGAAGACCTGTCGATTGCAGGTGGGAAAACTTGTATTTACGATGGATCAGAAACCATTCCAGTGTTCTGTATTGCCATATACAGCGCTGGAATTGGAAAATGCCATGCACAAAGAAGAGCTTCCGCATTCTTATAAGACGGTGGTCAGCATTCTTGCAAAGATGCGAGGCGTAGGTGGAATTGACAGCTGGGGCAGTGATGTAGAAGATGCTTATCATGTATCAGCAGCAGAAACGATTCGCTATTCTTTTTATATTGGACGGGAAGAAAAAGGGGAGTAAAAGACAAATCCGGAAATAGGAAAAATCTGACAAGTAAATATACAGCAAAAGTGGGCATCCTTTTCAATAATAGGAAACTAATTTGAGCAGAAAGGAAGGGTGCCCAGATGACGTTTACACAAAAAATCAGTACTTCTGTCAACGAAAATAAGGCACAGATGCACCAGAGGCTTCCTGTGAAAGAAAGCTTTGACCTCGTTCAAAGGGAGATTCTGGCAGGCGGCAGAAAGGCAGTTTTTTATTTTCTGGATGGAATGATCAAAGAAGAGTCCTTGGTCAAGGTCATGGATACGATTTTTTTGATACAAAAGCAGGATATGCCGATGTGTGCAGAAGAATTTGCACAAAAATACATCCCAAGTATCGAAGTCGATCTGCTGGATGACATGGAACAGGTCGTGACCAGTGTGCTTTCCGGTGTGACGGTGTTCTTTGTAGATGGTTATCAAAAAGCATTGGCGATCGACTGCCGTACGTACCCGGCAAGAAGTGTGGAAGAACCTGAAAAGGATAAGGCATTGCGAGGGTCGAGAGACGGATTTGTGGAAACACTTGTATTTGATACGGCAATGATCAGAAGAAGAATCCGGGATCCGCAGCTGATCATGGAAATTACAAATGTGGGTCAGAGCACGCGTTCTGATGTAGTCATTGCCTATATGAAACATTTGGTGGATCCGGAATTGCTTGCCAGGATAAGGAAAGAGTTGGAAACAATAAAGAAAACTGATCTGTGCATGACACAGCAAAGTCTGGCTGAGGCGCTGATCGGAAGTAAATGGTATAATCCATTTCCGAAATTTAAGCTGACGGAACGTCCGGATACGGCAGCGGCATGTCTTATGGAAGGCAAAATCGTGATTCTCATTGATAATTCGCCGTCTGTGATGATCCTGCCGACCTCTGTACTGGATATGATCGAGGAAGCGAATGATTATTATTTTCCGGCATGGACCTCTCTGTATTTGAAATTTTCCAGGGCATTGATTCTGTTTCTGACGGTATTTTTTACACCGGCTTTCTTACTCTTTATGAAAAATCCACAGTGGATACCAAGCGCATTTCAGTTTGTGCTTGTACAGGGAACTGTGAATATTCCGCTGATCTATCAGTTTTTAATTCTTGAACTGTCTATCGATGGGCTGCGTTTGGCAGCAATGAATACGCCAAGCATGCTCAGCACACCGCTCAGTATTTTTGCCGGATTGGTGCTGGGAGAATTTTCGGTCAATTCAGGCTGGTTCAATCCGGAGATCATGCTTTATATGGCCTTTGTGGCAGTGGCTAATTATACACAGCCGAATTTTGAACTTGGATATGCGGTAAAATTTATGCGGATCATCCTGTTGATTCTGACTGCTGTTTTTGACTGGATTGGATTTGTGGCAGGCTGTCTGATCGTAATCGCTCTGATCTGCAGCAATCGGACCATTGCAGGAAGAAGCTATTTAAAGATATCAAAAAAGTGATGCAGGGAAAATTCCTGGCATCACTTTTAAGTATGTGAGACATGTTCAATGCCCTGATGCATGATCATGGCGACATGGTCATCATTGAGCGAATAGTAGATGGTTTTGCCGTCGCGTCGAAATTTGACGAGTGCACTTTGTTTCAGGATACGGAGCTGATGGGATATAGCACTCTGTGTCATGGAAAGTTCATCCGCAATATCCTGAACACAAAGCTCCTTCGAAGAAAGTGCATGGAGAATTCGAATACGAGTGGGATCACCGAATATTTTAAACAGATTTGCGACACGATATAAAGTATCTTCATCAGAATGAGTATGTGGATCCATTACAGCACCTCCAT
>CAZEPO010000219.1:0-3149 GCA_964514125.1 uncultured Lachnospiraceae bacterium
ACTCCATGATCCATCCACACACGGCTGATTCCATTTCTGTCTGCCACAAATTCACCCGGCTTATGTCCAATGATCGTCGCATTCGTTCCGTCGATCCGCACACCGCCATAGTTTCCAATAATCATCTGACGCACATCACCCGGATCCATCAGAAGAAGAGACAGACAATCCTGCCACAAATCTCTCCAGCCTCTGCCACCTCGTCCATAATCATGATGCGGTAGGAACGAACAGCCATAAATCCTTCTCAGCAGCGGCTGAAAACTTACCCAGCGCATAAAAACATCAAATTTCGGATCACCGGTATGATAGACAACATTGACCTTCTCCTGCCAATATTTCTTCGTATTTTCCAGTTCCTGTATCGCTTTTTCAGAAGTGCCGTAACGGGAAATGATAGTTTCCATACTGGTTTCCTGCTCACTGATTCCTGCGAAGATCAAATATTCTGCTGTCTCGTCCGGTGCAAGATCGATCGTTTCAAATCTGATTCCGCCCATCGCTTCTTTTCCGGCAATCTCCGTTCCCTCCGGCACACCGGACAGATTCCGATAAACTGCTTCTGGGTGGGTAAATGTTCCGCCCTCTCCGATAAAACAATCTACGGTCGGATAAAAAGCAGCCGGAGCCATACCACTTCCGTCAACACCTGCTGCAAAATAGCTTCTGTGATTTCTTCTGTGACCCTTTTCGTCGAATGACATGGTCGGCTTTACCAAAACGCCATATTTTCCGGTCTGTATTCTGTGAAGCATAGAAGTAACATTTCTGTGATCTCGGATATTATCCGCGCTTCTTCCGTAGATTGGGATTGCTGCGATCGGAGTAATCTTTTGATTTACCGTGCCTGCATTCCGAATCTTTACATGCATTATTTCGATATTGTCATTGACCGGAACAAACGATGTCACCTCAGACACCAGTGCATATTTCTTCGAAGCTCTTCTTGTGGTATGCCACATCAAACCTGCAGTAAGTTCACTGTCTTCCTGCTCTTCTGTAAATTTGTCATTCTCTGCTTCCGCAGATGCGCCTGTCACAGACCAGCAGCCCACGTTTTCGATCCTGCACCAAAAGTTTCTGGTCGATCGATTGTTATGTAAATTTTCGACACTGACCGGCTCCATCAAAAAGGATTCCTGATCAATCTTGCTGTCACCGCCCAGATTTGGTGTTACAGAAGACTTCAAACCTGTTTCACTTGCAATCGGAAAATAAAGTCCGCTGTAATTTTCTGGTCTTTTTACTGCAAAGGTTCCGTCTGTATCTATGAAATGTATCTGTTCCATGTGATTCCCTCCTGAGCAAACATAAATACGCGATTCTCTGTTTGTTCCATATTAACGAAAACCTTATCAAATAAAAATCAGATTCATTATAAAAATATCAGATTCATGACACTATTTTTATTCCGCATAAATAAAAAAAGGGACACCCGTTTCCAGGTGTCCCTGCGACCGATCCTAAATCTGTTCACTCAGCGTCCAGCCATAATCCGCATGATAAATCATTTGTTTTGTCATGCCTCCGTCAATACAAATATTTTCGCCATTGATAAAGCCCGCCTTGTCCGAGCACAGAAAAAGTACCATATTGGCGATATCCATCGGATTGCCTACTCTGCCTGCCGGCTGCTGAAATGCATCCGGACCTTCGTATACTTTGTAGTCATTATCAATCCAGCCCGGTGAAATCGAATTGACTCTTACTTTTCCGGCCAAACTAACCGCCATTGCATGCGTCAGTGCCGCAATCCCGCCTTTTGCGGCTGTATAACTCTCCGTCTGCGGCTGACTCATCCGATCCCGCGATGATGAAATATTGATGACACTTGCATTTTCAGCAAAGTAAGGCAGAAACAGCTTGGTCAAATAGAACGGTGCTGTCACCCCTACTGCTAAAGCATATTCAAATTCTTCATAGGAAGCCGTTTCAATTCCTTTGGACAGCGGTGCCGCATTATTGATCAAATAATCAATCTTGCCATAATCCGCAATGACCTTCTGAACAAAACGTTCCAACGTTTTCTGATCCGCCAGATTGCCCTGAAAATAATCATTTTCCTGCAGGTCAATGATACAGACAGCTGCGCCTTCTTTTGCAAATTCTTCACTGATGCATTTTCCAATTCCCTGTGCACCGCCAGTTATTACAACAACTTTATTTTCAAACATTTCGTCCCATTTCATAGGCCTCTGTCATAGCAGAGGTCTCCTTTACTGTACCTGATTCATAGACTCCACCGGCAATGAGAATGCCCTTTTCCACAGCACCCTCCACACAATCAGCATATCCTCGGAAGCAAGCCAATGTAGTATCTGCAGAAGCTGCCTCCTCGTCTGCCATCGTGATGATATAATAAAACTCTTTCTTTTTCACTTCGAGCCAACGAGCCACAGTACGGTCAATGACTGCTTTGAGCTGCGCATCAATCGAATAGAAGTACACCGGACTTGCCAGCACCAGTACATCTGCGTCGATCATTTTCTGCAAAATCTCTGCCATGTCGTCCTTAAATACACATGTTCCGTCATTTTCCCGACAATGATAACAGGCAATACAAGGGTGTACCTCTTTTGCTGCCACACGGATCTTTTCTACCTGATGACCAGCTTCCTCTGCACCACGCTGAAATTCATCACACAAAATGTCTGAATTGCCGTTTTTTCTCGGACTTCCCGATAAAATCAATATGTTTTTCATTTGGATACCTCCATATAAAATTGCTTACATATAATCATATATAAAACCAAAACCCTGCTTCCGGTCAAGACTTTTCGAGGAAATTTACATATTTTCCGTTCGGTAGTCTGTATTCAAGATTGATATAACTGCCCACAAGAGCATTTAACTTGGTGAGTTTTGGCATACCTCACCACTGGCAAATCAATTGTCTGGGCGATCCTAGAAGTGTATTGATCGAAACATCAAACAATTTTGATAACAGTTTTAATGCAAGTTGAAAACCAACTTACGGTTACTAATTTATTCCATCACTTTTGTTCGTCTACAGGCGGTACCATTTCCGCATAAGCTTTCAGCATCTCCGGAGTGCTGGTATAGTATCGTTTTCCCTGATGCAGAGCGTAAATCCTTTCCATCGCTTTGTAACCTGCAATATAATTACCGGACGGCTGATGGATCAGCAA
>CAZEPO010000220.1:0-3116 GCA_964514125.1 uncultured Lachnospiraceae bacterium
TTGTTTCATTTACAGATGTTTTTCTTTTTTATTGATATAATAAGTTAAATTGGAGGTGTTCTAATGAAACAGAGTATGCTTACCGTAAATATGCGCGCATTGCGTAAAAAAGCAAACTACAGACAGGAAGACATCAGCCGTCTGTTAAATATCCAAAGACAAACCTATTCAAATTATGAAAATGCGTCTCGCATGCCACCGCTTGAGATCATTGTATCTCTGGCAAAACTCTATAATGTCTCTGTTGATTATCTTGTATGTGGGATTGATCATGTTTCTGACAGCAACGCATCCTTCCTGACATCGGAGGAAAAACAGCTTTTGAACGATTTTGCAGATCTTTCCAATCAGAAGCGACAGGAAGTTCTGGATTTTATTCGTTTTAAAAAGCAGATTTCCTAATTCAATCTTCCAATCTCACTTTTCATCTGCACATTTCCACTTTGCATATACATCTTATTTTTTTATATTATACCAATATTGTTTTCTTTGAGCAATATCTTGCTTTGCAATTACAATGACACGTTTTGTTTCGTTTTCTTCCTGGAAATACTAAACTATAGTAAAGGAGGATTCGAGATGACAGAAAAACGTGCGAATCAATACCGCCAACTTGGTCTTACTATAGCTTATTACCGCAAACTACGCGGACTGACTCAGCTGCAGCTTGCAGAATACACAAATTTAAGCCGTACTCATATCAGCAACCTGGAAGCACCTAATATGCCTACTTCTATTTCTCTGGAATCCTTATTTGAGATTGCAGACGTTCTTGAAGTAGATATCGCCAAACTGTTCGAATTCCGTGAATAAGCATGATTCGCGGAATTATTTTTATTGATCTTTATGACAAAATTCGACAAAAAGACTGCGGACAAACGTCCGCAGTCTTTTATGAGATCGCCTTTATGATAAAATCGTACAAGTCCTGATACACCCTGACTGTATAATGCAGGCCATCAGTGGTTTCATAGCCTTTTTCTTTGTTCCACATATAGTTATAGGAATCCACATAGCGGGATGAAAACGATGCTTTCAGTTTCTTATTGAATGTCTTAATCGAAGAATTCTTAACATATCCTCTGGTTCCATACGGAGCAACCTTTTCTTCTACCGGATTGACCGATAAAATGTAAAACTCTGTTTTCGGATATTTCTTGATCAGACTCTTATAATAAGAAATATAAGAATTGATATTCCCCAGATCATTGACGCCCAGAGCCAGAACCACTTTTACATTCGGGTTGGTCTTCAGGTAATACTGAAGCGTCACTCCGCCGGTTTTCTTCAGCCAGTTATATCCCTCTCCTACTTTCGCAATATACTTTGTATTTGCAGACGGTTTGGATACCTCCATGCCTACCGTACGTGAATCACCTACAAAGATATAATCTCCATCAAATACCTTAATAACCTTTTTGCCGCTCGCATTCAGATAGTAACCATCTTTTACACAGTTCTTCAGACGTTTTCCGTCTTTATCCACATAATAGCTTCCTACCCAGGAATTCTTTACGATCGTACCATCTGCGCCCAGATAGCGAAAGTCTCCTTTGTATTTGACCCACTTCTTCTGAAGACGTACCCCGTCTTTGTCGAAGTAATACATCTTACCGTTCTTCTTCACCCAGGCACCTTTTATTTTTTGACCACTCTTATTCACATAATAGGTCTTATTTTTGTAGGTGAACATCTGGTTCTTGGCCATTTTTCCGCTTTTCAGGAAGAAATATTCTTTCTTATTGATGGTCTGCCATTTGTATTTTGCACAGATACCATTTGCCTGAAAATAATAGCGTTCGCCATCCTTCGTCAGCCATTTTTTGATATACAGCTGACCATTTGAGGCTGCATAATAACTATTGCCATTGTATGTGATCCATCCCTGCTCGCATATGCCATTGCTGTCAAAATGATAGATCTTGCCGCCAATGGAAAGCCATTGATTTTTGGCATAAGTTCCGCCAGAATAACGATACTTTTTGCCGGCAGATGTCTTGATCCATTTTCCCTTGGATACCTTCTTCGCAGAAGTCACTACATTGACCGTGCCGGCGGCCGAAGCCTGCACGCTGCCCGCCAGAGACAGAACGGCGATCAGCAGGATCAATGTCAGTATCCTTTTCTTAAACTTTCTGATAAACTCACCCTTGCCTTTCTTACTGAAATAACCCATAATCATATCCACTATAACGTATTGCAGTACTTTTGTCAAATTTCAGGCAAAACAGCAGCGCCAACACACAGTTTTCCTGTCCATTGACGCTGCTGTTTTTTGATTCAGGCAAGCTTGCTGCCGTACGATTCCCTTAGACTGTCCAGCATTTCAATCTGCTACTGCTCGATCCTCGGATCCAGCACTCCGGTATTCAGATATTTTGCATAGCTGACCATCAGCCATGCATTGGCAGATTCGGCTTTTTTCTCTGAATGTTATATTTATTTTATCATTTTGAGTTTATCCAATGTAAGCATTTTTTCACAGTTTTATCTATTTTCATAAAGTGTTATCCCTTATTTTTTGTATATTCTGCACAAAAAGCATGCTATTTTGAGCTGATCACGACCTTGTCGCCTTCGCGCAAAACAACGTTGCCGCCTGGAATAATGGATTTGGCTCCTCTCTCAATCAAGATGACCAGCTGGTCGCGGTCAAGCGCCACATCAGCCAGCCGCTGATCCCTCCACGGATGTTTTTTCTCGATATCAATCTCCGTCAGCCCCAGCTGCATCTCTTCTTCTTCCGCAAGTGAAGCTGCGCTGAGCACTGCCACATCCCCTTTGCAAAGCAGGGTATCTCCGCGCGGAATGATCTGCTCCTTGCCGCGCAGAATCATGACCAGAAGCGTTCCCGGCGGAAGCATGATGTCTCTTACATATTTGTCGATCCACGGATGACCGTCCTTTTTGATTGGAAGCCGCACAAAACTGACCGGCTTTTCTTCAGAGTAATCGTTGAAGGTCCGCATAACGTTGCTGTCGTCATCGATCATATCCAGCTTGCGGGCAAACAGCGGAATCAGCGTACCCTGCATCGAAATGGAAAACAGTACGATACAAAAAACGATATGAAACAGATCATTTTTGGTATAAGCATCACTGATCGTTGCCATGAT
>CAZEPO010000221.1:0-3106 GCA_964514125.1 uncultured Lachnospiraceae bacterium
ACTTTGTATAAATTGTGGACTTAAGTTATTTGGCTTTTCTTTCCTCCGAAGTGCAGAGTCGGAGAATAGATGAAGACAGATAATCATAAGGTTTATAAATCAATTACATAAGGAAGGTGAGCAATTGGAAAACTATACTAAGTATAAGTTAAAAAGTGCTGACGAACTGGCGTCCTTATTGGCCGACAAGGACAACCTGTTCGTGATCGCTTGTAACAAGTGCTTCAAAGAATTCGAGACCGTTGACGAACCGGATTGCGACGAGTTTATCAAATTTGCGACAGAGCAGGGTAAGACAGTCGTAGGCAGTGCAAAGGTCGACTTTTTGTGTAACAAAGTCCAGACGGAGAAAAAGCTTCAGGAGATGATCCCGGAAGGTGCTGAGCACGTTGTTGTGATCTCCTGTGGTCTGGGTATCCAGACAGTTGCAGATCTGACAGGCAGATCTGTTGTTGCGGCCAGCAATACACTGAACTATACCGGACATCATGGTATGGCACTGACAAAGAAGAGCTGTGACGCTTGTGCACAGTGCTACCTGAATGTGACAGGCGGTGTCTGTCCGATCGTTGACTGTTCCAAGAGCCTTGTAAACGGACAGTGCGGCGGTGCAAAGAACGGTAAATGTGAAGTAGACCCGAACAAAGACTGTGCATGGGAAAAGATCTACCAGAGACTTGCAAAACAGGGTCGTCTGGAAGAGTTCCTGAATCAGCCGGTTCAGGTAAGAGACTACTCCAAAGTAAACTTCAAGGCAGTCAATGACTATGTAAAAGCGATCCGTGATGAAAGATTCGCAGGCTACTATGGCGGCGTTCATCCGTCAGAGCACAAAGAATTCAGCGAGCATATCGCGCTGAAGAGATTCCCGGATCCGAAGACTGTTGTAATCCAGATGTCTCAGCATCTTGGTGCTCCGGCAAACCCGATCGTACAGGTTGGCGACCAGGTTAAAGTTGGACAGGTGATCGGTGAAGCTGCAGGCTTTATCAGTGCACCGGTTCACTCCAGCGTCAGCGGTACAGTTGTAGCGATCGAGCCGCGTATGCACGGTACAAGAGGCTGCGAGATGACAGCAGTTGTGATCGAATCTGACGGAAAGAATACTCTGCACGAATCCGTACAGCCGAACAAACCTCTGGAAGAACTGACACCGGATGAGATCATCGAGATCATCAAGAATGCCGGTATCGTAGGTATGGGTGGTGCTGGTTTCCCGACTTGTGTCAAACTGAAACCTGCCAAACCAGTAGATACAATCCTGCTCAATGGCTGCGAATGTGAGCCGATGCTGACAGCAGACCACAGAGTACTTCTTGAGTTTGCAGACGATATCGTCTATGGTCTGAAAGCAATCCTCAAGACAACAGGCGCTGAGAAGGGTCTGATCGTGATCGAGGACAACAAGCCGGATGCAATCGAGCTTCTGCAGTCCAAGGTTGCTGATATTGAGAATATCGATGTATTTGTTGCAAGAACCAAATACCCGCAGGGTGCTGAGAAAACTCTCATCAAGCGTGTTATGGGCAGACAGGTTCCGAACGGCGGACTTCCGGCAGATGTCGGTGTAGTAGTGAGCAACATCAGTACCGTAAAGGCTATCTCTGATGCAATTCAGAAGGGTATGCCGCTGATCGAGCGTGTTGCATCTATTACAGGTCCGAAGATGAAGAACCCGGGCAACTTTATCGTGAAGATCGGTACCAATGTAAAAGATCTGATCGATTACTGCGGCGGCACAACAGATGACGACGTTCTGATCAAGATGGGCGGCCCGATGATGGGATTTGCACTGAATGACCTGAATGTACCGATGATGAAAGGTTCCAACGGTATCATTGCGATCGATACTGATGTAACTGAGCCGGTAGCATGTATCAAGTGCGGACGCTGTGTAGATGTGTGTCCGATGGAACTTTCTCCGCTGTATTTCGCAAAATATGCGGACGAACAGAACTGGCAGGGATTGAAGGATAAAGGCATCATGAACTGTGTTGAGTGCAGATGCTGTGAATATATCTGTTCTTCCAAGATTCCGATCGTAACCAAGATCAAAGCCGGAAAACTTGCAGTAAGGGAGCTGAAGTAATATGTTAATTACCCAATTAAAATCAAAAGAGACGATCGCATCCCTCGTTGATGGCAAAAAAGTTTTTATCATCAACTGTCATGGATGTAAAGAAGTCCATTTCCCGGAAAAAGAAGCTGCAGAACTCCAGAAAGAGATGGTTGCTGCCGGGAATGTGACAGGAATTATGACAAAAGATTACATCTGTAATCCTGAAAATATGAAAGTACGTATCCAGAAATACATGGACGCGATCGAAGCGGCTGATGTAGTACTGGTATTCTCCTGCGGCGTTGGCGTACAGACCATCGCTGAGTATCTGGAGAACAAGAAGGTATGTGCAGCATGCGATACCTTCCCGCTTCCGGGATTCCAGGGAGTGACACCGCTTGAGTACGACTGTAAACAGTGCGGCGAGTGCTACCTGAATCTGACCGGTGGAATCTGTCCGATCACTGCCTGCTCCAAGAGTCTTGTCAATGGACAGTGCGGCGGTTCCAAGAACGGCAAATGTGAAGTAGACAGCAATATGGAATGCGGCTGGGAGCGCATTTACAGACGTCTTGCACAGATCGGACGCCTGGATGTACTGAAATGCCCGGTACAGGTGCGCAATTACGCAACTGACGATGAAGTAAAATAAACAGTCAACTGTTTAAATTTATAATGATTGGAGCAATGTAGAATGAAAATTACAGAGTTATTTGATCGTGGTGAATTTGTAGTAACAGCAGAAGTAGGACCGCCAAAAGGAATCCACATTGAAGGTCTGCTGGAAGAAGCAAAAACATATCTGAGCGGTATTTCCGCAGTGAATGTAACAGATAACCAGTCTTCAGTTATGCGTCTTGGCTCTCTGGCAACATGTAAAGCACTCAAAGATGAAGGTCTTACACCGATCTTCCAGCTTACATGCCGTGACAGAAACCGTATCGCACTGCAGTCCGATCTTCTGAGCGCAGCCATGCTCGGAATCGACAATATTCTGTGTCTGACTGGTGACCATACAAAGATGGGTGACCATCCGGGTGCAAAACC
>CAZEPO010000222.1:0-3087 GCA_964514125.1 uncultured Lachnospiraceae bacterium
GTGAGCAGGCTGTTGATCTTGTTGGTCGGAGATTCCATCTTGCTCAGTGTATTGTCATGATTGAGCTGTTCAATGATCATAGCGAGGAAGCTGGTCATATCTGCTTCTGCATAATAAGGCTTTGTGAACAGTTCTGGATCGCGGTAATTCAAGTTGGTAGTAACCACCTTGGTAATATATCCTTTTTCGTAATATTCATCGAATTTCTGAAGTCCGTCTGTAAACAGTCCGAAGGTTGTGCAGACAAAGACACGACGTGCGTTTCTCTCTTTCATCTGTTTGGCAACATCAAGCATGCTTTCGCCGGAAGAGATCATGTCATCGACGATGATCACATCCTTGCCCTCGACAGAATCACCGAGGAATTCGTGTGCAACGATTGGGTTTTTGCCGTTGACAACGCGAGAATAATCACGTCTCTTGTAGAACATACCCATATCAACACCGAGAATATTTGAGAAGTATACGGCACGGCTCATTGCGCCTTCGTCCGGGCTGATGATCATCAGATGATCGTTGTCAATATGGAAATCATCAACTGTGCTGGTCAGGACCTTCAGAAACTGATAAGTCGGCATGAAAGTATCGAAACCATGGAGCGGGATCGCGTTTTGTACACGCGGATCATGTGCATCGAAGGTGATGATGTTGGATACGCCCATATCGATCAGCTCCTGCAGAGCCAGCGAGCAGTCGAGAGATTCTCGCTTAGTGCGCTTGTGCTGACGGCCTTCGTAAAGGAACGGCATAACAACGCTGATTCGTTTGGCTTTGCCGGTTGCGGCAGAAATGATACGCTTCAGATCCTGATAATGGTTGTCAGGAGACATATAATTGGTGTAACCGAACATAGAATAGGTAAGGCTGTGGTTGCAGACATCTACGAGAATGTAGAGATCGGCACCGCGGACAGAATCGTTGATCTGGCCTTTGCCTTCGCCGGAACCAAAGCGTGGACAGCTGCAGTCAAGAAGATAGGAATCTTCGATGTATCCTGGCATGTTGATGGCTTCAAGCGTAAGATTTTCTTTTTCTTTTCTGGATTTTACAAGCTGACGGTCTACCGCTTTTCCGAGATCACGGCAGCCTTCCAGAGCAGCGATCTTGAGTTTACCGACAGGTAAAATGTGATCCGACTTATTAGAATCAGACATAGATACCTCCATACGAATGAATAATTATATTTATACGAATATTTGCAGGTGTGTCCCTGAAAGACACACATATACGTGCAAAGTATAGCATTTTGTATTTCGGGAGTCAAGGAGTCTGTCGTTTTTTGGCGGGTGGGTTGCAATTTATCCGGAGAAATAGTATGATGATGATGGCGGAATCCGGACAAGCAGGTGCTTTGCCGAGAGCCGCGCGAGAAAAATAAGAGCAGGAAAATAATTTATGAAAAAAACAATAACAGAACATAAAATAAAAGAGGTCACGCCGGGCAGTATTGCAGAGGAACTGGAACTGGAAGCCGGTGATGTTCTTCTGGAGGTCAATGGTCAGAGAGTGGAGGATGTATTTGACTATCACTATCTGACGAATGAGGAATACCTGACGGTTGTGGTGCGTAAGCAGAACGGAGAGGAATGGGAGCTTGAGATCGAAAAAGAATTTGAAGAGGATCTTGGGATTGTCTTTGAGAATTCACTGATGGATGAGTATCGTTCCTGCCATAATAAATGTATCTTCTGCTTTATTGATCAGATGCCAAAAGGGATGCGAGAGACGCTCTATTTTAAGGATGATGATTCCCGGCTTTCCTTTTTGCAGGGGAATTATGTGACGCTGACAAAT
Organism: uncultured Lachnospiraceae bacterium; assembly: GCA_964514125.1. Classification (GTDB taxonomy): domain Bacteria; phylum Bacillota; class Clostridia; order Lachnospirales; family Lachnospiraceae; genus Choladousia. The sequence goes on from CAZEPO010000222.1 coordinate 1,795, forward strand.
ATGAGCGATCATGACATTGACCGTATTATCCGTTATCATCTGGAACCGATCAATATTTCGTTTCAGACAATGAATCCGGAGCTGCGCTGCAAAATGCTCAACAATCGTTTTGCCGGAGATGTATTTCCGAAGATCAAGCGCCTGGCGGATGCCGGGATTGAGATGAACGGTCAGATCGTGCTGTGCCGCGGTGTCAATGACGGAGAGGAGCTTGAACGATCCATCCGTGAAATGACACAGTATCTGCCGTATCTGCGCAGTGTATCAGTTGTTCCGGTTGGATTGACGAAGTTTAGGGATGGTCTTTATCCACTGGAACCATTTACGGCGGAAGATGCGGCGAACGTGATCGATCAGATTGAAGCATGGCAGAAAAGAGTTTATCCGGAATACGGAATCCATTTTATCCATGCGTCTGATGAATGGTATATTCTGGCTGGCCGTCCGATGCCGGAAGAAGAACGGTATGACGGATATCTGCAGCTGGAAAATGGCGTGGGCATGATGCGTCTGCTGCGGGAAGAGGTTCTGGAATGTCTGGAGAATCTGCGTCAGGGTGAGAAGACTGGCTGTACAGAAAATGGTGAAACGATGGGTGTAGCAGAAGAGACACAAGATGAAATCGTGCCAAAGAGGGAAGTGTCAATCGCGACAGGACGATTGGCTGCTCCGCTTCTGCGGGAGCTTTCTGATGAGATCTGTCAGCAGTATCCGGATCTGACAGTACACATTTACGAGATAGAGAATCGCTTTTTTGGCGAGCGGATCACTGTTTCGGGCTTGATCACGGGACAGGATCTGAAGGAACAGCTGACCGGGCGGGAGCTTGGCGAATGTCTGCTGCTCACCAGCAATATGCTGCGCAGCGGAGAAAGGGTCTTTTTGGATGATATGACCGTCGAAGAACTGGAAAAAGCTTTACAAATAAAAATTCATATTGTAAAATCAAGCGGATACGCATTTGTTCAGGCAGTGACCGGACAAAATGCAGCGATACGGAAGGAGGATATGAATGAGTAAACCGATCGTAGCAATAGTAGGAAGACCAAATGTAGGAAAATCTACATTGTTTAATGCAATGGCTGGCGAAAATATCTCGATTGTAAAAGATACGCCGGGTGTAACACGTGACCGTATTTATGCTGATGTGGAATGGCTCAATATAAATTTTACACTGATTGATACCGGAGGAATCGAACCGGACAGCAATGATATTATTCTGTCTCAGATGAGAAGTCAGGCACAGATTGCCATTGACACAGCAGATGTTATTATGTTTATGGTAGACTGCAA
>CAZEPO010000223.1:0-3078 GCA_964514125.1 uncultured Lachnospiraceae bacterium
CAATGCAGCTCTCCCAGTTGGTTTCCGGATGGCTCATATGGAAGTGATCGTGATGCTTGCTCTCCTCCTCATGCTCATGAACATGCTCCTCCAGAACACTGCCCGGAATGATCGGCTGTGCATTGACCGCATCCGCACATGCTTTGTCCAGTGCAACCGGATCGAAGGATGCGAACATACCAACGTCCGGAACGATCGGAAGATCATTTTCTGCATGACAGTCACAGTTCGGAGATACATCGATGACCAGACTGACATGGAAGGACGGACGATCATTGATAACCGCTTTGGAATATTCTGCGATCTTGCAGTTCAGGATGTCATTGGCCTCATCGCTGGCTGCCAGTACAGCGTCCTTCGGACAGACACCGATGCATCGTCCGCAGCCAACACATTTGCTGTGATCAATGGATGCCTTCTTGTTCTCAACAACTGCTGCACTGTGTGCACAGATCTTGCTGCAGGCACCGCAGCCGATACACAGATCCTGATCTACGTGCGGCTTGCCGGCACTGTGCATTTCCATTTTTCCTGCACGGGAACCGCAGCCCATACCAATATTCTTCAAAGCACCACCAAATCCGGTCGCCTCATGGCCCTTGAAATGGTTCAGAGTCAAAAATACATCTGCATCCATGATCGCACGTCCGATTTTTGCCTCTTTGACATACTCGCCGCCTTCTACCGGAACCAGTACATCATCGGTTCCCTTCAGACCGTCGCCGATCAGGATATGACAGCCTGTTGTGTACGGTGTAAAACCATTCTGATAAGCACTCTCGATGTGATCCAGTGCATTTTTGCGGCCGCCTACATACAGCGTATTGCAGTCGGTCAGATATGGTTTGCCGCCCAGCTCCTTGACAATATCCACGATTGTTCTTGCATAGTTCGGACGAAGGAAAGCCAGATTGCCCGGTTCTCCGAAATGGATCTTGATCGCAACATACTTATTTTCAAAATCAATGTTTGCAATGCCTGCTGTCTTGACCAGCTTGGTCAGCTTTTTCTGAAGATTCGTGCTGGTGCCGGTACGCAGATTAGTGAAATATACTTTTGACGCTCCCATAATACATCTCCTTTGAATTTTTTCCTTAAATTATACATCATACGCAATACTCCGACAAGCGGAAATGCGTGTGTGTTCCTCACAAATGATCAGTTTTCAAAACGGATCACCGTCGAATATGTGATCCCATGCTGCTTCAGTGCCGTGTCGATCTGCTCCTTCAGCATACGATACTGTCCATTCATCGCATACGGTACCTGCAGATCAAATACAATCTTGGTCTGCGCAGCGCCCTTGACCAGACGAAAATCATGCATCGAAAAATCCGGATCAAGTTCCCGGATCACCTCTTCTGTGATCGCTTTCTGTCTGTTCCATTCGCTGTCATTGAGTACGACTGGATCGTAGTGAATGACCAGATGAATATTCAACTGATCCGCCGCATCGCATTCAATATCATCTATGATATCATGACAGATCAGCGGATCCTCCTCTGCACTCAATTCCGCATGGACAGAGGCATAGCATTTGCCCGGCCCATAATCGTGGATGAGCAGATCATGGATACCAAGGATCTTATCATGGGACAGGATCAGATCACTGATTGCCTTCACGGTATCGCCGTCCGCCTGATTGCCCAGCAGCGGTGCTGCGGTCTCCTTCGCGATATTGATACCAGAATAAAGAATAAACAATGCGACCGCCATGCCGACATAGCCATCCACATTGATCTGCCAGATTCGATTCACGATGCAGCCGAGCAGTACCGCAGCTGTAGCCACCGCATCATTCCGGCTGTCTGCTGCCGTCGCATACAAAGATGCGGAACGGATTTTGGCTCCAAGCGTTCGATTGAAGCGATACATCCAGAGCTTCACAAGGATCGAAATAATCAGAATAATAAATGCCGCAGTATCCAGCTCCAGCTCCGCTGGATGAAAAATCTTCTCAGCTGAGGATCGGACCAGCTCCACGCCCATCATCAGGATCAGCAGAGAAACGATCATACCCGTTATATATTCCATTCTTGCGTGTCCGTAAGGATGCTCCTGATCCGCCGGACGCTGCGCCATACGAAATCCCAGCAGCGTGATCAGCGAAGAAATGCAGTCCGAGAGATTGTTCAGCGCATCTGCAGTAATAGAAACCGACCCGGCTATCAGTCCGACCGTCAGCTTGCACGCACTCAGAAAAAAATTGCAGATAATCCCAACGATCCCTGCCAGCTTACCGACCGCAGCATGCACAGATGCATCCTTTTGGTTCTCATCTGTTTTGATAAAAATGCGTAATAGTAATTCAGTCACAGGCACGCTCCGTTCCATATGCAATGTAAAACAGGATTTTCGTCACATCTGCATTTTCCCCTTGACAAACATCCTGACTTTATAGTAACTATACAGTTTATAATACATCGCGATTATCGAATTAGCAAGGAGGAACTACAAATTGAATACACGCATTACCGCACTTTGGCAGAAACTGACCGAAGGCTTTACTACAAAAAAAATATTGCTGATCCTGATTGGTGCAATGATCACTTCTTTTGGCATACATAATATTCATCAGCGTACTCACATCACGGAAGGAGGCGTCCTTGGTCTGATGCTTCTGATCGAACACTGGCTCAAGATCTCACCGGCTTACATCACACCGATTCTGGATGTGGCCTGCTACCTGCTCGCCTTCAAATTTCTTGGCGGTCAGTTTATCCGAATCTCTGTCGTTTCTACACTCTGTGTGTCCGGCTTTTTCAAACTCTGGGAACAATTCCCGCCTATGCTGCCGGATCTCTCGCCGTATCCACTGCTCGCCGCCGTACTCGGCGCTGTCTTTGTCGGCGTAGGTGTCGGACTGATCATTCGCCAGGGAGGCTCTGCCGGAGGCGATGATGCCCTGGCCCTGACCATTTCCCATGTTCTGCATTGGAGACTGGCACGTGCCTATCTGTTCACCGATGTCGTGGTACTGCTGCTTTCGCTTACTTATATTCCTGTTATGCGAATTGTCTTTTCCCTGATCACAGTAACCCTCTCTTCTTATATTCTGGATTGGGTGCAGAACTATAA
>CAZEPO010000224.1:0-3063 GCA_964514125.1 uncultured Lachnospiraceae bacterium
AAAAAATCGGGAGGAATGGATGATCATTCTCCCGATTTTTTATAATGGACAAATCAATGTTTGTGTATCATGGCTGTTTTCCAATATATGCGAGGATTCCACCATCTACATACAGGATGTGACCGTTGACAAAATTGGATGCATCAGATGCAAGAAAAATAGCAGGTCCTGTCAGGTCTTCGGGACAGCCCCACCGTGAAGCAGGAGTTTTGCTGATGATAAATTGATCAAAAGGATGACGGGAGCCATCCTCCTGCAGCTCACGGAGCGGAGCTGTCTGCGGAGTGGCAATGTATCCTGGACCAATACCATTGCATTGAATATTATAAGCGCCATATTCAGATGCAATATTTTTGGTGAGCATCTTAAGACCGCCTTTGGCAGCGGCATAGGCAGAAACAGTTTCGCGGCCAAGTTCACTCATCATAGAACATACATTGATGATCTTTCCATGGCCTTTTTTGATCATTCCGGGTAAAACAGCTTTGGAAACAATGAATGGAGCGTTTAAATCGATATCTACAACCTGGCGGAAATCGTCAGCAGACATTTCAATCATGGGAGTACGCTTGATAATACCGGCGTTGTTTACTAAAATATCAATTGTACCAAGTTCCTGCTCGATGTCAGCAATCATTTTTGTGACCTGCGTTTCATCAGTTACGTCACAGATGAAGCCTTTGGCGGTGATTCCTTTTTCTTCATATGCGGCAAGTGCCTTTTCAAGATGACTTTTCTGGCGGCAGTTAAATGCAATTTTTGCGCCGGCTTTTGCGTATGCTTCTGCAATCGCAAAACCGATTCCATATGCAGCCCCAGTGATCAGTGCAGTTTTTCCATCAAGTGAAAACTGTTTTAAATAGTCCATATAAGAAATTCCTCCATTACAGATGATTTGGTTATTTATTGTTCGTAGTATAACACGAAAATTTTATTTTCAAAAGAATGTTGTTTGCAGTACATAAAAATAGCAGTAGGTATTCAACAAAAAATAATATTTATCTTGATTTTTTATGTACAATATGTATAATAAAAATATGGCATAATGTTACGTGGATGCAATGTCATAACGATAAACTTAGGAGGAATTGAAAAATGAAAAAGAAATTGATGGCACTTGTATTGTCAGCGGCAATGGCACTTGTACCGGTTACATCTGCATTTGCAGATATGTCTGGTGAAACGGTTAAATGTATCGTACCGTATGATGCGGGTGGTGGTACTGATGTTGTTATGAGAGCACTTGCAGATGCAGCATCAGGAAGTTTCAAAAATATTTCTGTTGAAAACAAATCAGGTGGCGGCGGAGCAATTGGTATGCTTGAAGGTGCTATGTCCAAGGCTGACGGAACAACAGTAACAATGGTTACAGTAGAGCTTACTACTCTGGAAGCTATGGGCAACAACGCTGGACTTACATACAGCATGTTCAAACCGATCATGATGGTTAACAGTGCATGTTCAGCAATTACAGTTAAAGCTGATGATGATCGTTTTGAGACAATCGAAGATTTCATCAACTATTCAAAAGAGAATGAAGTTCAGGTAGGTAACTCAGGTATTGGTGCAATCTGGCATCTTGCAGCAGCAGGTCTTGCAAATGTTGCTGGGACAGAGTTCAAACATGTAGGTTATGACGGAGCTGCTGGTGCGATCACAGACCTTCTTGGTGGACACATTGATGCAGTTGCAGTTTCCTACGCAGAAGTAGCTTCTTATGTAGAAAGCGGCGATTTGAAAGTTCTTGCAGTTATGAGTGAAAACAGACTGGATTCTATTCCGGATGTTCCGACATGTAAAGAATCTGGATATGATGCTGTTCTTGGTACATGGAGAGGTCTTGGTGTTCCGAAGGATACTCCGGATGAAGTAGTGGAAGAGCTTTACACAATTTTCACAGAAGCTGCTGAATCAGATGCATTCGTTGAATTCATGAACAACTCCAATAATGTTATTGACATCATGGATGGAAAAGCATTCGAAGAAAGAATGGCTGCTGACCTTGAAGCTTATACAACTATCGTAGAAGAACTTGGTCTTGCTGTTAAATAATTCATTTTGAATGAATGGGAGATGTCATTTATTTGACATCTCCTTGTTTTATGATACAAGATGTTTCATGTTGTATCATGCGATGTGACAGTATTCTGTCACAGTGTTTTACAGGTAAAGGAGAGAACAATGAAAAAAGGTAATATTGTTGCATCATTGCTTTGCATAGCACTTGGTGCTTATGTATTGATTCAGTGCCTCGGTTATCCGACTGCTGAAGTATATGGAACAGGAGCGCCAGGACCGGGATTGTGGCCGGGCATAGTTGCAGCTGGATTGATTCTGGCAGCACTTTGGGTTCTGATCACTGCACTGCGTACTCCGGCAGAGGATCAGGGACAGATTGCAATCTGGGGAGATGCTCAAAAACGTGTTTACGTTACAATGATAATTTTGCTGGTATATTGCTATCTGACAACCGTTGTTGGATTTATCCCGACAACCATTGTTATGCTGTTTATTTTTATTCATTGGTTTGCAAAATATAAATGGTATATGACACTTTTGATTTCGGTAGCAATTACGCTAGTTGTTTACGTAGTATTCAAATATGCACTGAATGTACCGATTGACTTCGGAATGATAGCATTCTAAGAGGGAGGGAATAACATATGATTTTAGACGCAATTCAAGCTGCATTTACTCCTATGGTTATTCTGTACATGGTACTAGGTGTTGGCGCTGGTATCTGTATCGGAGCACTACCGGGACTTACAGCAACCATGGGTGTTGCGCTTCTTTTGCCGCTTACGTTCGGTATGGATGCTACACAAGGTATTTTGATGCTTCTTGGTATTTATGTAGGAGCAATTTACGGTGGATCTATTTCCGCAATTCTTCTGCATACACCGGGAACACCGGCATCTGCAGCGACAGCAATTGATGGTTATGAATTTTCAAAACGTGGTGAAGCAGGACGTGCGCTTGGTATCGCAACCATGTCCAGCTATATCGGCGGTGTTGTAAGCTGTCTGTGTCTTCTTCTGATCAGTCCGCAGCTTGCAAAACTGG
>CAZEPO010000225.1:0-2964 GCA_964514125.1 uncultured Lachnospiraceae bacterium
TGCTTATTTTTCTGATTAAGCTATATCAGAAGTATATTTCGCCGATGAAAGGAACGAAATGTCCGTACTTTCCATCCTGTTCCCAATACGGGTTGGAAGCAATTCAGAAGTACGGTGCATGGAAGGGGGGAATCCTTGCAGCATGGCGGATTCTCAGATGCAATCCTTTCTCCAAAGGCGGATATGATCCCGTTCCATGAGGAGGAAATTAAGGAATGTTATTGACGAAAAGTACATCATTTATCATCGGACCGGTAGCCAGTCTGCTGGGATATATCATGAATGGTATTTTCTGGCTTCTGGAGAATATTGGACTTCCGAATATCGGTCTGAGTATTATTCTGTTTACAATCGTTATCTATATGCTTTTGCTTCCGATGACGATCAAACAGCAGAAGTTTTCGAAACTTCAGGCGGTGATGCAGCCTGAAATCAACAAGATTCAGAAAAAGTATAAGGGCAAAAATAACGATCAGGCAGCCATGATGAAGATGAATGAAGAAACACAGGCTGTCTATGCAAAATATGGTGTGAATCCGATGGGAAGCTGTCTGCAGCTGGTGATCCAGATGCCGATCCTGTTCGCACTGTATCGCGTAATCTGGAACGTACCGGCATACGTTACCTCCGTTAAAAATGCGTTTCTGCCTCTGGCACAGACGATTTTGAAGCTGCCGGGTGCAGAAGAGTTTATGGCAGGTATTGCCAAAACAAACGGAGTCACATTTAAAGAAATGACAGAGCTGACGCTCATCGATGTTCTTTATAAATTCAAACCGGCAGACTGGACAAGTCTGACCAGTCAGTTCCCGGACATTACAGATGCGATCACATCGACACAGGCTAATGTAGACAAGATGAACTATTTCCTGGGTCTGAACATTGCAGATGCACCGCTTCAGATCATTACCAGTGCATTCGCATCCGGTGCGATCCTGCTTGCAATTGGAGCAGCATTGATTCCGATCCTTTCCGGTCTGTCTCAGTGGCTCAGCGCGAAGCTGATGAGCGCAACGACAGCGCAGAGCAGTACAGGCAATGAACAGGCAGATCAGATGGCAGCAAGTATGAAGACAATGAATACGGTAATGCCGCTGATGTCCGCTGTATTCTGTCTGACACTTCCGGTTGGTATGGGTATCTACTGGATTGCAGGTGCTGTGATCCGAACGGTTCAGCAGGTAGTGATCAACAGACATATGGACAAGATGGATATGGAAGAGCTTGTTCGTAAGAATCTGGAGAAAGCCAACAAAAAGCGTGCGAAAAAAGGACTTCCTACTCTGCAGGAGGAGCAGGAAACAAGACGTATCATGAATGCGGCACGCATGAATACAAAAAACATTGAGCGTCCGGAGATCTCCAAAGAGGAAAGAGATCAGAAAATCAAGGATTCAACCGAATATTATACGAGCAGTACGACTGCCAAGCCGGGCAGCCTTGCAGCGAAAGCGCAGATGGTACAGCAGTATAATGAGAGAAACAAAAAGAAATAACTGGGGGTGTGTGTTATGGATTCCATCAGAGTGACTGCAAAAACAGTAGAAGATGCGATCACAGAAGCTTCTATCTTACTTGGAACAAGCAGTGATAACATTGATTATACAGTAATCGACAAGGGATCTTCCGGTTTCTTCGGTATTGGCGGAAGAAAGGCAGTGATCGAAGCCAAAAAGAAATTCACAGATGAAGATCTGATGAAAGAAGTATTTGGTGAAGAAAAGCCGAAAAAAGAATTCCGTAAGGAAGCTAAAAAAGAAGCCAAGAAAGAAGTAAAAAAAGAAACCAGAAAAGAAACAAAGAAAGAACCGAAAAAAGAAACTCCGGAAGTAAAGAAGGAGTTCAAAAAAGAAGAGAAAAAAGAAAGCAAAAAGGAATCAGTAAAGGAAGCTCCGAAAGCTGCAGTCAAAGAACAGCCAAAGGAGTCTGAACCGATCAAAGAAGCTGTGAAGGAAGAAACACCGAAGCAGCCGAAGGTTCCGGCTAATCCGGAAGAAGCAATCCGCAGAGCGGAGACATTCCTGAAGGATCTCTTCCGTACAATGGAGATGGAAGTAGAGATGAAATCTTCTTTTGAAGATGATACACTTTCTGTTGATATTTCTGGTGAAGATATGGGCATCCTGATCGGTAAGAGAGGACAGACACTGGATTCTCTTCAGTATCTGACAAGCCTTGTAGTCAACAAAGGAAAGGCTTCTTATGTAAGAGTGAAGCTTGATACGGAGGACTACAGAAACCGCAGAAAAGCAACACTGGAGAACCTTGCAAAGAATATCGCATTCAAAGTGAAGAAGACCAGAAGACCGGTATTCCTTGAGCCGATGAATCCGTATGAAAGAAGAATCATCCATTCTGCACTTCAGAATGATCCGTATGTTACGACACACAGCGAAGGTGACGAGCCGTGCAGAAAAGTAGTTGTTACTTTGAAAAAAGATCGTAACAATGGAAGAAACCGCAATTTCGAAAGAAATTACGACAGAAATGCAGACAAAAAAGAAAATAAAACAATTGAAAAAAGCGTAGAAAAAAACGCAGACAGTGCGAATGAATAAGCAGCTGTAAGGAAAAGGAGTTACTGCAATGATCAGATCGATTCTGCGGTAGCTCCTTTTTTGAAAGAAAAGAAAATGATGGCAGAGGCAAATGTTTTTGTACAGAAAAGAGCGAACAAGTGCTTGCAATAAGCAACGTGTTTGCTTTGTAAAGAAAGATACAGACAAAAATGGTTGCCTCTGGTATCATAAAACTAAGGTTAAGATTAGGGAACAAAAAGAAAGGATCAGAAGAATGAGAAGTGATACAATTGCAGCGATTTCAACGGCTATGACAGGAGCAGGAATCGGAATCATCAGAGTGAGCGGAAATGAGGCAGTGTCTGTAGTTGACAGGATTTATCATTCCAAAGATAATAAGAAAAAGCTTGCAGATCAGCCTTCTCATACCATTCATTATGGATTT
>CAZEPO010000226.1:0-2953 GCA_964514125.1 uncultured Lachnospiraceae bacterium
AGTGCACTTCTTGTAACCTTAGCCGGGTCAAGGATTCCTGCTTTGACCATATCTACATACTCTTCTTTGTATGCATCGAAGCCTGTTCCTACTTCAGACTCACGAACCTTGTTGATGATAACAGAGCCTTCCAGACCAGCGTTTGCAGCAATGTGGAACAGCGGAGCCTCGAGTGCTTTCAGGATGATCTTTGCACCTGTCTTCTCGTCACCTTCCAGTGTCTCAGCAAATTTTGCAACTTCTTTAGTTGCATGGATGTATGCAGATCCGCCACCTGCGATGATACCTTCTTCTACTGCTGCCTTTGTAGCTGCAAGAGCATCTTCCATACGAAGTTTTGCTTCTTTCATCTCTGTTTCTGTAGCAGCACCTACACGGATTACTGCAACACCACCAGCCAGTTTAGCCAGACGCTCCTGAAGTTTTTCTCTATCAAACTCAGATTTTGTCATGTCATAAGTTGTCTTAATCTGTGCAACTCTTGCTGCGATTGCTTCTTTGTCTCCAAGACCGTCAACGATGATCGTTGTCTCTTTTGCTACCTTAACAGATTTTGCACGTCCGAGCATATCCAGTGTAGCTTCTTTGAGATCCAGACCTACTTCTTCGGAGATCACGCGTCCGCCTGTCAGGATTGCGATATCCTCAAGCATTGCTTTTCTTCTGTCACCGTATCCCGGAGCTTTTACACCAACTACTGTGAATGTACCACGCAGTTTGTTTACGATCAGAGTTGTCAGAGCTTCACCTTCGATGTCCTCTGCAATGATCAGCAGCTTCTTGCCAGTCTGAACAACCTGCTCGAGAAGCGGAAGAACTTCCTGAATGTTGGAGATCTTCTTGTCTGTGATCAGAATGTACGGATCATCCAGAACTGCTTCCATTTTCTCCATATCAGTTGCCATATATGCGGAAATGTATCCACGGTCAAACTGCATACCTTCTACCAGATCCAGTTCTGTCTGCATAGTCTTGGATTCTTCGATTGTGATAACACCGTTCTCAGAAACTTTTTCCATTGCATCTGCAACCAGCTGACCTACTGTCTCATCGCCTGAAGATACAGCTGCAACTCTAGCGATCTGCTCTTTGCCGTTTACTTTCTGGCTCATGCCCTTGATTGCTTCTACTGCTGCATCTGTTGCTTTTTTCATACCCTTTCTCAGAACGATCGGGTTAGCACCTGCTGCCAGGTTCTTCATTCCTTCATTTACCATAGCCTGTGCAAGAACAGTAGCTGTTGTAGTACCATCACCTGCAACATCATTTGTCTTAGATGCTACTTCTTTGATCAGCTGAGCACCCATGTTTTCAAATGCATCTTCCAGCTCGATCTCTTTTGCGATTGTAACACCGTCGTTTGTGATCAGCGGAGCGCCGTACTGTTTGTCAAGTACTACGTTTCTTCCTTTCGGTCCAATTGTCACACGAACAGTATTTGCAAGTTTATTTACACCAGCTTCCAGGGCTGTTCTAGCCTCTGCACCATATTTAATTTCTTTTGCCATGATTTTATGCCTCCTGTCTCATACACTAATGTTCTAAAATCGATCAAACTTATTCTACGATTGCAAGAATATCGCTCTGTTTTACGATAATATATTCTTCATCTTCAAGCTTTACTTCATTGCCTGCATATTTGGAATAGATTACTTTATCTCCGACTTTCACCTGCATTACCACTTCTTTGCCGTCGATCATTCCGCCCGGTCCTACAGCGATAACTTCTGCTTCCTGCGGTTTCTCCTGTGTCTTTGCTGCAAGAATAATACCAGATTTGGTTGTCTCCTCTGCTGCGCACTGTTTCAATACAACTCTGTCTCCCAATGGTACTAATTTCATATCTGATTCCTCCTTAAGATGAACAATTCTCTCTTTTTATTAGCACTCATTCCAATCGAGTGCTAACGAACATCCTTATATTATCCATTATGGCGAAATATTGCAACCATATCCACAGCTGTATTTTTCACTTTTTAATTAGTTTTACTCTTTTTTTCTCTTATTTTCTCTTGTTTTCTCACGTATCCTATTTTTATAAATAAGTATCAAAAAAGAGATACCCGAATTTCGAGTATCTCTAGTTGACATTTATAAATTTTTATTTTTTCGGATCTCATTCAATTCATCAAAGACTACGTCATTGAGTACTTTGATGTAAGTACCTTTCATACCGGATGATCTGGATTCAATGACTCCGGCACTTTCAAACTTGCGGAGTGCATTTACGATAACGGAACGTGTAATACCTACACGGTCTGCAATCTTGCTGGCAACAAGGATTCCCTCTGTGCCATCCAATTCATCAAAGATGTGAATGATCGCTTCCATTTCAGAGAATGACAATGTGCTGATCGCTGATTTGACAATCTGAATCTTACGGTTTTCCTCCGCATTTTCCTCATTAACAGAACGCATCATCTCAAGTCCCACCACTGTTGTACCATATTCACTGAGGATAATATCATCAATCTCATACTGGCTGCCGTATTTGTACATAAAAACGGTACCAAGACGCTCGCCTGCGATATCGATCGGATTGATGATCGCCTGATACTTCCGGACATTCTCTCCTTCAAAGCCAAGTGTCTCAAGATTCACATTCTCTTTGGTAGAAAGGACTCCAAGAAGTCGTTCATTCAGCATTGGATCAATGTAACCGCCAACTTTGTCTGCGATCAGCTCATGAATCTCTTCGACTCCGTCACATTCGCCAACACCAAGCACTTTTCCTTTCCGGCTGATCACCAGAATATTCGACTGCAAGATTCCGGTAAGCACATCACAGATGTCGTTAAACACTACCTTACTTGTGTTGTTATTATGCAACAACTGATTAATTTTTCTGGTTTTATCCAGCAGCTGTACGCTCATTCATGAACCTCCTCTACACACATAATTCTTTCTAGCTATTTTTTATATTAGCACAGAATTTTCAGAAAATCAACGTATA
>CAZEPO010000227.1:0-2930 GCA_964514125.1 uncultured Lachnospiraceae bacterium
ACTACGCCGTCTCCCGGTGTCTCTGTCTGCTGCATGTTGAAATCAGTACTTCTGGCAGTTACATATCCGCCGATTTCAACAAAACTGTTCTCATCAAGTAAAGAAGCGATTCTTTTACTTGCCAAGCTTTGTGCTGTATTACTCATTCTCTCAGCCCTCCATTGTCCTATTAGTAAAGTCAAACCAATTTCTGCCGATTATATATTACTCTGTTTGTCAAAAAATTTCAAGCTTTTTCGTCATAAAATTCACGAAAAACAGCCTCAATTTCTTTAAAATTAATGTATAATTTTCCTCCTGTATCTGCTCCGATGTGACAATTGAAAATGATGCATACGGTACATCATCTACCAAAAACGACACAGTTCCGACCACTGTCCCGGCAGTGATTGGTGCAGGCAAGCTGGATGACACCTGAATCTTGCAGCTGACTTCTTCATTTTTGCGCAAAAGAGCAGTGTCTGCTTCATTCCGCTCCTTTGTCCACTGGATTTTGGTCTGTACCAGTTCTTGTTTTCCATTTATCACAGTTATCGGTTTTGTTGTCATTTTTCTGTCAATAATCGTCCGTTTTTCAAAATTTTCCACGCCATAACGGATCAATTTTCTTGTATCTGCCCATTTGTACCCCTTATTGGACGGCCAGCCGCAGGCCAGCAGCGCCACGATCAACAATTTATCCTCCTGTTTGACCGCCCCCACATAGCAGTAGCCTGCATTTCCGGTGAATCCGGTCTTGCCTGAGACCGCACCGTCCATAATCTGAAGCAGTGTGTTGTGATTGACACAGCTGTAACGTTTTGTTCCTTCCACATTGGAAAACGTATGCGACTGTGCCTGCGTGATCTGAAGAAATGCATCCGCTGCTGCCGACTGCGTGAGACAGTACCGCATGACCGCCGCAAGCTCTGCTGCTGTCGTATGATGCGTTCCTTTTCCATCCTCCGCATCCAGCCCGTTCGGTGTGATATAGTAGGTATGGCTGCAGTCAAGCTGTTCTGCCTTCTGATTCATTCGTTCAGCAAACGCCTCCACACTGCCTGCCACATTCTCCGCAATGCATACTGCCGTGTCATTGTGCGATTCCAGCATCAGTGAATACAGCAGATCCACCAAATAAAACTGTTCCCCTTTTGCCATACCAAGCCTAACCTTCGGCTGCGCTGCTGCCGTTTCCGAGGCGGTGCAGATCAGCTGTTCATCTGCCTGTTCCAGTGCTATGATACAGGTCATGATCTTGGTCGTGCTTGCCATCGGCAGTTCCTTCTCTGCTTCTTTTCCATAAAGAATACGCCCGCTGTCACCGTCCATCAAAACGGCACTGCGGGCGTAAAGCTCCGGTACTTCTGACTCTGCCAAAACCGGCAGGTTCCAAAGCACACACAGACAGCAGATCATAGAAAGAATCCTGCTTTTTTTCCAAACATTCATCTATTTGCTCCATCCGATACTCTTGTCTGTATTGTATGTGATTTGTCTTTGATTCAGAACGATTCATCAGACATCCATTTTCATCTGGATCTCTTCTTCTGCCTCTGCCTTGAAATCCTCCAGCTTCACTGGGTTTACTGCCGGGAGATCTTCGAGCGAATGTACACCAAAATGGCGCAGGAACTCTTCTGTCGTTCCGAACAGTAGCGGACGGCCCGGTGCATCCAGACGGCCAAGCTCCATGACCAGATTGTATTCAACCAGCTTATTCACAGCATGATCACATTTGACGCCTCGTATCTTTTCAATCTCGAGCTTTGTGATCGGCTGCTTATAGGCAATGATCGAAAGCGTCTCCATCACAACATCTGAAAGTGCTGCTTTTTTCGGCTGCTTCGCAACCCGGATCAAATAATCATACAGTTCACTCTTCGTGCAGAGCTGATAGGCGCTTTCCAGTTCTACGATCTGGATTCCCCTATCTTCTTCTTTGTATTTTTCCATCATATGATACAGGATCTTCCTCGTTGTCTCCTTATCCTGCTCAATCGCCGCTGCAAGCTTGTCAAGCTCCACTGATTCTCCCATTGCAAACAAAATGGCTTCCAGCGCAGCCTCCGCCTTTCTTCTATCCATGTATTTTCTCCACTCAATGTTCTGCTGTATCCAGCAGGATCCTAGTCATAATCCTGGGCAAGATCCATGATCTCTCCCTCTTTTCCAGTATACACAATATGAATATCTGCAAATGTTTCCGGCTGTTCCACCTGAACAATCCCCTCTTTCATCAATTGAAGAAGGGTCAGAAATGTCACAATCTTATATAACTTACCATAGCGCAGATTCAGGATTTCCCGAAACATACACTCTTTTTTGTCAATGATATACTGCTCCACAAACCGCATCGTTTCGCTCAGGTCCAGTTCTTCCTTCTGAAGATTGCCGAATTTGCTTCGGATCGGGTCAATCCGGTTCTCCTGCCGGCGCATAATGTCCCGAAAGACCGTATGCAGCTTCGCAAGCGTCACACCATCCAAAAGCGTGTCGATATCGACCGGTTCCCGATAAGACTTCACTTCATCCGGAATCGTCGGCTCCTTGTACATCTGATAGGATGCATCTTCTTCCCGATCCCGCAGTTCATAGGACATATATTTGTACATCTTGTATTCCAGAAGCTTCTGAACAAGTTCCTCACGCGGGTCAACCTCTTCTCCTTCTTCCGTCACCTCCGGCGGCAGGAGCATTCGCGATTTGATATCCAGCAAAGTCGCTGCCATCACAAGAAACTCGCTCATGATATCCAGCGTCTGTCCTTCCATCTGGCCAATGTATTCCATATACTGCTCTGTGATCTCCACGATCGGTATATCATAAATATTTACTTTATTTTTCTCAATCAGGTGAAGCAGCAGATCCAGCGGACCCTCAAACGCTTCAAGCTTGACCGGTATTCCCATTTCTTTCTATTCTCCTTAGAATGATAGCTGTTCAGAACA
>CAZEPO010000228.1:0-2890 GCA_964514125.1 uncultured Lachnospiraceae bacterium
ACAGAGGAAGCTTTTCAAAAGATTCCACGACTCCGCCACTACAAGAGCTATCGATTTAGCCTGCAGGGATGGAGCCAGTACCGACTGGTTGCTCTCGAGCTATCGACCGGACGCATTGCCCACAACCGCCAGGGGCAGGGTCTGGCTAAGCTTGTTCGCAATATAAAACTTTAAATTAAGGAGAGGAAAACTATGACAGCATTACTTATTATTATCGTTGCCATTGTTTTGCTGCTCATCGGCTATGTTTATTATGGCTCATGGCTTGCAAAACAGTGGGGCATTGACCCGAAAAAGAAAACTCCGGCAATTGAAATGGAAGATGGTGTAGACTATGTGGCTGCGAAACCAGCAGTTCTGATGGGACATCACTTCTCATCTATCGCAGGTGCAGGCCCGATCAACGGTCCGATCCAGGCATCTGTATTTGGATGGGTACCTGTATTCCTCTGGTGTATTATCGGCGGTATTTTCTTCGGTGGTCTGCAGGATTTTGGTTCTCTTTTTGCATCTATTCGTCATAAAGGCAAATCCGTAGGCGAAATCATCAAAGATTCCATGGGAAAGAGAGCACAGAAGCTGTTTACCATTTTTGCACTGCTTGTACTGATCCTTGTAATCGCATCCTTCGTAAACGTTGTAGCTGGTACATTCTACAGCGAAGCAGGTCAGTTTGGCGTGACAGTCGATCCGACTGGTAACCAGACAACAGCGATGATCTCTCTGCTGTTTATCATGCTTGCAGTAATCTATGGTTTGGTGACCAATCGTTTTGGTGTTAAGACACTTCCGGCTACGATCGCTGGTGTGATCGCAATTGTACTGATGATCATCTTTGGTCTGAAATTTGGTTTTGCAATGAGCCGTACTGCATGGATCGTGTTCATTGGTATTTATATCACAGTAGCGTCTCTGGTTCCGGTATGGATCCTGCTTCAGCCGCGTGACTACCTGTCCAGCTTCCTGCTTTATGCGATGATGATCGTAGCAGTAGTTGGTATCGTACTTGCAGCAGTTACTGGTTCTGCTACATTTGATATGCCGGCATTCACAGGCTGGAATACCAAGATCGGTAATCTGTTCCCGACACTGTTCATTACCGTTGCGTGTGGTGCATGTTCTGGTTTCCACAGTCTGATCGCAACAGGTACTTCTTCCAAGCAGCTGTCCAACGAAAAAGACGCAAAAGTAATCGGTTATGGTTCTATGCTGATCGAGTCTGCACTTGGTATCGTTTCTTTGATCGCAGTTGGTATGGTATACAAGACCTACACAGAAGGCGGATTTGGTTCACCGTCTGCAGCATTTGCCGCTGGTATTGGTACAATGTTTGGAAAAGAAGGTTCTGCTTCTTATAATACAATCTACGCACTGCTGACACTTGCAGTTTCCGTATTTGCACTGACTTCTCTGGATACAGGTACACGTCTGAGCCGTTTCATGTTCTCAGAGCTGTTCCTGAAAGAGGGAGAAGAATCCTGGAAAGATGCAACAGGCTTCCGCAAAGTCCTGACACATCCGCTGGTAGGTACTGGTCTGATGGTTGTCATTGGATGTATCCTTGGTGGTCTGAGCCTGAGCCAGATCTGGGGGCTGTTTGGTGCTGCAAACCAGCTGCTCGCAGGTATCGCTCTGATGGCAGTTGCCGCATGGCTTGGCAATGCAGGCAAGAACAATAAGATGTTCTTCATCCCGATGATCTTCATGCTTGCTGCAACACTGACCAGTCTTGTTCTTACCATCAAGACAAAGATCGGTATGGTAGCTGCAGGCGCTGCTGCATGGGGTGACTGGTTCCAGCTGATCTTTGCTGCAGCAATGGCAATTCTGGCTGTATTCCTTGTAGTAGAGGGATTCCAGACCTTCAAAGCACAGAAAAAAACAAAATAAATAATGAGATATAAACCTTGATATCAGAAGGATATCAGGACGTACAGACAAGAAAAAATACTGTGTTTCTGCAAAGGCCAGAAGCACAGTATTTTTTTTCTTGGCTGTGCTGTTCTTGGTTTGATAGGAAAGAGCGTCATATTGAATCAAAACGCTCTGCGAGATACTTTTTCAAGAAAAGTGAAGAAACCGAAAACAAGGTATCTAATCTTTTGTGGAGGCTGCGTGGTATGTACTGGAAGCGGTGGCGGATATGCGATGAATCATGGAATTTCTTGTATTTCTGAACCGTCAGCAGAATGTAGATTGCTTTCACGCAGGGCGTCCGGGTTACAATGAATTTATTCGGGCAGAATGGCGAATCTGTACAGTGGGAATATCGGAATAAGGGGTTGCATAAAAAGAAAGATTCGAGTACAATCGCACTAAAGTCAGGAGTACAGGCGCAGCGAAGAGATGGTGTTTGCGGAAGTTGGGAATAATAATGCCATCTGTAATAAGGAGGCTTTTATGACAAAACGGGAATTTTTGGAAACGCTTGGAAAAATATTGAATCGAGAACTTTCGGAAGCGGAAGTGCAGGACAACCTCCGATACTATGAGAACTATATTGCACAGGAGGTCGCGAAGGGCAGAACGGAAGAGCAGGTGCTGGCAGAACTGGGGGATCCGCGTCTTATTGCGCGAACGATCCTGCAGGTAGATGCTCAGAAAGAGAACGGTTACAGTACAGAGACGATCTATACCGAGGAAGAAGATGGACGATACAGCCGCTCCTATACAGAAGAAAATCAGAATTCTGGTTCTGGCATGCATGTGCATACCTTTGGAGGCGTCAAGGCATGGCTGATCCTGATTGCTGTGATTGTGGTGCTGTTTGTGCTCTTGAAGACTGCATTTACCCTGTTTATCAAGCTGTTCCCTATTTTGGTGATCGTTGCAGTGGCAATGTGGATCAAACATAAATTTTTTGAATGATCTGCGTGTCGAAAAAAAGTGT
>CAZEPO010000229.1:0-2866 GCA_964514125.1 uncultured Lachnospiraceae bacterium
AGAACCTTGAAGTAATCCGCGTAGATGCAGAGAACAATCTTATCTTAGTAAAAGGCGCAGTACCAGGACCGAAGAAAGCACTCGTAACAATCAAAGAGACTGTGAAGTCCGGTAAATAAGCCTGAGATCAGGAAAGGAGGAAGACACAGATGGCAAACGTATCTGTTTACAATATGGAAGGCAAAGAAGTTGGTACAATTGAACTGAACGATGCTGTATTTGGTGTAGAAGTTAACGAGCACCTCGTACATCTGGCAGTTGTAAACCAGCTTGCAAACAATCGTCAGGGAACACAGAAAGCAAAAACTCGTTCTGAAGTTTCCGGCGGCGGAAGAAAACCGTGGAGACAGAAAGGAACTGGTCATGCAAGACAGGGTTCAACAAGAGCTCCGCAGTGGACAGGCGGTGGAGTAGTATTTGCTCCGACACCGAGAGAGTACACATTCAAGATCAACAAGAAAGAAAAGAGAATCGCTCTGAAATCTGCTCTTTCAAGCAGAGTACAGGAGAACAAGCTGATCGTTCTTGACGAGCTGAAATTTGACGCTATCAAGACAAAGAACATGAAAGCTGTTCTGGATGCTCTTAACGTAAAGAAAGCTCTCGTAGTTATCAACGAGAACGATCAGAACGTAGTTATGTCTGCAAGAAACATCGCTGATGTTAAGACTGCTCTGACAAACACAATCAATGTTTACGACATTCTGAAATACAACACAGTAGTTGTTACTAAGGCTGCTGTAGCAACAATCGAGGAGGTGTATGCATAATGGCAGATATCAAATACTATGACGTAATCCTTAAACCGGTTGTTACAGAAAAAAGTATGAATGCAATGGCTGACAAGAAATACACATTCCTTGTTCACACAGATGCAACAAAGAACCAGATCAAAGAAGCAGTTGAGAAAATGTTCGAAGGTACAAAGGTTAAAAACGTTAACACAATGAACCTTGAAGGAAAGAACAGAAGACGTGGTCTGGTAGTTGGTAAAACAGCTAAGACAAAGAAGGCAATCGTTACTCTTACAGAAGAGAGCAAAGAGATTGAAATCTTCCAGGGGTTATAAGACTTGGCGAAAGCAAGTCGAAGACGCAGCTTGAGGCTTAGTCGGACCCCGTTCGCGAACCTTAGTGAGTACGAGCGGTATGCGAAGTACGAACTTAGTTGAGCGAACCAGTAGAGGCAGCTTGGCTGCCAAATTATATGCGGCGACGCATGATAATTAATATCGAAAGGAGAAACATCATGGGAATTAAGACCTATAACCCATATACACCTTCCAGAAGACATATGACAGGTTCTGATTTCTCTGAAATCACAAAGAAGACACCTGAGAAATCCCTTCTGGTATCTCTGCAGAAGCAGTCTGGTCGTAATAACCAGGGTAAAATCACAGTTAGACACCGCGGCGGCGGTTCAAGAAGAAAATACAGAGTCATCGATTTCAAGAGAAATAAAGATGGCATCCCGGCAACTGTAATCGGTATCGAGTACGATCCGAACAGAACAGCCAACATCGCACTGATCTGCTATGCAGACGGTCAGAAAGCTTACATCCTTGCACCGCAGGGCCTGAAAGATGGTATGAAGGTCATGAACGGACCGGAAGCAGAAGTACGTATCGGAAACTGCCTGCCGCTTTCTGCTATCCCGGTTGGTACAATGGTACACAACATCGAGCTCTATGCTGGTCACGGCGGACAGATGGTTCGTTCCGCTGGTAACGGCGCACAGCTGATGGCTAAGGAAGGAAAGTATGCAACACTGAGACTTCCGTCTGGTGAAATGAGAATGGTTCCGCTCAACTGCCGTGCTACAATCGGTGTAGTAGGAAACGCTGAGCACAACCTGATCAACATCGGTAAAGCTGGTAGAAAACGTCACATGGGTATCCGCCCGACAGTTCGTGGTTCCGTAATGAACCCGAATGACCATCCGCATGGTGGTGGTGAAGGTAAGTGTGGTATCGGACGTTCTGGCCCATGCACACCGTGGGGCAAACCGGCACTTGGCCTGAAGACCAGAAAGAAAAAGAAAGCTTCTAACAAGCTGATTGTAAGAAGAAGAGACGGTAAGGGTATCAACTAATTAGGATAGATTATAAGGAGGTAAACAATGGCTCGTTCACTGAAAAAAGGACCATTCGCTGATGCAAGTTTACTGAAAAAAGTAGATGCCATGAACGCAGCAGGTAACAAACAGGTTATCAAAACCTGGTCCCGTCGTTCTACGATTTTCCCGCAGTTCGTTGGACACACAATTGCTGTTCATGATGGAAGAAAACATATTCCGGTATACGTTACAGAGGATATGGTTGGACATAAACTCGGCGAGTTCGTAGCAACAAGAACTTACAGAGGACATGGCAAAGACGAGAAGAAATCCCGTCGATAAGAATAATGAAAAGCGTCTGCGTAATGCAGTGCACTGCGCAGACGATGACTTATAAAGCCAACAGGCTGGATATTTTGAAAGGAGGCTACATCCAATGGCTAAAGGACATAGATCCCAGATCAAGAGAGAAAGAAATGCTCAGAAGGATACAAGACCGTCAGCTAAGTTATCTTACGCTCGCGTTTCTGTTCAGAAAGCATGTTACGTTTTGGATGCCATCAGAGGTAAAGATGTACAGACTGCACTCGGTATCGTAACTTACAATCCGAGATACGCATCTGAACTTATCACAAAATTATTAAAATCAGCAATCGCAAACGCTGAAAACAATAACGGAATGAACGTTGAGAACCTGTACGTTGCAGAGTGCTACGCAAACAAGGGACCGACAATGAAGAGAATTCAGCCGAGAGCACAGGGTAGAGCTTACAGAATCGAAAAGAGAATGAGCCATATCACAATCGTGCTT
>CAZEPO010000230.1:0-1551 GCA_964514125.1 uncultured Lachnospiraceae bacterium
GATTGCCGGAAGATGCACCGGAAAAGATAGAGATTGACTGGAATGGTTTGAAGAGCATCAACGAGGATGTTGTAGCATGGCTGCAGATACCAGGAATTGATCTGTCTTATCCAGTAGTGCAGGGAGCAGACAATGATTATTATCTACATCGATCGTTTGGAAAAGAAGAATTATTTTCGGGGTGTCTGTTTCTGGATGCTTATAACGATCAGAAGCTGCAGAACCTGAATACGATCATATATGGACACAACATGAGAGATGGAAGTATGTTTGCCGGATTGAAAAAATACAATGACGCAGAGACTTGGAAAAGATGTTGTTACTTCTGGATTTACACAGCTGCTGGGGATTACTTGTATCGGATATTTAATAGCTGTGAAGTAGAGACAAACAGCAGAGCATATACCGTAAGGTTTGCAGACAGCGAAGAATATGAAAACTGGTTGCAGAATATGCAGGCTGCATCGGCAATCAAAACAGAGAGAGTTCCTATTGCTGATGAAAAAGTAGTGACTTTATCCACCTGTACGTCAGGAAAACGAATACGGCAGATTTTGCAGGGATATTTGATTTATTCCAATAATGAATGATTGAGAAACGGAGACGGAACGGCTGCAGGAAAACACGAGTGCAGGTATTCAAGGAAAAGGAGGAAACAGCGATATGGCAAAAGATATGAAAAAAGATTTGTGCAGGACACTGGTTAGTTCAGTAATTATATGCTTGGCAATGATATGGAGTGCTGTTTTTTGGAGAGATTCGGTTCATGCAGCGGAACTGGAAAATGTAATTAAGGTTCCGATCAAAGTGACAGAAAATTATAGCATGGCGAATGAATTGCTGGCTGAGATGAACAGTGAACGTGAAATACTTGGTCTGCAGCCACTGGTCATGGATCAGCAACTGATGGAGTCGGCACTTGTGAGAGCTGCGGAGGCCACAGTCCTTAACTCTCATTGGAGACCGAACGGGACAAGATCCACCAGTATGATGAATGTGGAAGCGGTGTATGAAAATATCAATAGTTACGCAGTATCAGCAAGTTCTATTTGTTCAGGCTGGATGGGATCTTCCAGTCATCGGCAGGCAATCATGGATCCGGCATGTAAATCTGTTGGAATAGGAATTGTCAATCATGTTGCGGTTGCAGAGTTTTCCTATACTGTTGCGGAACCGGTTAGCAGGATTGGAACGGCAAAGCGAGAACGTACCATAGAGTTTAGGAGTGATTTATGTCAGTTTGTGTTGGAAAACACATTAGAATATGGCAGTAAAGAAAAACTGATGCTGGTATCTACGATTGAAAATCAGGGAATACCGACAGAGGTTGATCTTACACAGTTTACACTGACCAGTAATTTGCCGGAAATCGCAACGGTTCTTCCAAACGGAGAAGTACACGGAAAACAGGCAGGAACGACACAGATTGAGATTAGAAATAAAAGTCAGTCATCTTTTCAGAAAGAACTGACTGTTGTAGTAAAGACATTGGATATTTCGATTCAAGGAAATGTAGAATGTTCCTATCAGAAAAATCATACATATTCCGGT
>CAZEPO010000230.1:1651-2833 GCA_964514125.1 uncultured Lachnospiraceae bacterium
AATAATGCAGAAATAAGTAACAAGCAGCAAAGTGGACTTTCTACAATTACAAATAACATAAGCAGAGAAACTGAAAAACAGAAAACCACAGAGGCGGTCGTAAAAAAGAACACGAAAAAAATTACTGTAAAGCAGTTAAAAATACAGAAAATCAAGCGAAGCAGGAAAAAGCAGATTACCGTATATTGGAAAAAAGATAAAACGGTATCGGGATATCAGGTTCAGATTGCGACCAATAAAAAGATGACGAAGGGGAGAAAGCTGGTTAAAGTATCTAAAAAGAAGACAAGCTGCACGATTAAGAAGTTGAAATCGAAACGGACTTATTATGTTAGAGCGCGTGCTTACAAAAAAGTGAAAGGAACGGTAGTTTATGGGAAGTGGTCGATGACTAAGCGAATAAAGGTGAAATAAAAGATACTTGCCGCTAATGGGCAGGCATGATATAGTAAACAGGTAATTAAATCAGAAAGCAGGATGTATATTTCGATTTGCCCTCAAGTTTTACAAAGGAGAGGGTGATGCCAAATGGATACAATGGAAGTATTAACACTTTTATTAGTAGTCTTTGCGGCTTTGACTTACATAGATAATCGACAAAATAAGAAATAGCATCCCACCGACCAAAGTGAATGCTATTTCTTAAATACCATTTTACTGAGGGCATCAGATTTTGCATCTGAGCACCTTTCTGATTTGATTATATACTGGGAGACTTGAGAAATCAAGTCTCCTTTTTAATCTGAAAAAATTTATTGGTGGAAAGTTGTTGATTGTAGGGAATGTACAATTGAAAAATGAAACTTTCTGAGACTCCATGAAACTACAAAGCATGTTATTCTTATGCTGAAAAATAGAAAATGCAAAGCAAAGGCTGCCTAGTGCAGTCTTTTTTGACCTTTTCCGGAAGAAAGGGGGAGCAAAAGCAATGGTTGGAGAAGGTACAGGAGAAAAAAGGAGGATAACATGCATATAAAATTGAAACGAGGAATGTCCCTGCTTATGGCGGCAGCACTTTCTATGTCAGGTATCGGAAATGTAGTGCAGGCAGCAGCGGCAGAAGAAATCGATGATCTAAGCACTATTTATGAAACAGAAATGCAGGAAACAGAAGTACCGCTTTATGAGTTTACATTGCCTTATCAGGAGGAATGTATTTATCAGTTTGAAGAAGAACACTTA
>CAZEPO010000231.1:0-2818 GCA_964514125.1 uncultured Lachnospiraceae bacterium
TATTGCCGCCGCGCACTGCGCTGATGCCGATCTCATACTGATCTCTGCGTTTGCGCTCCTGAGAACGATCGTATTTGTACTCATATTTCTGGTCCAGTGCTTCATTGAGACTGTCAGCCAACGCCAGAGCTGTTCCGCTCGGTGCATCGACCTTCAGCTTGTGATGCTTCTCAACGATCTCCATATCAAATCCAGCCGGAGCAAGAAGCTTCGCTGCATCCTGGATCAGTTTCAGAAGCATATTGATGCCCAGTGACATATTCGCGGATTTCATCACTGCCAGATCCGATGCTGCTGCCTTGATCTGTGCGATCTGTGCTTCATCATATCCTGTTGTGCAGAAGATTGCTGCTACATTTTTGCGCTTACAGTATGCAAGCAGACCATCCAGGGCTTTCGGTGATGAAAAATCAATCAGTACATCTGCTTCCACATCGCAGTCTGCCGGATTCGTAAAGACCGGATAATCTTTGTCCTGCTTGTCCTGCAGATCAAAACCTGCAACAATCTCAGCGTCCTCATCTGCTGCAACAATCTCAGTGACAACTCTTCCCATATAGCCATTGCAGCCACTCATAATAATTCTAACCATTATTTTTTCCTCTATACCAGCAGCATTCGGTCATTCCGCTCATTGTCAAATTGCCACACCGTCTGATTTTCTATGTAATCAATTATGCTGCCAGTTCTTTCTATCATATATATGACGCTCCCCAGCTTTCTTACTAAGAGACGTATTCCATGCTTTGCACGACCTTCTTTGCGGCGATTACAATAAGCCGTAGTTCTTCATTGCCTTTTCAAGACGTGCAGTGGTCGCTTCTTCCATCTCAGTCAGCGGAGCACGAAGCGGTCCAACCTCTTTGCCCATGAGGTTCATTGCTTTTTTGACCGGAATCGGATTCACTTCACAGAACAGCGCATCGATCAGTTCGATTGCTTCAAGCTGAAGCTGACAGCTCTTCTGAACATTTCCGTTCATCCACTCTTCTACGATGTCATGTGTCTGCTGTGGAGCAATATTAGAAAGCACGGAGATTACTCCGCAGCCGCCAAGTGCAAGAAGCGGTACGATCTCGCCGTCATTACCAGAATAAAGATCGATCTTGTCACCGCAAAGGCTCATCATCTTAGTGATCTGCGCGATATTTCCTGTTGCTTCTTTGATACCAACAATATTCTCTACATTTTCTACCAGATATGCAACTGTCTCCGGAAGCAGGTTGCATCCTGTTCTGCCCGGCACATTATAAAGAATGACCGGAATGGATACGGACTGTGCAATCTTTGTAAAATGCATCTTTAAGCCATTCTGTGTTGCCTTGTTGTAATACGGTGTCACCAGAAGAAGTCCGTCAGCACCTGCCTTCTCTGCTTCCTGTGACAGATAGATCGCTGTATCCGTACAGTTGGAGCCTGTACCTGCAATTACAGGAATCCGCTTCGCTACCTTGTCAACCGTATAGCGAATTACATCCAGGTGTTCCTCATGTGTCAATGTGGACGCCTCACCTGTTGTACCGCAAATGATGATTGCATCTGTATGACCTGCAATCTGCTCTTCCAGAATCTCACTCAGTTTATCATAATTTACTGTTCCGTCCTGATACATCGGTGTAACGATTGCTACGCCTGCTCCTTTAAAAATTGCCATAATATGCTCCTCCTTCTATACGTAAAGTTAAAAAGGGACTGTCCGAAGGCAGTCCCCAAAGAATACACGAGAAAACGGTTCTTCAGATAGCCCTCCATCGCAGTGCGATGACAGTCATATGATTCTTCATCATATGCCCAGGAAACCGGCTTCAGGTACCGCTCACCTTCGGCGCTCTCCCCTTTCTGCTACACTCATCCGTGCCTGAACACGTCCTGCCGCATACTGATGAATCACGCAACCTCTATCAAAATCCCAGATTTTCTTTACTATATCACCATAAAAATGTATTGTCAATGGCTTTTTCCATTGTTCTGTCTGGTCAGCTTTCTGCCTTGTATGCCGTGCTCAGATCTGTCACCTCATCCACGTAAGGCCAGAGTTCTTCGCACTTGCTCGTACCCGTCAGCAGAAGCTCTGTATCATCTCCAACTGCATCGATCAGATTGCGCAGTTCTTCGATTGATACGATTCCCTTTTCTGTCAAGCCAAGGATCTCATCCAGAATCAAAACATCACATTCTTCTGTCACCAGTACCTTTTTGGCAAAATTCAGACCATTTTTGATGTTCTGAATCTCATCTTCTTTTTCGCGTTCCGTCAGACTTTCAAAGTTCTCCGGAAACTTTTCAAACCGAAACAGCTTGACCTCCGGTTCCAGACGCCTGAAGAATTCTGATGTCCCTTCGGATTGTTTTTCCTTCAGAAACTGTATCACAACCACATTCTTCCCTGATCCGGCCTGACGAATCCCACGGCCCAAAGCAGCCGAGGTCTTGCCCATGCCAGCTCCGCAGAAGATATGTACATATCGTCCGTTCATGATCCACCTCATTTTTCTCTTGTTTGCCCCATATTCTACTACACATTCCAGCAGATTGCAATCTTATTCCTATTTTCCGAAAAACCGGACGCCATCCGCCAGATACTGCTTATATAATAATATAACAAATGTAACAGTTCAGCCACCAAGCCACAGACCGCCGTATATACGGCTAATGTCTGCGGCTTATGGCAGAACGCCATATGTCAAAGGACAGAATCATCTGCTTACATACAAGTATGACGCATCTGCTTCTGTTCTTTGCCGCATGGCTGAACTGTTACAAATACTCCAACTTACTCACTGAGACTTCATATGCGACCCGCTTCTCGGTATTTTCA
>CAZEPO010000232.1:0-2804 GCA_964514125.1 uncultured Lachnospiraceae bacterium
AGTAAAATCAGAAATTTTTGTATTATCGCACACATCGATCACGGCAAATCGACACTGGCAGACCGTATCATTGAGAAGACCGGGCTTTTGACCAGCCGTGAGATGCAGAATCAGGTGCTTGACAACATGGATCTGGAACGTGAGCGTGGTATCACGATCAAATCACAGGCGGTTCGTATTGTTTACAAGGCAAAAGACGGGGAAGAATACATCTTCAACCTGATCGACACCCCGGGACATGTCGATTTCAACTATGAGGTATCGCGAAGCCTTGCAGCCTGTGACGGTGCGATCCTTGTTGTAGACGCAGCGCAGGGTGTAGAGGCACAGACACTCGCCAATGTATATCTGGCACTGGATCATAATCTTGACGTGATGCCAGTCATCAACAAGATCGATCTGCCGAGTGCAGAGCCGGAGCGTGTCATTCATGAGATCGAAGATATTATCGGCATCGAGGCAGAGGATGCACCGCAGATTTCTGCCAAGACAGGCCTGAATGTAGAAGATGTGCTGGAGGCAGTTGTACACAAGATTCCGGCACCGCATGGTGATCCGGAAGCACCGCTTCAGGCGCTGATCTTTGACTCGATTTACGATTCCTATCGCGGTGTCATTGTGTTTATGCGTATCATGGAAGGTACGGTCAAAAAAGGAACAACAATCCGCATGATGGCAACCGGTGCACAGGCCGAGGTCGTTGAGGTCGGATATTTTGGTGCAGGTCAGTTCATTCCGTGTGAAGAACTCAGCGCCGGTATGGTAGGTTATCTGACCGCCAGCCTGAAAAATGTTAGAGATACCCGTGTGGGTGATACTGTGACCAGCGTGGCGAATCCATGTGCGGAGCCGCTGCCGGGTTACAAAAAAGTCAATCCGATGGTTTACTGTGGTCTGTATCCGGCCGACGGTGCGAAATATCCGGATCTGAGAGATGCGCTCGAAAAGCTTCAGCTCAATGATGCGTCCCTCCAGTTTGAGCCGGAGACCTCGATCGCACTCGGATTTGGTTTCCGCTGCGGTTTCCTTGGACTGCTTCATCTGGAAATCATTCAGGAGCGTCTGGAGCGCGAATACAATCTGGATCTCGTTACAACTGCACCGAGTGTTATCTACAAGGTGCATAAGACCAATGGTGAGGTGATCGATCTGACCAACCCGACCAACCTGCCGGATCCGGCTGAGATCGAGTATATGGAAGAACCAGTGGTAGCTGCAGAGATCATGGTGACGACTGAATTTATCGGTTCGATCATGGAGCTTTGTCAGGAACGCCGTGGTGTTTATGAGGGCATGGAGTACATCGAGGAGACCAGAGCACTTCTGAAATATACACTTCCGCTCAACGAGATCATCTACGATTTCTTTGATGCGCTGAAATCCAGATCACGTGGTTATGCGTCATTTGACTACGAGATGAAGGGTTATGTACAGTCTGAACTTGTGAAGCTTGATATTCTGGTCAACCGCGAAGAAGTGGATGCACTTTCCTTCATCGTACATGGTGAGACTGCTTATGAACGCGGCAGAAGGATGTGTGAGAAACTCAAACAGGAGATTCCGCGTCAGCTCTTTGAAATTCCGATTCAGGCAGCGATCGGCAGCAAGATTATTGCTCGTGAGACCGTCAAGGCGATGCGAAAAGATGTCCTTGCCAAGTGTTACGGCGGTGATATCAGCCGAAAGAAAAAACTTCTGGAAAAACAGAAGGAAGGTAAAAAGCGTATGCGCCAGATCGGTAATGTAGAGATTCCGCAGAAGGCATTCATGAGCGTACTGAAACTGGACGACAAATAAATTGAAATGAGGGGCTGCTGCAGAGCAAAACTTTGCAGCAGTCTTTTTGCGTGTTATGATAGAGAATAAAAAAGATCGGAGAGAACAGAAACAGTGAGACAGGAAAAAAGAAATCTGGAGATTTATATACACATTCCATTTTGTGTGAAAAAATGTGCGTATTGTGATTTTTTGTCCGGGCCGGCTGGCAGGCAGGAGCAGGAGGCTTATGGAGCAGCTCTGCTGAAGGAAATCCGAAGTTTCCCGAATGCAGAAGCATATCAGGTATGTTCTGTTTTCTTCGGCGGCGGCACACCGTCCATTCTGGAGGCGCAGTGGATCGGCAGGATACTGGAACTGCTGCGGGAACGGTTTGTATTTCAGGATGATGCGGAGATTTCCATCGAATGTAACCCGGGAACGGCGAATCTGCAGAAACTGCAGTCATATCGGAGCTATGGCATCAATCGGATCAGCTTCGGTCTGCAGTCAGCGGATAACCGAGAGCTGCAGCTGCTTGGCCGGATTCATACCTGGGAGGATTTTCAGCAGACGTATCGCGATGCGAGAGAGGCAGGATTTGATAATATCAATGTCGATCTGATGTCCTCACTTCCAGGGCAGAGCGTAGAGTCCTGGAAAAAAACGCTGCAGAAGGTGTTGACACTGGAGCCGGAGCACATATCTGCTTACAGCCTCATCATCGAAGAAGGGACGCCTTTTTATGAGCGGTACGCGGATGATGCAGAACGGCTGGCGGATGGCAGACAGCCGCAGTATCTGCCGTCCGAGGAAGAAGAACGCGAAATGTATCGGCTGACTGAGGAACTTCTGGGAAATAAAGCAGGCAGAGAAACAGACGGAGCTGAGGAAAATGCTGACTTGGGACATACAACGGGTTCATCAGCAATGCATCGTTATGAGATTTCCAATTATGCCAAGGCGGGTTATGAATGCAGGCACAATATCGGCTATTGGACCGGCGTAGAGTATGTCGGATTTGGGCTGGGAGCATCTTCTTATCTGAA
>CAZEPO010000233.1:0-2800 GCA_964514125.1 uncultured Lachnospiraceae bacterium
CAAAAGGTTATTTTGTGGACGAAGAGGAAGCAGAAAAGTTTGATGCGAGATTTCCGTATAAAGAAAAATTAAGATTGCCGGGACAATTCGAGGAGATTTAGGCGTATCTGTTTTGAAAAAATGTTGGAACAGAGGTATCGGAAGTCAATTATTGCTTGAAATAATGAATTTTACAAAACAAAAAAGGGTGGATGAAGGGGATATGAAGGGGATATGATTCGGTGATTTTGATTGCCAATAGTATTGGAGGTAATTGTCTATGTATAATCCGCAATTGGAAACATTTCTGCATGTAGCAGATGCAGGCAGTTTCAACAAGGCAGCTGAAGAAGCTTATATCACACCTACAGCGATCATCAAGCAAATCAATTCATTGGAAAAGGCGATTGGTGTGAAACTTTTTGTAAGAACACATCGTGGGCTTACATTGACGCCAGCAGGTAAATCTTTATATCAGGATTGCCGATATATCATCAGTTATTGTAAAGATTCCATTGCGCGCGCAAAAAATGCGATGCAGGGAGATTCGCTTGTAGTTCGTATCGGTTCTTCACCGATTACTCCCGCACAGCTTTTAATGCAGCATTGGCCAAAAATACAGGCTCATTGTCCGGATATTAAATTCCAGATTGTACCTTTTGAGAATACAGAAGGAAATGCCCGTGAGATATTGCAGAATCTTGGGCAAAATATTGATGTGGTTGGTGGGATTTTTGATGATACGATGTTGGATTTGCGGAAATGTGTTGGGTTTGAATTGACAAGAGAACCTTTTTGCTGTGCTGTTTCCATTCACCATCCTCTGGCAGCAAAAGACAGGCTGACCGTGGAGGACTTGTATGGGCAAAATCTGATGCTGATGCATCGTGGATGGAGTCATTATGTGGATGTCTTAAGGGATGAAATCTGGCAGTATCACAGAAAAATCAATATTGTTGATTTTGATTTTTATAATGTGGATGTATTCAATCGCTGTGAGAATGGCAACTATGTTCTGTTGGCGATTCCTGGCTGGGCAAGTGTTCATCCATTATTGAAAATCATACCTGTAGAATGGGAACATAGTATTCCGTATGGTCTGCTGTATTCACCTACTCCGTCTGATACGGTGAAGAGACTTCTGGATGCTGCAAAGCTTGCTATAACTGAATAAATTTTGGTTATTACCTTTTGGTATAAACTAATGGACTAAGTGAGACTTCTTTGGAAGTCTCGTTTTTCTTATAATAAAATGATAAGGTGGTGAAGTGAAAAAAATGGAGTCGGAATATTATACGGTAGACAGTAAGATTACAGATGTGATCCAGGATTCCGTCTTTGGGGACTATGGAAGGCTGATTTTTCCTCTTGATGCGAACTATTACAGCGGAGAGACCTTAGGACAACTGCAATTGACCTGGTATAACAATATTGACCCGGATAAAACCGTAGAAATTGTGAACAGCCTAAAAGCAAGGGTGGATGCAGGAGAGGTTGTTTTTTATGATATCTATACGGATAACGAGAAAAAGGCGGATCCTGACAAAGAGGATACAGGGTTGTTCTTTTTTAAAGGAGATCCGGGCGCAAGGTTTGCTGTCTGCAATGCAGGAGGTGGATTTGCCTATGTGGGAGCCATGCAGGATAGTTTTCCTCAAGCACTGGAACTTTCAAAAAAAGGTTACAATGCCTTTGCTCTGATCTATCGTCCCGGAGCCCAGACAGCCTGTGAAGATTTGGCGCGGGCAATCAGCTTTATTTTTGAACACGCAGAGGAAGTGGAAGTGAATACGGATTGCTATTCTCTTTGGGGAGGCTCCGCTGGTGCGAGAGTGGCAGCATGGCTGGGAAGCTATGGTACGGAGGCTTTTGGCGGCGCTGCACTGCCATATCCCGGAGCAGTAATCATGCAATATACCGGTCATACAGATTACTCGCCCTATGATCCGCCGACATTTGCCTGTGTGGGCAAAAATGATGGGATTGCTTACTGGCGTACGATGCAGCGACGTTTGGAAGTTTTGAGCAGTTACGGAATCGATACGGAATTTCATTCCTATCCCGGTCTAAGACATGGATTCGGTTTGGGGACAGGAACAGTGGCAGAAGGATGGCTAGATCAGGCTGTAAGCTTTTGGGAAAAGCAAATGCCACAGAAGTAAAACTGGATTTATCGGAAATGGAAAAATTAAATAAAAAAGGAGATATAAACTATGAGAAAAGATTTTGGAGCACAACCTTGGCTGTATCCGCAGCCTGTACTGATTCTTGGAACTTATGACCAAGATGGAAAACCGAATGCTATGAATGCTGCCTGGGGCGGTATTGTTGGATGGGATGAGATTATCGTTGATTTGTCTTCTCACAAGACTACGGAGAATATCCTTTTACACAAAGCATTTACCATCAGCGTAGGTGATTTGGAACATTTGGCAGCTTGTGATTACGTAGGACTGGTTTCAGCCAATAAGGAACCGGATAAAATGGAAAAAGCTGGTTTTACTACGATGGAGAGCAAGTTTGTTCATGCACCGATCATCAATGAACTTCCTATGACTCTGGAATGTGAACTGATTCAGGTGATCGATGGAGGTAAATTCCTTGGTAAGATTAAGAATATCAGTGTGGATGAGCGTATATTAGGGGAAGATGGACAGATCGATCTGAGTAAATTTATCCCGATTACATACGATGGCGTTCATCGTGGATATTATCGTTTGGGTGAAAAAGTAGGAGATGCTTTTCATGACGGTGCTGTTTTGAAATAAGGAAAGGGTGAGAAATCTTTTTGGAAACCAAACTTTGGCCTGCATTTTATGAA
>CAZEPO010000234.1:0-2792 GCA_964514125.1 uncultured Lachnospiraceae bacterium
ATCGTGTGATGATGCCCAGTCCGATCATCAGCGCCACGACACCGCCCGCCACGATGAATCCTGCCGAAAATCCTATGATCGTAAGCCATACCTGTTCCATGCCGTCACTCCTTACCGCCTTACTTTTTCGCAGCTCCTATCTTCTTTTGCAAGGATGCTCTCCGATTGCCGGATTCAATCAGGGTCTGATCTACTTCATCCTCGTAGGTGCGCATCTCTACCTCAAGCGGTGTCGGATCACTGCAGCTCTGCTTTCTGGAAAAATGATGAAAAAAAATCAGGATTCCCAGTCCGACTCCGATCGAATAGGAAATTTCCAACAGTGTAAATCCATTGGAAGGCGTTCCAGTAAAGGTCTCATACAGCTGACCAAACAGTTTCTCGATGTCAATATCATTGTTAAATGCCATGATAGAAAAAGCTGCGCCGAAAAAAGACAGAAAACAGACAAATGCCGTCTTGCCCCAGCTGACAAGGTCACTGGGGTTCTTTTCTTGTTCGACTGTGAGAATAAAATCTGCCTCTCCAAGATTATTTACTTCCAAAGAAGGATACTCTTTTTGGATCACTTCAATCACATCAAAAATAGAAAATACATATCTGCCTGCTCCGTTTACCGCCTGCATCGGAAGATGCAGTGTCTTTACCTTATGCTCGATTGCTTTTTCTGCACAGTTCAGAGAAGAAATGTCCCCCAGGCAGACTGGCTTTCCTTTGGCGCGCACATTTTTGTCTATCTTCAGATACAACACGCTGCTCATCTCGATTCTCCTTTCCGACTATGCTGCTCAACAGTCTATCTCATTTGCACTGAAACTCAGATCATTCTGCAGCAAAACTGGCGCTCTGTTTCCACCAATATTTCGTTCATAGACCAATACAGCATCCTGTGCCGGCTCTTCTGCCAGTTCCTGTATACCCCAGGCTGTAAGCGCAGCCAAAATCAGAATTGCAAGCAGGATCAAATACCGAATCAGAAATTTATGTTCCATTTGGACCTCCGACTCCAAGCCTTTGCTGCACAATCCATTGCAGTCTCGAAGGCTCACGATTTATCATTCAGTATTTCCATCCTCCCTGTTTTTATTCATCCAATCAATTGTCGCCTGCACCAACAAAAAATGAGTACCGGAAGCTTTCTCCCAGTACTCATACATCTATCACTTCATTTTATTCATATGCGATCAGCTGCTGTGCTGCTTCAATGGAAGCACAGACACCTGCTGCTGTCATTGCAAACAACGCAGCTCCGTATGCTGCCTCTTCTTTGTGCTGCGGAATCTGAACCTTCATGCCAAATTCTTCTTCAAACACTGCTCTCAGGTATTTGTTCATGCGGATTGCATTGCCGCTTCCAATCAAATATTTCGGAGCTGGAATTCCATACTCCTGAATTTCTTTATAAAAAGTCGCAAGCTCTTCCACAATACCGCCAAGCACTCCGTAAGTAAACTCTTCCGGTGTAAAGTTTGCCAATGTCAGCCCTTTTACGCCGCCCGTTAATTCCGGATTCGCACGTGTTCCACAAAAACGTGTATCGATTTCCAATGTATCCTTCTTCATGCCGCGCTGCTCCAGCATCGCTCCCATTTTGTCATAGAGATTGCCCGGATCTTCACCAGTCATTGCGATCACAGTCTGACGAAGAAACTTCTCCATCGCTGCATATGCACGGCCGCCGCAAAGTCCGGCACCAGAGAAAATATAACTGTTATCTGCCAGCGGACGAATATCAACCGCTCTGGTCTTAACATAATGATCGATTCCAACTGAAATCTGGCTGGAAGTACCGACATTAATAAGCAGGCTCTCTTTCATATTGCGGATTGAACCAAGTACCGCTGCCTGATTATCTCCGATCGCAGTGCTTACTGGAATTCCATCTTCTGTCCGGCCTACCAGAACACAGCCTTTGTCGCACTCCGGTACAAAGGACGGATCCATACCCATTTTCTCAATCGCTGTTCGATCAAAATCCAGCTGTTCGAGATTGAAGCAGCCCAGCCCGGCAGCATCCGATGTACTCAAAAGCGGCGTCTTTCTTCCGGTCAGTTTCATTGCTGCAAAACCATGAATCGTAGAAATGCAGACAGCATCTTCCGGCACCAATCCATTCTTCTGATTGTAATAGTGTGTCGTTACTCCAAAACCAGTTGCCATCGCATAACCAGTCTGTTCGGTCAGATATTCTGCATAGGTTCTGCCGTCTCCCATATCAAGATTGCCGCGCTCATCCTGCCAGGTATACAGCGGACTCACGCAATTCCCCTCTGCATCCAGATAAAGAACTCCATGCATCTGGCCGCTCAGACCAATGCTGCAGATTTCATATTTCGCTGTAAACTCCCGATACATCTGAAAAACCAGTTCCAAAATCCGATTTGGATCCTGCAGCCATTCATAGGATTCTCCTTTGAGAACAGAATCATTAGCCAGTGTCCGTACATCCACAACCTTGCCAGTCTCTGTATCAAGCACAATACCACATACTGTAGTGGTTCCTACATCAATCCCCATTGCTTTCATAGTTTTCCCTCTCATTTCCATTTATTCAGTCGTTTCTCACGTTTCACCATTGTAATCGTTTTTCGCCAATTCGATTCCCCCCGATTTATTTGATTGACTAAAAAAACACTTATAATTATGATACTTCAAAATGTGGATTACTGCAAGTACAAATGAATGCAAAAATCCTCTGTCAACAGGTCTGCACCTGCCGACAGAGGATTCTGATTCGTTGTGACATAACAACAAGCGGAACAGCTTATCCAGCTGCCTCTTGTCTGCAAAAA
>CAZEPO010000235.1:0-2775 GCA_964514125.1 uncultured Lachnospiraceae bacterium
CCTGTCTCAGCAAAAAGAGGGCGATACAGCAGACAATCACTTCTGTCAATGGGAAAGTCAGCCAGATTCCGGTGATTCCGGCGAGGTGTGCCATCAAAAACGCCAGCGGAATGATTAGGAATATACCGCGCAGCAATGAAATCAGCACAAGCGAAAGGTTGGCAATGACACCGTAAGCTGCCACACCGACATTTCCCTGCAGATTCAGTACAAGCATATTGAAGATGGTCCTGACAATGCCGGAAGACACTTTAGGTGTTCTAGCATTGGTGTCTGCAAAAAGCAAGAAAAAATTAGAAGAAATGTGTTGACAAAATACGCATTGAATAATATTATATAGCATATAATATAGATGAGAAAATAATATCATACAGATAAGCATACAGACAGAACTTGTTCTGTCTGACAAGGGAGGCGTGACATGGTTTTTAACACAGGAGCGGCATTGCTCGATGCGATCGTGCTTTCTGTTGTTTCACGCGAGCCGGAGGGGACTTACGGTTACAAGATCACGCAGGAAGTGCGCAGTGTTCTGGAAGTATCGGAGTCTACGTTGTATCCGGTGCTGCGGCGGCTGCAGAAAGATCAGTGTCTGAGTGTATACGATCAGGAATATGGAGGGCGAAATCGCAGATATTATAAAGTGACCGAACAGGGCTGGGCACAGCTGAATCTGTATCGGGCGGAATGGAAAATCTATTCTGCGAAGATTTCGACAATCCTTCAGGGAGGCGACAGTTGATGGGGAGAGAGAAGTTTTTGAGTGAGCTGGAATATCTGCTCGCTGATCTGCCAGAGGAAGAACGGCAGGAGGCTCTACAGTATTACCGGGACTATTTTGAAGATGCAGGACCGGAGCGGGAAGCAGAGATTCTGAGTGAGCTTGGCAGTCCGGAACGGACAGCAGCCGAATTAAGAGGCAGTCTGAATGGGCAGGAAGACGGCGGTGAGTTCAGCGAACGCGGCTATCGGGCAGAGTGGTATACAGAAGATGGTCAAGTGCCGGACCAGTATACAGAGGTTGTACCGGGCAGACGGATTGAGGCAGATGATTCACAGAAGGGCGGATTCAAAGGCGGAAAAGTATTGATTCTGATTTTATTTTTGATCTTTGGTCTTCCGCTGGCAGGTACGATTTTAGCAACAGGGGCATCTGTTTTGCTTGCGATACTGGCTGCGGTGTTTGGGGGAATTGCAGGACTGATCGGGTTGATGATCGGAGCAGGCGCACTGGTCGCAGCATTGTTTGCAGCAGGCATAGCGATGATCATTGCAGGCTGTGTCGGAGTTACAGCATTGCCGGTTGGCATTATGGTGATCGGCGGCGGCTTTTTAATTCTGAGCATTGCATTTTTGCTGGCAATTCTTGTGAAATGGGGATTTGGCACAATGCTGCCGGCACTGTTCCGATGCTGTATTGATCTTATCAGACAAATATGCAGCTGGATCAGCACAAAGGTGTGCAGGCTGTTTGGCAGAGGAGGTGCGGCAGAATGAAACGTTCTACAAAGGCATTATTGATGGCTGCACTGTGTATGTTTATTGTGGGCTGCGGTTTCTGTATTGCAGCAGTATGTATGGGATTTAGCGGAGTACAGTTTCTGCAGGCAGTGGAATCCGGACAGATGCAGCTGATACCGGAAATGCTTGATCGGACGAACGAATCATCAGAATCACATACGAAATCAGCAGCTGGACAGTACTGTCAGACATTTACAGAGATAGAGGAACTGGAGCTGAATCTCAGCACAGCAGAATGCACGATTGTTCTGTGGGATGAAGATGAAATTCAGGTCAGTGTAGATCGGATTCCTGAAAGCTTTTCCTGTGTTCAGGAGGGCAAAACACTGCTGATCGATTGTGAAAAAGAGAAAAGGAATCTCTGGAAGGAAAATGCAGCCGTACAGCTGACACTGTATCTTCCGGCAGACACCTGTTTCCGAAGTGTGGAACTGAGTACTGGAATCGGAACCGTAGAAGTACAGGAAGGATTCTTGAAATGCCGGGAGCTGGAGCTTGATTCCGGAGTCGGCCAGTGCTGGATTCAGGCTGATATCACAGAAAGAATCCGGATTGATGGCGGTGTCGGAGAAGTGGATCTTCAGCTGAAAGGCCGCGAAACAGATTTTAACTATGAGCTCGACAATGGAATCGGCGAGATTGTGATCGGTGAGACACATCTGGAAAAGCTGGGCGAAGACAGATGGATTGATCATAACGCATCGAAGGACGTCGAGATTGATAACGGAATAGGCAACATTATGATAACATTTATAGAAGATGAGAAATAGAAAGGGGAACCTAAAATGAAAAAATTGTTTAAATCAAAATATGATCGTAAGCTTTGTGGTGTCTGCGGAGGACTTGCTGAATACTTCAACATAGATTCTACAATGGTACGTCTGATCATGGTGATCGTGGGACTGATCTCAGGCGGCACTGCAGTATTATTCTATCTGTTGGCAGCCATTCTGATGCCGGAGGAAATCTAACATTCAAAAGCGATACTTTTGGGTAAATAGGACGCCAAGAACAGTAATTAAATACTTCCAGCCTGACCTATGAAGAAGTACTAAAAGTCTTACTTCAGTGGATCTATGCGTTAAAAATCCAAGATATTTGTCTGAGATGCGTAGCATCGAGTTTTATCTTGGATTTTTTGTTTTAGCATAGAACCACTGGAGTATTAGACTTTCTTGTACTTCGAAATCAGTCAGACTGGAAGTATTTTTATTTCCTCTCTTGGCGTCATGTAGTTTTTGCAAATTATAAAAA
>CAZEPO010000236.1:0-2758 GCA_964514125.1 uncultured Lachnospiraceae bacterium
TCTTCCGGCGGAATGATCTTCCACAGTGCCATCTCTACCCGTTTCGGGTCTTTGATGCCGTCCACGAGTCCCATGCGGTTGGTCAGGCGGATGCAGTGTGTATCGGTCACGATCGCCGGCTTGCCGAACACATCACCCATGATGAGGTTGGCACTCTTTCGGCCTACACCCGGCAGCTTCAGCAGTGCATCAAAATCTTCCGGTACTTTTCCGTCATATTCTTCCTTCAAAATACGCATACAGGCGCTGATGTCGCGCGCCTTGCTGCGTCCAAGTCCGCAGGGACGGACAATTTCTTCGATCTCTTCCGGCTCTGCCGCTGCAAGCGCTTCCACATCCGGATATTTCTCATACAGCTTCTCCACTACGATATTGACGCGGGCATCCGTACACTGTGCAGCTAACCGGACACTGACCAGCAGCTTCCACGCCTGATCATAATCGAGCGTACAGCCTGCGTCTGGATATTCCTGCTTCAGCCGCTCAATGATTTCTAAAGCCAGCTTCTTTTTTTCTGTTTCTGTCATAAAACCCTCCTCAATCAATCTTCTCACTGCCAGCATTGAGCTGTCTGCATTGCTCAGCACTGCCTGTAATGCAGCGTTCTGTCTCACCAAAAAAGGAAGGCTGCCTTATACGCGGCAGCCCTTTTCTTTTTATTCTTTACCGTTGAAGCAATAGGTACACAGCTTACACGGACCGATACCAATTGATTCTTCGAGATCGTCCAGTCTGTGATAATGAAGTGTCGTAAAGTTGAGTTTTTTGCGGATCTCTTCAAGCATCGCCGCATATTTTGGGCTGGTCGGATCTGCGTATTCTGCCAACAGTTCGTTTGAAATATTGTCGCCTTCTTTTTCCCGGATGACTCTGCGTGTGATCAGATCCATCTCCGATTTGGAACGTGAGAAATTCAGATATTTGCAGCCGTACAGAAGCGGCGGACATGCAGGGCGGACATGTACTTCCTTCGCACCGCTCTGGTACAGAAATTCTGTCGTCTCACCAAGCTGAGTACCACGCACGATCGAGTCATCGATCAGCAGCAGCTTTTTGTCCTTGATCAGTGATTTGACCGGAATCAGTTTCATCTTGGCGATCAGATTACGCTGACTCTGCTGAGTCGGCATAAATGAACGCGGCCAGGTCGGCGTATATTTGATAAACGGTCTCGCAAACGGAATACCGGACTCGTTGGCATAGCCGACTGCATGTGCGATACCGGAATCCGGCACGCCTGCTACCAGATCCGGCTCTACCAGACCTTTGTCACGCTTCGCAAGAGTTGCACCGCATCGGTAACGCATTTCCTCGACGTTGATCCCCTCATAGCCGGACGTCGGATATCCATAATAAACCCAGAGGAAGGAGCAGATCCGCATTTCTTTCTGTGGCGGCGCCATCACTTCCACACCGTCCGATGTAATGTATACGATCTCTGCCGGTCCGAGTTCCTTATAGTCTTCATAGCCAAGATTTATGTAAGCAAAATTTTCAAAAGAGACACAGTACGCATCTTTTTTGCGTCCAATCACAAGCGGTGTTCTGCCATACCGGTCACGGGCAGCATACAGCCCTTCACGCGTCATCAAAAGCATGGTCATGGAGCCGTCCACGATTTCCTGTACATAACGGATTCCCTCCGTAATGCTGTCCTTTTTGCAGATCAGTGATGCCACCAGTTCCGTGGGATTGATACTTCCGCCGCTCATCTCCTGAAAATGCGTATTGCCATTTTCGTAGACATAGCGCAAAAGCTGATCCATATTGTTGATCTTGCCGACTGTCGTGATCGCAAAACTGCCAAGATGGGACTGGATCAGCAGCGGCTGCGGTTCAAAGTCTGAAATACAGCCAATTCCGATATTTCCTTCCATCTCTGCTACATCACGGTCGAACTTGGTACGAAACGGTGAGTTCTGAATATTGTGGATTGCACGCTGATAGCCCTGCTCTCCATACACTGCCATTCCGCCACGCCGAGTTCCAAGATGCGAATGATAATCTACACCATAAAACAATTCAAGTACACAATCATTTTTTGAAGCAACTCCAAAAAAACCGCCCATTTTATGTCTCCTTTGTGTTTGTTTATCAACAGTTAACTAGTCTTATTAACTTTAACACAGATAACACCTTTCGGTAAATCGCCGATTTCACAAACTTTGTACTTTTTTTCGTGCTATTTTCAGTAAATGTATCAGCTGTCGCTGCGCACTGCCCAGCGCATTTTTGTACATTTGGCGCGGCTGTTGCGTGCACATTCCTCAGCGGAAGGCCGGATCACATCGCGGCAGATTTCGCTGTAAAGCCCAGCTCTCTGTCCCTCTTTGAATGCCTGCTTCACCAGTCTGTCCTCTCCGGAATGGAAAGTCAGGATCGCCACGCGGCCATTCGGTGCAAGTACCTGCGGAAGTTTTTCCAGAAATGCATACAGCACCTCAAATTCGCTGTTTACATCGATGCGCAGTGCCTGAAAGGTGCGCTGGCAGGATTTTTTGACTGCCTCTTTGCGCTCTTTTTCCGGCAGGAAAGAAAGCGCTTCTTCGATCGCATCTTTCAGATTGGTCGTAGTCTCGATTGCTCTGCCTTTCTTGCGCCAGTTCAGAATAGTCTTTGTGATCTGCTCTGCATACGGCTCGTCTGCATTTTCGATCAGCATACCCAACAGTTCTTCCCGACCTACTTTCTTCAGACGCTCTGCCGCACTGACTCCCTTCTGCGGATTCATGCGGAGATCCAGCGGACCTTCTGTTTT
>CAZEPO010000237.1:0-2749 GCA_964514125.1 uncultured Lachnospiraceae bacterium
GATCTCTGGAAGCGGCTTCTGGAAGCAGCACGTCCGCACCAGATCAAATTCATCTGGGTCAAAGGACATGACGGACACCCGGAGAACGAACGCTGTGACCGCCTTGCTACGACAGCGGCGGATGGAGCGGATCTGATCGAAGACAAAATAATCCAAATGTAACCATAGATTCACAGTGCAAAAGGGCTTGAAATGCAAAAAGTGCTGTGGTATCATAAAAGTTAGTCTTGAACCATTTTATATGGAATTCTTGAGAAAATAATACGCAGCATTATTATAGAAAGGAAGGAAATTATGGCAGCATTTTTTAATGAATTTATTGTTCAGTTTATAAAACTTATTGTACTGGCTGGAGTTTCCCTGGCTGCAATTTTCTGCGGCAAGAAGCTGCGGGATCACAAAGACGCCAAGAAAGCTTCTGAGGCAGTTGGCGAATAAGAGAAAACGTTGGAGGAATGATTGTGAAAAAATACGGAGTTAACGAGTTGCGTAAGATGTATCTTGACTTCTTCAGAAGCAAAGATCATCTGGTTATGAACAGCTTTTCACTGGTGCCGCACAATGACAAGAGTCTGCTTCTGATCAATGCAGGTATGGCACCGCTGAAGCCTTACTTTACCGGTGCGGAGATTCCGCCGAAGAAGAGAGTAGCGACCTGTCAGAAATGTATCCGTACAGGTGATATCGAGAATGTAGGAAAGACAGCACGTCACGGTACCTTTTTTGAGATGCTTGGAAACTTCTCCTTTGGAGATTATTT
Organism: uncultured Lachnospiraceae bacterium; assembly: GCA_964514125.1. Lineage (GTDB taxonomy): Bacteria > Bacillota > Clostridia > Lachnospirales > Lachnospiraceae > Choladousia. The sequence goes on from CAZEPO010000237.1 coordinate 761, forward strand.
CAAAAAAGAAGCGATCGCATGGTCTTGGGAGTTCCTGACTGAGGTAGTCGGTCTGGATCCGGAGAGACTGTATCCGTCTGTTTATCTGGAAGATGATGAGGCATGGAACATCTGGCACGATCAGATCGGCATTCCGGAAGAGCGCATTTTCCGCTTTGGCAAAGAGGACAACTTCTGGGAGCATGGTGCTGGTCCGTGCGGTCCGTGTTCTGAGATTTACTATGACCGCGGTGAAAAATATGGCTGCGGCAAACCGGGCTGTACTGTAGGCTGCGACTGCGACCGTTATATGGAAGTATGGAACAACGTATTTACCCAGTTCGAAAATGATGGCAAGGGCAATTATGAGCTGCTGCAGCAGAAGAATATCGATACAGGTATGGGCCTGGAGCGTCTGGCTGTAGTTGTACAGGACGTAGATTCCATTTTTGATGTAGATACGATGTACGCGCTGCGTGACCGTGTCTGTGAATTTGCTCATGCAGTTTACAAAGAAGATGAGAAGAAGGATGTTTCCATCCGTCTGATCGTTGACCATATCCGTTCTGCGACATTTATGATCTCTGACGGTATCATGCCGACCAATGAAGGCCGCGGCTATGTACTGCGCCGTCTGATCCGTCGTGCAGCACGTCACGGCAGAATGCTCGGTATCGAGGGAAGCTTCCTTTCCAAGCTGAGCGAGACTGTGATCGCAGGATCCAAAGACGGCTATCCGGAGCTTGAAGAGAAGAAAGACTTTATTTTCAAGGTTCTGGCTCAGGAGGAAGAGAATTTCAGCAGAACGATCGACCAGGGTCTGAATATTCTGGCTGAGATGGAAGCAGAGCTTGAAAAGAGCGGTGCGAAGACACTGGAAGGCAAGGATGCGTTCCTGCTTTACGATACTTATGGATTCCCGCTGGATCTGACCAGAGAGATTCTGGAAGAGAAAGGTTATGCGATCGATGAAGACGGCTTTAAAGCGTGCATGGAAGAACAGCGTCAGAAAGCGAGAAAAGCACGCGGTACGACGAATTATATGGGAGCTGATGCGACAGTTTACGATGAGATTTCCGCGGAAGTGACCACAGAGTTTGTAGGTTATGAACATCTGACCTGTGAATCAGAGATCACAGTGCTGACGACAGATACTGAGCTGACAGAAGCACTGACCGAAGGCGTTCACGGTACTGTATTCACCAAGCAGACTCCGTTCTATGCAACAATGGGCGGACAGACAGGCGACAAGGGTGTCATCGAATGTGCGTCAGGCCGTTTTGTAGTAGAGGATACGATTCAGCTGCTCGGCGGCAAATATGGTCATGTAGGCTATATGGCAGAGGGTATGATCCGCAATGGCGAGAAGGTTACACTGACTGTAGATGCAGCAGGCAGAGCCAATACCTGCAAGAACCATAGTGCGACTCATCTGCTTCAGAAAGCACTGAAGACTGTTCTTGGTGCACATGTAGAGCAGAAGGGTTCTCTTGTTACACCAGATCGTCTGCGTTTTGACTTTGCACATTTCCAGGCAATGACAGCAGAAGAGATGGCAGAGGTTGAGTCAATCGTTAACCGCGAGATCGCAGCAGGACTTCCGGTTGAGACACGCGTGATGAGCATTGAAGATGCCAAAAAAACAGGTGCAATGGCTCTGTTTGGTGAGAAATACGGCGATGAAGTTCGTGTGGTATCCATGGGCGACTTCTCAAAAGAGCTCTGTGGTGGTACACATGTATCCAATACCGCACAGATCGCTACGTTCAAGCTGATTTCTGAGTCTGGTGTTGCAGCAGGTGTACGCCGTATCGAAGCACTGACAGGTGACGGTGTATTTGCATACTACAAAAAGACAGAGGAAGAACTGCATGAGGCAGCGAAGCTTCTGAAGACGACTCCGGCAAACCTTCTGGAGAAGATAGCAGCACTTCAGGCAGAACTGAAGGCAGTCGCAAGTGAGAATGAAGCGCTCAAGAGCAAACTGGCAAAAGATGCACTTGGCGATGT
>CAZEPO010000238.1:0-2746 GCA_964514125.1 uncultured Lachnospiraceae bacterium
TGGCATCCGGCTCCAAAATCTTGATATCCGCCACATCGATGAGCTTCGCCAGCTGTTTTGTAATCTGATCAAGTGTCAGAACATCTCCACTCGCCACGATCGTCATACGAGAGTAACGCGGATCTGCTGTTTCACCTACACTGAGACTGTCTATGTTGTAGCCACGTCGGCTGAACAGACCAGATATACGGCTCAGCACACCAGATGTATTATCTACTAACAATGATAAAACACGCTTTTTCATATGCATCTACCCCTGTTTCAAGCTTTCTACACATTCTATCAGCAGTTCTTTCGTTTGTCAATGCTTTGATGAAATTTTACATTAAAGTGGTAAAGTAAAACGATCATTTAAAATATGCTGCAATTGCATTCGCTGCTGCCTTCGCCATTGCCTTCTTATTCGCATTGTAAAATTTCATATCATCCTTGTCATCGATAAACGCCGTTTCCAGCAGACCATAAGAAACCCCTGCTGCCTGACATGTTTTGGCATTAAACAGCGTGGAGGAAGTCAGGACACCGCCGCCCCATACTTTGAATCCCGTATTGGCGATTGCATTGACAATATTGCGATCCAGCGTCTTGTTGCTTTTCGCCGAGTTCACATACATGCCGATTCCCTTATACTTACCGTCACCTTTGGAATCCTTGCTGGATTCTGCCGTAGCATTAAAGTGAATCTCCAATATGTAATCATAATTTTTCAGAACCGGTTCCGGTCCTGTCTTTTTGCCGGAAAGCACCTGATAACAGTCATAATTCTGATCATACATCTCAACTGTCAGATTACCGCCCACAGCCTTCAGCTGATCATAAATCAGTGATGCAAATTCTCTTGTATAGTTATATTCATAATAAATCGTATTTCCATATACGCCCTTGGCACCGACATCGCCCTGTCCATGTCCTGCAATGATCAAAACACGTGTATTTGATGCCGTCGGAGTCTTGTCTGCAATCCCGTCACTTCCGATTGCAACGCCGTCAACCGTCGTATTGACTGCCATTCTGCCGTCTGTGCCAAGATAATAATAATGACCGTCAATCTTCTGCCATCCAGTCTGCAGCTTGCAGCTCTTCAGATAATACGTTGCTCCATCCACCTGAATCCAGCCATTCTGACGTACTCCGTCTTCTGAAAAATAATATCGATTTCCGCTGATCGTTTTCCAGCCGGTCGTCATTTTACCATTCACATAATAATAATACTGCCCACCTGACTTGATCCAGCCCTTCGCAACCCGAACCTTCACACCAGAGGCATTGACTACATATCCATCCGGAGTAACTGTACTTGTCATCATATGACCGTCGCCGTCCAGATAATACTTCTTGCTGATCCAGCAATTTTTCTGCATAACACCGGATTTGTTAAAATAATATTTATATTTTCCAATCTTTTTCCAACCGGTAATCGCGCGTCCGCGTATGCCGAGTTTCTTGCTGTTGCTGAAAAAATATGTCTTCTTTTTGTAGGTTGTCCATCCAACCGCAGCACTTCCATCTGTTCCCATAAGGAAACGGCCGCCGCTGATCGTCTGCAGCCCCGTCGCCATCATACCAATGGTCCCGGCTTTGCCATTTTTCTTAAAATAATAATTTTTCCCCTCAATCGACTGCCATCCAGTCTGCAGTACTCCGCTGGCAGAAAAATAAAACGTCTTCGTACCAATTGTACAGAATCCTACTGCTCTGCTGCCCTTTGGTGCATCTCCTGTTTTTTTCTTCAAAAAATAGTAGTATTGTCCATTAATCTTTTTCCAGCCTGTCACCATCTTGCCGGAGGTATTATAGTAGTAATAATATTTACCGGATTTCTTCCAGCCTGTCTTTTTCTTACTCTTTGTTTCTGCTGCCTTTTGTTCCGCTGCACTCGATGTTGTTTCTGCTGCATGTGTAATCACCTGACTGCCAAATACACCGGTCAGCAAAAAGATGCTCAGCAAAAGCAGACCTATTTTTCTGTTCATTGGATTTTCCACTCCTTGAATTATTACATATTTTTTACAGAATATCATATTTTTGTAAAGAATTCAAGGGCTTTTGAAAGCTCATTCCGATTTGTGCTTTTTATAATAGTATTCAATAATACTTTTTCTTGTAATAATTCCAATAAAAATCCGATTATCATCAATAACCGGCACAAAATTCTGATTCATAGAAGTCATGATCAAATCATCTATATTGCAATTGATATTGATCGGTTCATTATCACGTTTCCGGGGAAGCGATTTGATCTTTATCTCCTCAAGCTCCTGAAGATTCACATTTTCACGCTTTTTCAGTTCCCAAAGAATGTCCCCTTCTGTCAAAGTTCCTACATATCGGCCATCCCGATTAATGATCGGTACTGAACTGTATTTATGAAACTCCATTTTCTCCATGGCCTGCCGTACTGAATAATCATCATACAGAAACATCACGTCACTTTTCGGTACCAGATAAAACAATATATTCTTCATGCTGTCATCTCCTGCTTTTCTCATTTGTTTCACGAATTCTTTGTCATAATTTTATCATACTGGATACGGGCATTCAATAAAACTGATGCAATTTTACTTTTTCTTAATAGAATTATTTTATTTTTACAAAAGAAAAGATGTTTATTCAAACCCAACAGTTAGAATGCTAGGCTTAAATAAACATCTCTTACATCTTATAATTTACAAACTATTATATTGCAATAAAAAAAGCCGAAAATGGGACTCGAACCCACGACCTACGCATTACGAATGCGTTGCTC
>CAZEPO010000239.1:0-2674 GCA_964514125.1 uncultured Lachnospiraceae bacterium
GTACACATATCCTTCATACTCAGAAGATATGGACTGCCTTTCTGTTTCGGCTGTACTTCTGCCAGCGTATAAGGCAAACGGCATGGCTGTGCACAGCGGCCTCTGTTGCCGCTTCTTCCGCCGATCATGCTGCTGAGCAGACACTGACCGGAATAACAGTAACACATTGCCCCATGAATAAAGGTCTCGACCTCAATCCCGGTCTCCTCTATGATCTGACGGATTTCCTGAAGCGAAAGTTCTCTCGCCGGGACAACTCTGGTAATCCCCTGCTGCTGCAGCAGTCTGGCTCCGTCTGCACCTGTCACAGTCATCTGTGTGCTCGCATGGACTTCCAGTCCCGGAAACTGCTCCTGCACAAACTGAACGACACCAAAATCCTGCACGATCAAACCGTCTACACCATTTTCATAGTAAGGCAGCAGATAATCGTACAGACTGCTCTGAAGTTCTTTTTCTTTCAAAAGTGTATTGACTGTCATGTATAGTTTGCGTCCATGCAGGTGACAGAATTCGATGCCTTCGATCAGCGTCTGCTCGTCCGGATTGTCCGCATACGCTCTGGCACCAAACATACTGCCTCCTATATACACTGCATCTGCTCCGGCATTGACCGCAGCGCGCAGACTCTCTGCTGAGCCCGCAGGTGCAAGTAATTCTATCATAGTTTCCTCCTTGATCTTTCTGTCATGTTTCTGTCAGTGTACATGAACCAGGTCAGCCAGCAAGCCACAAACCGCTGCTTACAAAGCTAATGTCTGCGGCTATGGCAGAACTGGTTTATAAAAAACAGGCTGCAATATCTCCATAACTTCTTCCATTGCAAGACGAAAGTATATGCAAATGATTGCAACCATTCTCTAATGTTTATTCTTATTCTTCAACTGCAGCTCCAGATGAAATGTCTCCCTCTGCAGCTTCGCGTTCATATCTTCCAGAGATTTTACTTCTTTCTCTGCATTTTCCAGTTTGATCTGGGTCTCGATCAGGTCGTGCTTGAACTCATATACTTCTTTGTCCTTTTCAGACAATTCCCGTTCCAGATCTTCTACTTTTTTCTTCATCTTGAAATAATCATCTGCTGTATTCAGATTAAGCAGAATATTCCGCATATCCGGTGAAAGCTTGTGGTATCCGTCCATGCTCTTGAATTCTGTGATTCTTGAATTCAGATACGCTGCTACCTTCTGCAGATAATCTTCACTTTCATAACCGCTGAGCGTATAGATTTTGCCTGCTATGATCACTTGTGTTTTATTCTTGGATGACATAAATGCCCTTCCTTCCAGTACATATTTCTAATATCATAAATCAAAACGTCAGGAATTACAACATTTATTTGCTTTTTCCCAGATGATTGTATGCAAACTCCGTTGCAACGCGGCCTTTCGGTGTCCGATTGATAAAGCCATTTTTGATCAGATACGGCTCATATACATCTTCGATCGTACCGGAATCCTCTCCGATTGCTGCAGCCAGTGTATCCAGACCGACTGGACCACCGCCAAATTTGTCAATCATAATCTCCAGAATACTGCGGTCAAGCGCATCTAAACCATACCTGTCTACTTCGAGAAGATCCAATGCTTCTGATGCAATCTCAGACGTGATTTTTCCATCATAACGCACCTGCGCATAATCGCGCACCCGCTTCAGCATACGATTTGCCAGACGCGGTGTACCACGGGAACGTCTGGCAATCTCAAGTGCCCCCCGTGTGTCAATCTCCACACCAAGTACTCCGGCAGAACGCGTCACGATCGTCTGCAGCTCCTTCTCTGTATAAAACTCCAGATGGTTGACCACGCCAAAACGATCCCGCAGCGGAGCAGTCAGCATACCAGCTCTGGTCGTAGCACCGATCAGCGTAAAATGCGGCAGATCCAAACGGATCGAACGCGCTGCCGCTCCCTTGCCGATCATAATGTCGATTGAAAAGTCTTCCATTGCAGGATAAAGCACTTCCTCTACCTGCCGGTTCAGGCGGTGAATCTCATCTACAAAGAGAATATCTCCCTCCTGCAGATTGTTGAGGATTGCTGCCATCTCGCCCGGTTTTTCGATTGCCGGACCTGACGTGATCTTGATGTTGACGTCCATTTCATTGGCCACAATACAGGCCAGCGTCGTCTTTCCAAGTCCAGGCGGGCCATAAAACAACACATGATCCAGTGAATCACTGCGCCGTCTGGCTGCCTCGATAAAGATTTTCAGCGTATTTTTTGCTTTTTCCTGTCCGATATATTCGTTCAGATACTGCGGACGAAGCCCCGGCTCAATCCGAATATCCTCCTCCGTCGTATCGGTTGTGATAATTCTTTTTGCCATAGTGTTCCTTTCTCCCGCTTTTCTGCTCCTATTGCACCCCTGCTATCATAAAAATGACAGCTGCTTCAGTGCAAGCTTCAAGATGGTCTCCGTATCCATCTCCTCTGTGATACCCGCCTTGCGGACTGCACGCAATGCATCGCTGTTGGAATAGCCAAGTGCCGTCAAAGCCTGTACTGCTTCTGATCTGGCATCGTTGCTGACCGTCTCTGCGCCTGTCATTGCAGAAGAAGCCAGCTTTTTCTCAAAGGCATCTTCCAGCTTCAGCTTGTCCTTCAGCTCCAGAATCAGTTTCTGTGCCGTCTTGCCTCCTACTCCCGGTGCTTTGGAGATTGTCTTTACATCA
>CAZEPO010000240.1:0-2626 GCA_964514125.1 uncultured Lachnospiraceae bacterium
GTGTCCGCTTTACAAATTTTGGCGAATATGGTAGAAATAATAGTAGAATGGAAAGGAGTACAAGTTTTATGCTTTCCGATGAAATTTTATATAAACGATATATTGACGGCAATGCTGAAGCTGCGACTCCGCTCGTAGAACGCTACGGCAATCCGCTGACTTTGTACATAAATAATTATATTCAGGATATTCATGAAGCAGAGGATTTGATGATCGAAGCATTTTCTCTGCTGTTTGCGAAGGAGCGTCCAATCAAAGGTGAAGGCGCATTCAAGGCATATCTGTTCAAAACTGCTCGAAATCTGGCATTTCGGCACAGACAGAAGCATCGGTTTTTATTTTTGCGTTTAGAAGAGCTTCCGTTCGAACTCAAAAGTGATGCGCTGGCAGAAACTGCACTTTTTCAGAATGAGCGAAATCGACAGCTCTATCAGGCGATGGAGCAGATCAAGCCAGAGTACCGCGAAGCGGTTTATCTGGTCTATTTTGAGGGGCTGAGTTATCAGAATACGGCTCTTGTCATGGGCAAGAACGAGCAGCAGATCACAAATCTTGTCTATAGAGGAAAACAGAGTCTGAAAAAAATATTGGAAAAGGAGGGATTCGTCTATGAGGACAACTGAAGAACGCGTTAAGCTGATCCAAAATAGAACGGCAGAACTCAAAAAGCAGAAGGTACAAAAACAGCGTACTGCGGCAGACGCACTCTGTATGGCAGCTTCCCTGTTTCTGATTGTAGGAATCGGTTTTTTGATGCCGGAAGTGATCGGTACGTTTCAGACTAATACGATAATACATGCATCAGGTGCCGCCAGCCTGATCGGGTCGACAGATACACTTGGATATATCGTGATGGGCTTGTTTTGTTTTCTGCTAGGAATTACGGTGACAGTTTTGCTGTATCAGCTGCGGCGCAGTCAGGACGAGAAAGCACAAAAGGAGAATGAAGATGAATTTTGAAGTGCTCGATAATCTCTTTCAGGCAATCGTTCTGAGTCTGTCGTTTGTGACAGCTGTTGTGTTGGCTTTGCGCATGAAGGAACGACGGCTGTTGATCCTGTCCTTTGCATATATCTGTTTTGCTATGGGAACGATATACTGGCTTTTGCATATCGTGATCATGGGGACGGTACCGCAGATTTTTTATGTGGCAGAGGTTTCCTGGGGAGCTTCGTATCTGTTTTATCTGTCATTGCAGATTCTTCGCTCAGAAAAAATGAAGGTTTCGTTTTCGGCCATTCCTGCATTAGCAACGGCCTGGGCAGTGTGGTATATTACAAGATATCATATTTTAGGACCATCACAGGTTCTGTCAGATCTTTGTGCGGTAATCATGGGTGCGACCATTTATATATCAGCACTGCGATTGATCAGAAAAATGCCTGGCTGGAGAACCGATCTTCAGTTTCTGATCATCATAGCATTACAGATTGTATTGTATGTTGTTTCATGGCGGATGCCGGATTTTAGACATTTTAATTTGTATTTTGCGGTAGATATTGCACTGACACTGTCTTTTGCGGGGATGCTGCCTTTGATCTATCGGGAGGTGCGAGATGACTTACATTGAGAATATCTTTATCTGTATTGCAATTCCAATGATCCTGTCGATGGTTTTTACAAAAAAAGATTCGCGTATGTTTACGCTGTTTGTCATCATCGGTATGGGAATGTGTGTACTTTCTGCATATGTCAGCAGTTTCTTTATGGGCTACTACGGTGCGACATCTGTTCAGACTACGGTGGAGATCACACCGGTGTGCGAGGAGCTGATGAAACTTTTGCCGCTGCTGTTTTTCTTCCTGATCTTTGAGCCGCAGCCACAAAAGCTGCCGTTTGCAGCGATTGCGATCGGTGTAGGTTTTGCTACGCTGGAAAATGTCTGCTATTTGACAGAAAATGGAGCTGCCAACTTTCATTTTCTGCTGATACGAGGCATCTCCGCAGGTGCACTCCATATTTTATGCGGTATCTTTTCCGGATTCGGCATATCCTATGTGTTCTGCAGAAAGTGGCTGATGGTGACAGGTACCGTTGCAGTGCTGGGTGCCTGTGTCGGATTTCATGGCATCTACAATCTGCTGATCACAGCAGATGGAGCGTGGCAGCTGGCAGGCTATCTGTTTCCATCCCTGCTGATCCTTGTTTTGTTTGGACTTAGGAAGATTATTCCAAAATTAAAACTTTCTTTATAAGAATGTATCATTTTGAGCTGTTCCGGTTGGAGCAGCTTATTTTTTAAATTTTTTTAAAAAATTTAAATAGAAGTGAAAGGATTCCCGTTTTTTTGTCTTTTAATAAATAGAAGATGAATGAAGACAGAAAATAGAAAGGAAATTGTGTATGAATGAAAAAACAGAATTGTGGCTGCAGGAGATACGCCGCAGGACAGACAGAAAGCGGAAAAGATACAGGAAAAGGCATTGTTACTGTCTGACTGCAATGAATATGATGCTTTTGATCGGAATTGGAATGCTGCTGCAGAATGTCTCGACATTGGGAATTGTAGAGGTACCAGAAGGATTTGGTTCGGTAATAATCCGCGGAGAAGTCAGCGAGTATGTGGTAGTCGGGATTGCAGCTTTTGTGTGTGGAGTGATTTTTACGATTGTTTGCATCCGATGGA